>BJHT01000170.1 GCA_014193395.1 Verrucomicrobiota bacterium
TGGCGCTGCGCTGCCTCCACGCCAGCCGCCGACTCGCGGCGTTCTGGAAAGAACGCCTCAATGCTCACAGCGCCCGCAACGACTGCCTGGCCCTCGCGGCGTGACTGAAGAATTCTGTCATGCGCCCCGCGGAATCCGCCCGCCAAAATTGCCCTTTCATTCAAGGGGAACGCCCGTATCGTGCGCGCGGTTTAATTTGCGGAAGAGTCGAAACGCCGCGGGGGCCAGCTGGCTGTCGCGGTTTGTTCGTTTATCCGCCTCAAGTCTAATGGACGCCGCGCACATTCGTAATTTCAGCATCATCGCCCACATCGATCACGGGAAGACCACGCTCTCCGACCGGTTGCTGCATCGCACCGGCACCATCGCCACGCGCGACATGAAGGAGCAGTTGCTCGATGCCATGGATTTGGAAAAGGAACGGGGCATCACCATCAAGGCGCATCCGGTCACGATGCTCTACACCGCCCGGGACGGCGAAGTGTACGAACTGAATCTCATCGACACCCCCGGACACGTCGATTTCGCCTACGAGGTCTCGCGCAGCCTCACCGCCTGCGAGGGCGCGCTGCTCATCATCGACGCCGCCCAGGGCGTCGAGGCGCAGACCGTCGCCAATGTCCACCTCGCGATGAAACTGAACCTCGAGGTCATCCCGGTGATCAACAAGATCGACCTCCCGCACGCGGACATTCCGCAGACCTTGCAGCAACTCGAGGACATCATCGCCATCCCGAAGGAACTCGCCGTACTCGCCAGCGCCAAGGAAGGCATCGGCATCGAGGACATCCTCGAGGCGGTCGTGAAACGCGTCCCGGCCCCGAAAGCCACCGGCGCGCCCAGTTTGCAGGCGCTGGTGTTTGACTCGTACTTCGACACCTACAAAGGCGTGGTGTCGCATGTGCGCGTCTTCAACGGCGAACTGCGCGCGGGCATGATGGTGAAGCTCCTGCACTCGGGAAAAACCGTCGAAATCAAGGAGGTCGGCAGCTTCAATCCCAAGCCCTACGTCCGCGAGAAACTCCAACTCGGCGAGACCGGCTACATCACGGCGAACATCAAGAGTCCCGCCGAAGTGAAGATGGGCGACACCATCACCGACGCGCGGCATCCCTCCCCGGAACTGCCCGGTTTCAAGGAGATTCATCCGATGGTGTTCAGCGGGATTTATCCCATCAACACCTCGGACTACGAGCATCTGAAGGTCAACCTCTCGAAGCTCCAACTGAACGATTCGGCGTTCGTGTACCAGAGCGAAAGCTCGGTCGCGCTGGGCTTCGGTTTCCGCTGCGGCTTCCTCGGCCTGCTGCATCTGGAGATTGTGCAGGAACGGCTGCGGCGCGAGTACGGGATGGACATCATCACCACCTATCCGAGCGTGGTGTACAAGGTGACTTTCACCGACGGCACGGTCAAAGAGATCGACAACCCGGCGTTCATGCCGGCCGTGAATTACATCCTGAAAATCGAGGAGCCGATGGTCGAGGCGTTCGTGATTTGTCCCAATGAAAACATCGGCGACATGATGGCGTTGCTCTCCGAAAAACGCGGCAGCGCCGAGCACACCGAGACGCTGGACGCGCGCCGGGTGATGATCACCAGCAAGCTGCCGTTGAACGAAATCCTCATCGACTTCCATGACCGCATCAAAAGCATGACCCGCGGCTACGGCTCGATGGACTACGAGGAGATCGGCTATCAGGAGGCGGACATGGTGAAGCTGGACATGCTGGTGAACATGGAGCCGGTGGACGCCTTCTCGTGCCTGGTGCATCGCTCCAAGGCCGAGAGCCGCGGACGCGCGCTGGCGGCCAAGCTCAAGGAAGTCATCCCCTCGCAGCAGTTCTCCGTGGCGATTCAGGCGGCCATCGGCGGCAAAATCATCGCGCGCGAGACCGTCAGCGCGATGCGCAAGGACGTGACGGCCAAGTGCTACGGCGGCGACATTTCGCGCAAACGCAAACTCCTCGAGAAGCAAAAAGAAGGTAAGAAGAAGATGAAAATGTTCGGCTCGGTCAACATTCCGCAGGAAGCCTTCATCGAAGTGCTCAAGGCCTGAGCGTCCCGGCGTATGCTTTTCTACTGGCTCCGTTCCCGCACCGCCCGGCACGCGACCGAGATGCGCAAGCACGCGCTCAAGCTGCTCAATTCCCAGCGCGACATCCTCACACCGGCCGCCATCGCCGCGATGGAAGCCGCGATGGCCGAACTCGATTCCGCCGTGAAAGCCCAGGCCGACAAGCCCGCGCTGCTGGCGAAAATGGAGAACCTCGAACAGGTCGCCGCCAAGTGGCTCAAACCCTATCCCCACGCCTCAATCCGCGAGAACGTCGAGGTCATCCTCGTGGCCATCGCCGTGGCCATGGGCATCCGCACCTTCTTCCTGCAACCGTTCAAGATCCCCACCGGCTCGATGCAGCCGACGCTCTACGGCATCACGCACGAAGACCTGCGCGGCAAACCCGGCGTCGAGCTTCCCGGGGTCATCACCCAGTTTGTGCACTCGTGGTTCCGCGGCATCTCCTACTATCAGCTCACGGCCGAGGAGGACGGCGAACTGTTGAATGTCGAGCAGCCCGTCATGTTGCTGCCGTTCGTGAAGAAGCAGAACCTCCTCGTCGGCGGCCGCACCTACACCGTCTGGTTTCCGCCCGACAACCTGCCGGGCCGCGCGGGCTTTCATCCGGGCCAGACCTTCAAGCGCGGCGAGGACATCATCAAGCTCCGCGTCACCAGCGGCGACCATCTGTTCGTGGACCGCATGTCCTACAACTTCCGCAAGCCCACGCGCGGCGACATCATCGTGTTCGAGACCAAGGGCATCCAGCACCCGAACATGCCGCAGGATCAGTTCTACATTAAACGGCTCGTCGGTCTCGGGGATGAAAAGCTGCGCATCGGCGACGACAACCATCTCGTCGTCAACGGCACGCGCCTCGACAACACCACGCCGCACTTCGAGCGCGTGTACACCTTCAACCGCAGCGAGCCAAAGCCGAACCACTACTTCGGCCATGTGAACAACACGACCGCGCCCGGCCTCGCGCCGATCTTTCCCACCGCGACTTCCGAAGTGACCCTCGGCCACAACCGCTACATGGCGATGGGTGACAACACGCTGAACAGCTTCGACTCCCGCGGCTGGGGCGATCTGCCGCGCGAGAATGTCATCGGAAAATCATTCTTCGTTTACTGGCCGTTCAGCGTGCGGTGGTCGTTTGGGGCGAGGTAGCAGTGCGGAGAAGTTGGTTCGCTACCCCTCGGCTCGGTATTCCACCCGCGCGAGGACCGAGAAATAGGGGCGGAAAATAGGAGCGCCGAGATGGAGCTGGCAGCCGAGCCCAATTGCTTGCTCCCTGCCGGATTCCACGACGCGGATGGGGGCATCGTCTTTTTCTCGTCAGGAGATGTCGGCCTCCAAGCATGGCTACTTCGAGGGGGAAATTTTTCACGGCGGGTCTTGGCGCACAGTTTTGCAAGGCCCGCCGCGCTCACAATCCACACAGACCGCAAGAAATTGATCGCGCCATCCTTATTGCTCGACGGACCGGTAGAAACGACCGGCCCGGACGTTGAGCGGCAGCTCGCGGAAGAGCTGGCTGCCGGGAGTGTTGGTCCAAATGGGCGTCCAGACACGGAGATCGTCTGAAAACTCGATGACCGTGATGCTTCCGTCGCGCGTGGCCAGGGGCAGGATCACTTCACCCGAAGGCAACCGCGTGACGGGTGCGAACTCACTCTCGGTGATGGCGGGCAAGATCTCGGGCTGGCTCGCTCCACCAATCGGAAGATTCGTGCCATCGTAGGATACCACGCCGGCGAACGGAGCCAGCGCCCCGGTGGGAGTAAGTTCATAAGTGAGCGTACGCGAGGTCTGATCTTGAAAGAGACCCCAGCGAATGCGGCCCGTATTGGCATCATAGGCGCCCCCGCCAGTCACGACGCCGACACTCCAACCAGGCGGCGGCGTCTCCTCGACGGCATAAGCAAAGTCAGTCGCACCCGGATTCACGATGAGAGTAACAGTGGCGGCCGCGCCGACCGCGAGCTTGTGCGGCAGTAAGCGCCAGCAACCTTTCCCGGTGGGCGCGGTCGTGCCGGTGGTGGGCACCTTGACATTCGCGGGTACATGGACCGCCGGAACCCAGGCGAGCGGCAGGGCCGCGAACGAGTTCACTGCGTAGCTGTCACCATTACGGGAGAGATAGCCCGCGCGGGTGACAAAGGCGACTTCGATGGGATTCGGACCGATAGGCCAGGCCGCACCGGATTTCCACGCAGCGGCGTAAGCGGTGACTTCGGCATCCGCAAGATGGAGGTCGGCGGGACTGGCGTCCGCGGGATGATACAGAAGCCGAGTAAGTAGGTCCGCACCGCAAACACCGCTGAAGGTACCGTTGCGATAGGTTATTCCAGCAAAGTTCTTAGTTCCGATTTCGGTCGCGGGCGGTGTGACTTCATAGGTCAAGGTGCGGGCGGTCCCGTCGGTGAAGGGACCGAAATTCACCGCCCCAGTAGCGGTCTCACCCTGTCCTCCAGCACTGATGGCGCCGATGGTCCAGCCGGCGGGCGGGACATCGGCGATGGTATAGGCCGTGGTGCCGGCGGGCGGATTGACGAGGAGGCTCACCACCAGCGTGGTGCCCGGTTCATAGCCCGCCGGCAACCGCCGGGTGACAAAACACGCGGCGGGCGCAGTCGGCGCAGGGAGCAGCGTAATTCTCACATACAGTTGCTTCGCCAGTGGCGGCGTTCCGTTATCCATGACTTGGAGGACGGCGGAGACGTGGGTTTCGGCCGTGACCACGGGCGGCGTGCCGGTGAGTTGCGCGCGGTTCTCTTCGGTCTTCGTGAACGAGAGCCACGCGGGCCCGGAAACCAGACTGAAGGTCAGGGTGTTGACCGGCGTATCCGAGTCGGAGGCGGTGAAGATTTCGGATAACACCGCGGGATTAGTCAGTGTGAGCGAGGAGCGGCCATAGAGCACCGGCGCGGTGTTACCCTCCGTGACGATGGCATAGAAGACATTGGTGGCGCTGCGTGCGGGAATGCCGCTGTCGGTGACTTTGACGCGGAAGCGATTGGTGCTCGGCCCCTGGTTGAGTGTCGGCGTCCAGCGGACGATGCCGTCAGCGTCGATGGTAGCGCCGTCCGGGCGCGCGAGCAGTTCGTATGTCATGGTCTGGGCGGGGAGATCGTAGTCCATCGCGGTGTTGGTAAAGACCATCTCAGTGAACTTCCTCACCGTCACGGCCGTTGGACGCGGCAGGATCGGGGCATGATTCTCGGCCACGACATCCAGCTCCGTTGCGATGATATAGAAGCTATTGGTCGCGCTGCGGGCGGGGGAACCATTGTCAGTCACTTTGACTTGGAAGTAATTGGTCCCGGCGGCGGGCGGCGTCCAGCGGACGACGCCATTGGCATCAATGGTTGCGCCCGTGGGCTTGGACACCAGCTCGTAGGTGAGCGTCTGCGCAGGGAGATCAATATCCGTCGCGGTGTTGGTCACCACCACTTCTGCGAGCTTGGGAACGCGGAGCACGACCGTGGGCGGCAGGACCGGAGCGTGGTCCTCCGGGCCACCGGACGGCTCCGTCACGATGACATAGAAGGAGTTGGTCGCGCTCTTCGCCGGAGTACCGTTGTCAGTAACTTTGATCTGGAAATAATTGGTGCTCGCCGTCGGCGGAGTCCACCGGACGATGCCGTTCGTGTCGATGGTCGCACCGTCGGGTCTGGTGAGCAATTCGTAGGTAAGTGTTTGAACCGGGAGGTCGGCGTCGGTGGCGGCGTTGGTGACCACCAGTTCGGTGAGCTTCGCAACCGTGAAGACAGCGGGGGCGGGCAGGACTGGCGCGTGATTTTCCTGCGCCACATCCAACTCCGTCGCAATGATGTAGAAACCGTTGGTCGCGCTCCGGGCGGGCGAACCGTTGTCAGTTACTTTGACTTGGAAGAAATTGGTGCTGGCGACGGGTGGCGTCCAGCGGACGAAGCCACCGGCATCAATGGTGGCCCCCAGGGGCTTGGACAACAGTTCGTAGGTGAGCGTCTGCGCTGGGAGATCAATATCCGTCGCGGTGTTGGTCACCACCACCTCCACAAGCTTGGGAACACGGAGGACGATGGCGGGAGGCAGGAACGGGGCGTGGTTTTCCACAACCACCGGAGCCTCCGTAACTATGACGTAGAAAGAGTTAGTCGCGCTTCTCGCCGGCGACCCATTGTCAGTCACCCTGGCTTGAAAGTAATTGGTGCTCACGGTCGGCGGGAACCAGCGGACGATCCCGTTGGTGTCGATGGTCGCGCCATCAGGTTTGGTGAGCAACTCGTAGGTGAGTGCCTGAGCCGGAAGGTCGGAGTCCGTGGCGGTGTTGGTGACGACCAGTTCCGTGAGCTTCACGATCCTGAACACCACCGGCCCGGGCAATACCGGCGCGTGATTTTCCATCACGACATCCAATTCCGTCGCGATGATGTAGAAACTGTTGGTTGCACTTCTGGCGGGGGAACCGTTGTCAGTGACTTTGACTTGGAAGAAATTGGTACTGGCCGCAGGCGGAGTCCACCGGACGATGCCGCTGGCATCAATCATTGCGCCCGTGGGTTTGGAGAGCAGCTCGTAGGTGAGGGTCTGGGCCGGAAGGTCCGAGTCAATCGCAGTGTTGGTGACCACCACTTCGACGAGCTTGGGAACGCGGAGGACCACCGTGGGCGGCAGAACCGGGGCGTGATTCTCGGGAACAACCACCGGCTCGGTCACGATGACATAGAAGGAATTGGTCGCGCTCTTAACCGGAGAACCGTTGTCAGTGACTTTGGTCCGGAAATAATTCGTGCTCGCCGTCGGCGGGGTCCAGCGGACGATGCCATTGGTGTCGATGGTCGCGCCGTCAGGTTTGGTGAGCAATTCGTAAGTGAGTATCTGAGCGGGAAGGTCGGAGTCCGTGGCGGTGTTGGTCACCACCAGTTCACTGAGCTTCACGATGGTGAACACCATGGATTCCGGCAGGACCGGCGCGTGATTTTCCATCACGACATCCAATTCCGTCGCGATGATGTAGAAACTGTTGGTCGCACTTCTGGCGGGGGAGCCGTTGTCAGTGACTTTGACTTGGAAGAAATTGGTGCTGGCCGCAGGCGGAGTCCACCGGACGATGCCGTCGGCGTCAATGGTTGCACCCGTGGGTTTGGAGAGCAGCTCGTAGGTGAGGGTCTGGGGCGGAAGGTCCGAGTCAGTGGCAGTGTTGGTGACCACCACTTCGACGAGCTTGGGAACGCGGAGGACCACCGTCGGCGGCAGAACCGGGGCATGATTCTCGGTAACAACCACCGGCTCGGTCACGATGACATAGAAGGAATTAGTCGCGCTCTTAACCGGAGAACCGTTGTCAGTGACTTTGGTCCGGAAATAATTCGTGCTCGCCGTCGGCGGAGTCCAGCGGACGATGCCATTGGTGTCGATGGTCGCGCCATCAGGTTTGGTGAGCAATTCGTAAGTGAGTATCTGAGCGGGAAAGTCGGAGTCCGTGGCAGTGTTGGTCACCACCAGTTCACTGAGCTTCACAATGGTAAACACCATGGATTCCGGCAGGACCGGCGCGTGATTTTCCATCACGACATCCAATTCCGTCGCGATGATGTAGAAACTGTTGGTCGCACTTCTGGCGGGGGAGCCGTTGTCAGTGACTTTGACTTGGAAGAAATTGGTGCTGGCCGCAGGCGGAGTCCACCGGACGATGCCGCTGGCATCAATCATTGCGCCCGTGGGTTTGGAGAGCAGCTCGTAGGTAAGAGTCTGGGCTGGGAGATCGATGTCAGTTGCAGTATTGGTCACCACTGCTTCCGTGAGCTTGGGAACGCGGAGAATGACCGTGGGTGGCAGGACCGGAGCGTGGTTCTCAGGCGCAAGATCATCGTCAGTAATCCTCACCGTTGCCGTCGCAGGCGTGCCAAGGGTCGCGCCGCCGCTGGTGGTGATGAAGGTGATTGCGAAGGACTCCAAAGACTCAACCACCGCGTCGTTTAGAATCGTCAGCGTGACATTCTTGTTCGCCGTGTCGCCACTCGCCCAAGTAACAAGATTAGTCGTCGCCACGTAATCCTGCCCGGCCAGTGCCGTGCCGTCAGCCGTGCGGTAGTAGCCGGAGACTACCCCGTCACTGCCGCCCGTGCGCGTCGCCACCAGGGTTACCGTGCCCGCCGCCTCACCCACCGAGTATTCCGCTTGAGCGAACTGGATGGAACCGTAATTCAACGGCGGGGCAACGGAATTGGTGATTGTATAGGTAAAAGTCGCAGTGGGAGCGAGATTCGCGATTGAGCTGGCAGGTCCGAGCCGGATGACTACGGTTTTGCTCTTCGGCTCACCGGTCGGGATGATCTTGAGGGGAATGTTCTGCGGCGCGGGAACCTGCCCTCCGTAGAACGTCATACTGCCGCCTGCCATCTTGTAATCGACGCCATATTCCGCCGTGCTGGCGGGATCGATCCAATAATAGATCGCCTGATTGGCGGGCCAGGAGTTCGATCCCGGCGGCAAGGTCAGAGTCACCGGAATGTTAACGGTGCCAACAGTGTCATTCCCCGACATGGCATTGGTGCCGAACCCAACCTGGGGCATGCGTCCCGGGATGGTCACGAACAGGTGCATCAAATTAAAATCATTGGCCACGAAGTAGGGATTGGGGGCGAAGGGCACCACGGTGTAATTCGGATTCGCAGGTGCCGCTGTCAGGGGCAAGGGCGCACCGTCCGGGACGATCGCGGACCAACTGCCCGCCGCGGCGGCAATGGTTTGGCCGGCAATGCTGACGTTCAGCGCGCCATCGGTGGCCGGGTCATAACCACGGCCGGCGACATAGATGCCGCCGCTCAGGGTGCGATTAGTGCGAATGCGGGTGAAATCCACGTTGGTCACACTGGTCGAGGAGACTTTGACGGCGCCATTCAGGGTCGAACAGGTGAAATTGAAGCCCTGGTGGAGAACACTGAGAAAGTTCGAGCCCGTGACCCCGGCGGGGATTGACACCGTGTAGCGACCGTCAGCGCCGGTTTCACTGGAGCCGACAAAATTGGTGGCACCGTAGCGCAGCAAGTTGGGACTTGCTCCCTTGTAATTGTTCACAACGGCACCGGCGAGCGGATTGCCGTTCTCATCTTTCACCACGCCGGTAATGGTCAGCAACCCCGGTGCGCCACCGGTGATAGTAACCGTGGCCGTGGCAATGGTGGTGTGACCCTTCATGTCACTCACGGTGCAGCGGATCAGATGCTGGCCATTGCGGGTCCATGTATGACTCCCCTGGGTGGATAGACGGGCATCGGGATGAGTGTTCCCAGCCGCATTGCCACCGAGCGCATCCGGGTCATCGAACTCCCAATAATAGGATATTTCGTCGCCGTCGGGATCGGAAGCGGTGGCGGTGAACATTTGCGGCACCCCAGCAACCAGCGAGAGGGTGGCTGGGGTGATGGAAACGCTGGGGGCACTGTTGCCGGGAAACGGGCCGTAGTTCACCACCACGTCGAGAGATTCAGGGATGGTGCCGCCTTTCTTGATGGGAGTAATGTGGAGATTGGCCTCGGGATCCGTGTAAGTGCGGCCGATGGCGAGCGTCGCGTCGTAAAGCGTGGCGTAGGGGCTGTTGGTGAGGCCCGGGGCGTTGGCCAGCCCGCGGCTGCCGGGAGTCATGTCGAGTAGTGTAGTATGACCGCCGGTGGCAGGCACTGACTCCCCACCGATGCGGACTTCGAGGCCGTTTCGGGACCAGATGGACTCGACGTTGGTGATGGACTGACGGTAGCTGAACCAATAAGTGCGCAGCGGATCGCGGACGATACGAAGGGCATAATTCTTACCAGCTTCCAGCGCCGGCTGATCAAAGGCATGGATGCGATAAACACCGGACGCCACCGGGCTGGAAATGTTGTCACTGGGAAGCCATCCCAGAAGGTATTTCCAGTAGGGATTGGGATCACGGTCCGGCACCAAGGGAATCGGGCCGGTGTTTTTCCAACCCATCAGGTCGAAAACATCGCCGTAAGTGTCGGTGAAGAAGGTGCCGCCTTTAAGGGGTGAGTAATAGGTCGAGCGCGAGATACCGTTGGCGTGCTGAAGGCCGAAGTTGTGGCATAACTCGTGGGCCAGCGCGAGAGTCGTCGTGCCGAAGATCCCTTTCCCAAACGAGCGCCCCGAGGCGAGCGTACCCTGGCCGGGGATGAAGCCGGCGATGATGATGTCCAGGTCGTAGTTGTCGGTGTCGTAGCGGGCGCCCTGTCCGGCAAGCTGTCCGGCGAGCCGGGCCTTGGCGCGGGCATCATCGGCGAGGGAACCCGGTTCGTCCCAGGCGGCGAATTTGGAGAGCCCGGTGGTGCCATAGGGAGCGTTGTAGGTGGTGTAGCTGACGCCGAGATTAATTTCGGGAAGGACGGTGAATTCGAGGCTGAGTTTGCCGTAGGAGGCGCGCTGGAAGAATTCATTCAGCGCGGCGGGCGTGGTGCCGTTGGTGATGTTGCCCCAGCCTGAGCGGTAGCCGCTGGAATTGGGCGTGTCCGACGGGCCAACCTGGTCGGTGAAGGCGATGGGTATGATAAGCACCTTCTTATGCCCGGTGGTCCAAGTCGCGGGTGGCGAAGCGGCCCGGCTGGAGTGGATGACAAGTTCGGCGAGCAACAGCAACGCCATCACCGCACTGCGATGGCCGGAACCGAAGCCGGGGGCCGGGGAGGTCAGAGCTTTCATTTCCGAGAATGGCCACCGCGAACGCGCTTTGTCCATCGGGCGGTTTCTGTATAGAGCACGACCGGCCCAACGCCGGAACATACGATTCCAAACCGTTTTCTACCCTCCCGGCGGGGGCGCCGGACGGGCGTCCTCGCTGCTCCGGTTCGCAAACCTGTGATTACCGATTTTTATATCGAACGAGTGTGGGTCTGACCAGGAGCGCAGCGAGTCTGACAGCCCGCGATACAACGAGCAGGGGGGCAGGAGCAACGACGCAGTTTCTGGCATCCCGGCTACGGTTTCGTAATCGTCTCATCCAAATTCAGCAGCAGGCTCGCCACCGTCGTCCACGCCGCTAACTCGATGTCATCCGATCCCACTCCGCGCGCCGTCTTCCCCACCGCCAGTAGTTTCTTCGCCGCCTCCGGGTCCGCGCGGAAGCGCGCCAGCGCCTCGCCCTGCACGCGTGCGAGCACCGCCGCCTCCCGTGCCTGCGGCTCGCGTGCAAGCACCAGTTGGTACAGCCGCCGCACGCACGCCGCCACGTCCTTGCCATCCGCGTCCGCGCTCGCGCCCAGCACCCGCTCGGCCAGGAGCCGCGCGGCTTCCACGTAGGTCGGATCATTCAGAAGTAAGAGCGCCTGCAACGGCGTGCTGGTCCGCGCGCGGCGGATCACGCACGTCTCGCGGTCGGGCGCATCCAGCGTGGTCATCCCTGGCGGCGGACAAGTGCGTTTCCAATAGGTGTAGAGACTCCGCCGATACAAGCCCTCGCCCGTGTCCAGGACGTAGCTGTACTTCCGCTCCACGCTCACATCCTCCCACAAGCCCGGCGGCTGATAGGGCTTCACGCTCGGCCCGCCCACGCGCGCGGACAGCAATCCCGCCACCGCCAGCGCCTGGTCGCGGATCACTTCCCCCGCCAATCGAAACCGCGGCGCGCGCGCCAGCAATCGCCCCTGCGGATCGCTCGCTACCAGCTCCGCCGTCGCCGCCGTCGTCTGCCGATACGTCGCCGACGTCACGATCAACCGCAGAATCGCCTTCACATCCCAGCCCGTACGCACCAGTTCCGTCGCCAGCCAGTCGAGCAATTCCGGATGACTCGGCCGCGCGCCCTGCGTCCCGAAATCCTCCACCGTCTCCACCAATCCCACGCCGAACACGCCCTCCCACCAGCGGTTCACCGCCACCCGCGCCGTCAGCGGATGCCCCGGCTGTGTCATCCACTGCGCGAGGCCGAGCCGGTTCCGCGGCGCGCCCGCCGGCAGCGGCGGCAGGCTCTCCGGCACGCCCGCATCCACCGCCTCGCCGCGCAGATCGTACTGCCCGCGCCGCAGCAGGAACGCCGTCCGCTTCTCGTCCGTCTCCTGCATCACCATCGTCATCGCCACGCCCTCCTCCCCCGCTGCCAACTGTTTCGCGAACGCCGCCCGCTCCGTCGTCAGCCGCCGGGATTCTGAATCCACCGTCTCCAGAAAATAGCGCAGCACCCGTTCCGTCTCCGCCACCGTGCGTACCGCGGCCGGCCGGTCAATCACCGCCATCAATCCTCCGACCAACTCCCCGCGCGCCAGCCCCGCGACCTCCGCCGCCGCCAGTTCCGTCCGGTAAAACTGCACCTCATCGATCAGCCCCTTGAATGGCACCGACGCGCTCCGCTGCCCGATCCGAAACGGCTGCGCGGTCTTCAGCGAACCGCTCAGATTATCCTTCTCCACCGTCAGCGCCTGCGCCTTCCCATCCACGAAAATCTTCACGCCCGCGGCCTTCCCCGACCCGTCCACCGTCGCCAAGACATGATGCCATTCCTTCAGCGACATCGCCGTCTGCGTGATCACCTTCAGCGCCTGGTCCGGCCACCGATGCACCAGATGCACCGCCAGCTTCCCGCTCTCGAAAATCAAATCAAAACCCCGATACGCCGCCTGATCGTCGATCTTCGACAACACCGCCATCGCCCCCGCCTCGCGCGGAAAAATCCACGCCCCAATCGACACCTTGTCCCCCGTCTCAAACGCCACCGCCTCACCCGCCTCCACCCGCGTGCGCCCGTCAAACTCCAGGGCGCTCCCCATTTTCCCCGGCTTCCAGTTCGCCGTTCCCACGACCTTCCCCTTGCGCTCCGCATCCACTGAACACCGCACTTCCGCCCCTTGATTTTCATCCAGCGCGAACCGCACCGCCGCCCCCGCCCGCGCCAGCCGCACCCGCTCCTCCGCCGACAACCCCGCCTCCCACCGCGCCACGTCCGCGCCCGCCTGCGCCTTGCGTTCCGCGAGCCGCGCGTCCACCACCGCCAGCGCCGCGCGCAGCCGCGCCTGCTCGGCCTCTTGCGTCGGCGTCAGCGCCGCGACAAACGGCGCGGCCGCCTTCTTCGTGTTGTAGCCCACCACGCGATCCGGCACCCCGTTGAAGAACGCGAACATCCGGTAATAATCCCGCTGCGTGAACGGATCGAACTTGTGATCGTGACACCGCGCGCACTGCATCGTCAGCCCGAGAAACGCCGTTGTCGTCGTGTGAATCCGGTCCGCCACATACTCCACGCGCTACTCCTCCTCGATGATTCCGCCCTCCGTCGTGAGCACATGATTCCGATTGAAGCCCGTCGCCACCTGCTGCTGGCGCGTCGCGCCCGGCAGCAAATCCCCCGCGAGCTGCTCGATGAGAAAACGGTCGAACGGCAGATTTGAATTCAGCGCGTTGATGACCCAGTCACGCCACGCCCACATCGTGCGCTCCTCGTCATTGTTGTAGCCGTTCGTGTCCGCGAACCGCGCCGCGTCCAGCCACGCCCGCGCCCAATGCTCGCCAAACCGCGGCGACGCCAGCAACCGCTCCACCACCCGCTCGAACGCATCCCCCCGCGCATCTGCGACAAAATCCGCGACCTCTTCCGGCGTCGGCGGCAACCCTGTCAAATCCAGCGTCACCCGCCGAATCAGCGCCCCGCGCTCCGCCTCGCGCGACGGCCGCAGTTTCTCCCGCTCCAACCGCGCCAGCACAAACGCATCAATCGGATTGCGCGCCCAGCCCGTCGTCGCCGTCCGTGGCAACTCCCCGCGCACCGGCGACACAAACGCCCAATGCGGCTCCCGCGCCACACCCGCCCCGGCCGCGAACACCACCCCGCTCCACCAGAGCACGCAACCCAAGCCCAGGAGCCATTTGGAAACGTGAAACATGCGCCGAAACTACACCGCCTCCCCGCGCCCCGGCGAGCACCGCTTTCCGCCAGCCCGGTGTAGGAGACGACGTGAGGAGACTCTAACTTTTTTCGCGAGCGGCGCGCGCTTGGGAAAAAGCCGGTCCGGGCCTGCCAGCGTGCACCCGACGGGTGGCAGCGGATACAGGAGCAGCGGGCGACGTGTGCCGATACACTCACGGAAAGAGGGCAGCGGAATTTTGGGCAAAGGAATGGAGGCAAAGGAATGGGAACGGGGAATTTTTTGTCTTCATTCCTTTGCCTCCATTCCTTTGCCCAATCAGTTTCGGCGACTGGGATTCAG
>BJHT01000171.1 GCA_014193395.1 Verrucomicrobiota bacterium
CATTCGAGCATCTGCTCTTTTGCCTCGCGCATGGAATCACGGAGTCTGCCAAGGTTTCATTGAAGCCACTGTTCAATTACCCGGGAACAGTCAGTGCTCGTCTGGCGCATGCCGAGCGAAAGCAAGCGAAGCCAATTTTTGACGCGTTGAATCTTGCGACTGCTACAGCCTGCGGAAAAACCTTGAAGGAACTCGAAGACTTCAAATCAAAGTGCCTGCTGACTGTTTCGAGTCGAGCGAAGTTTGAGAAGGCATTCTGGGAAGATGAAGTGGGTAAGATTCAGAAGATGACGTTGCAAGAGGCGCGGGAGGCGTTGATTGCGAGCCGGAAGATTCGCAGCAAGATTGAGTGCATTTCTGAATACATCATTGACTGAGTTCACCGAGAATTTTTACGCGAGTTGAATTTGAAAAGTTTTGCCCAAGTTAAACCACGTTGCCGCCAGTTGCCCATGCACATGATCGAGGAAAACATGGCCAAGCAACTCGAGTGGTGCGGCGAAGCGCCGTTCTACACCCTCGGCCCGCTCACCACCGCTGAGGCAGCCGGTCAGGATGCCGTTCCAAAATCTCTGCGCCCGGCGTCGTTGCGGCGGAGCTTGCGGAGTCGCAACCACGACCACATCACCAGCGGCATCGGCGCGGCGATGATCGGTTGGTATGGCTGCGCGATGCTGTGCTACGTCACGCCCAAGGAACACCTCGGCCTGCCGAACAAGAAAGACGTGAAAGACGGCGTCATCGCCTACAAGATCGCCGCGCACGCCGCCGACCTCGCCAAGGGCCATCCCGGCGCGCAATACCGCGACAACGCGTTGAGCAAGGCGCGCTTTGAATTCCGCTGGGAAGATCAATTCAACCTCAGCCTCGACCCCGTCACCGCGCGCGAGTTCCACGACGAAACTCTGCCGCAAGAAGGCGCAAAGACCGCGCACTTCTGCTCCATGTGCGGCCCGCATTTCTGCTCCATAAAGATCACCGAAGACGTCCGCAAATACGCCGCCGAACAAGGCATCGCCGAGGAAGAGGCGTTGAAAAAGGGGATGGAAGCGAAGTCGAAGGAGTTCGTGGAGGAGGGCGCGGAGGTTTACGCGAAGGGGTAACCGATCAATGGTAGGGCGGCGTTGCCGCGCCGCCCAAACTTCACATGCCTGACGAACTCGACATCGTCCGCGACGTTTCGCTGAGACTGGAACGTGGAAACCTCGCCTACATGCTCACGGGTTCGATGGCGATGAACTACTACGCCCAGCCGCGCATGACGCGGGACATCGACATCGTCGTCGCCCTCACGCCCCAGGACACTGACACGGTCGTGGGTCTCTTCACTCCCGACTACTACGTTTCCCGCGACGCGGTCAGCAGTTCCATCGCCCACGAATCGCTCTTCAACCTCATCCACCAGGAGAGCATCATCAAAGTGGACTGCATCGTCCGCAAAAACACCCCGTATCGCCGTGCCGAGTTCGAGCGCCGCCAGCGCATCGTCATTGAAAATTTCTCCACCTGGATTGCGAGCAAGGAAGACCTCATCATCTCCAAGCTCTGGTGGGCGAAAGACTCCCACTCCGAGCTGCAACTGCGCGACGTGAAGAACCTCGCCGGCACCGGCTGCGACACCGCTTACATCGCACGCTGGACGGCAGAACTGGGGCTGCATAGCCTGTGGCTGGAATGCAACCCATGACCGACACCTCCCCCGAAATCGCCGAGATGGTGCGCGCCCGGTTGATGGCCAGGTCCGGCGCGGAACGCTTCCGCATGGGCGTTGACATGTTCGAAGCGGCCCGGCGCATGGTGCTGGCCTCCCTGCCCGCCGACCTGACCGAAACCGAGCGAAAGCGCCGCCTCTTCGAGCGCCTTTACGGCATGCCCCTGCCCGCCACCCCATGAACTCCATCAAGAACGTCCGCAAATACGCCGCCGAACAAGGCATCGCCGAGGAAGAGACCTCGAAGCAGGGCGTGGAAGCGAAGACGAAGGAGTTCGTGGAGAAAGGCGCGGAAGTTTACAGCCAGGCCTGAAACTGATACTTATTCCCCATGATTCAGCCGGATGAACTGGTTGGCGGTGAATGGGCCGAGTGGTATCGGCTCACGCCCCTCCAACGCTGGCTGGAAAGCGAGAAACTCTGGCAGACCTATCTCGCGCTCGGAGGCTCACTTGATCCCGAACCCGATACGCAAAGTCCTTTCTTCGATGCGCGCGCAGCGCGTTCGCGCCCTGCTAATGGGCGGACAGGCGTGCGTATTCTACGGCGCGGCCGAGTTTAGCCGCGACACGGACCTCGCGATCCTCGCCGATGCGGCAAACCTCGCGCGGTTGCGCCAGGCGCTGGCCGAACTGCAGGCCGAGACCATCGCCGTCCCGCCGTTTACCCTCCAATATTTGCGTCGGGGCCACGCCATCCATTTCCGCTGCCAGCATCCCGAGGCTCTCCGAATGCGCGTGGATGTGATGTCCAAAATGCGCGGCGTGGATTCCTTTGCCAAACTCTGGCAGCGACGGACGACACTGGAACTACCCGGCGGTGAGCGGTGCGACCTGCTTTCGCTTCCAGACTTGGTGCAGGCCAAGAAGACGCAACGCGACAAGGACTGGCCAATGATCCGGCGGTTGGTCGAGGCCCATTATTTTGAGAACCAGGGCACGCCCAAGTCCGCGCAAATCCGGTTCTGGTTTCAGGAACTCCGCACGCCCGAACTCCTCGTGGAACTGGCCAGCCGTTATCCGGCGAGTTGTCGGCGATTGGTCAGTCACCGCCCTCTGGTGGCCCACGCGCAAACCGGGAAAATGGCCGAACTGGAGCAGGCGTTGTTGGCCGAGGAAACTGCCGAACGCCAGCGAGACAGGGAATACTGGTTGCCGCTACGCCGGGAATTGGAACAGCTTCGACACCGGTTCAACACGAGCAAAACGTGAATAGCACTAAAAAACAGTTATCCCCCAAACAACGCGATGAATTGCTGACCGCATTGAAAGCCCGGTTTGACGCGAACATCTCCCGGCACCCGGGTTTGGTGTGGTCCAAGGTGCAAGCGCGGTTGGAGGCCAAGCCGGACAAGCTGTGGTCGCTCGCGGAAATGGAACGCACCGGCGGCGAACCGGATGTGGTGGGGGTCAAGTCGGACGAATTCGTTTTCATGGATTGCGCGCCGGAGAGTCCGGCCGGTCGGCGCAGCGTCTGTTACGACCGCGAGGGCTGGTTGTCGCGGAAGGAGGCCCGCCCCAAAACCACGGCGATGGATCTGGCGACGGAGATGGGCATCGCGCTGTTGACGGAGGAGGAATACCTCGCGCTGCAAAAACTGGGCGAGTTCGACACGAAGACATCGAGCTGGATCGCCACCCCGGCGGATTTTCGCGAGCAGGGCGGCGCGCTCTGGGGCGGCCGGAGTTACGGACGCGTCTTCATCGGTTGCAACGGCGCGCAGTCTTACTATGCAGCCAGAGGATTTCGCGGTGCGTTGAGAGTTTGAATGTTGCGGGCCTTTCGCGACCCATCCAGGTATGATTCAAGACGACAAACGAGGGTTCATCTACCGGGTGGATGCGCAGGATCGGGTCGTGTTCGCCAATGCGGAGTGGTTTGACTTCGCGCGCGAAAATTCTGCCGTCTCCCTCAAGCCGGAGGTGGTCATCGGCGTTTCGTTATGGGATTTCATCTGCAGTTCTGAAACCAGACACCTGTTTGAGATCCTGCTGAAGCAAGTGCGGGCAACCGGGAAATCGGTGACGCTTCCCTATCGTTGCGACAGCCCCGACTGCCGCCGGTTCATGGAGTTGCGGATCGCGCGGTTGGAAGGCTTGGGGGTTGAGTTCCACAGCCGGATTCTGCGGCAGGAGCAGCGGGCGCGGGTGCGGTTGATGACGAATGAAGTCGAGCGGACCGACGCAATGCTCATCATGTGCGGCTGGTGCAAGAAAGTCGCGTTGCCGGACGACCGCTGGGTGGAAGTTGAGGAGGCGGTCAAAGTCTTACAACTGTTCGATGCGCCACGCCTGCCACGTATTTCCCACGGCATTTGCCGGGAGTGCCTTGATGCCTTTGAGATGCCGCTGGCGGAGACGGCGTAGAGAAGGCGGCGGATCGAGCTTGCGGCAAAGCGTCCAGAGCTGTTCGTGGGATGCGTTCATGGGTGGCGAAATGCGGCGGAAAGGTTGTCGCACATTTTTCCAGAGCACAAACGGGTGATCGCGATCGGCGCGGTCCCGCAGCAAGGGCGGCGGGCTTTACGCGCGGGCGCGGGCGGGGCAAGCTCGCCGCCATTCATCATGACTCTGATTAAATATCGCCGCGCGAGGCGGATCGCCGACAGCACCGACCGCGCCCGGCGCCCCGCAATTTTCCAACTTCCGTCCGGCCATGACGGCGCGCACTAAATGATCATCTACGGAACCGCTCTGCTCGCTGTCTGCCACTTGCTGGGCATCGTGCTCGGGGATTTGCTCGGCGCGGCGCTGGGCATGAAGACCAATGTGGGCGGGGTGGGCATCGCGATGCTGCTGTTGATCGGGGCGCGCGTGTATCTGCACAAGCGCGGGCGGTTGTGCGCGACGTCGGAGCGCGGGGTGCATTATTGGGGCGCGATTTACATCCCGGTCGTGGTGGCGATGGCGATGCAGCAGAATGTCGTGGCGGCCCTGCGCGGCGGGCCGGTGGCGTTGCTCGCGGCGGTCGGGAGCGTGGTGCTGTGCGGCGCACTGGTATCGTTCATCAACCGCATGGAACCGCAGCACTCGCAGCCGCCGGAGGGCGGAGCGAGGAACAAAAAGGAGTAGCCCGGCATGTGGGAAATCTTTGAAAAAGCAGCGAAGGAAAACGGCCTCGTCACCGCGTTTGCCATCGTGGGTTTCGTCGTGCTGGTGTCGGGCTTCATCTCGCGCCGGCTGACGTTTGGGCGCGTGCAGGGATCGGCCATCGCGATTCTCATCGGGCTGGCGCTCGCGTATGTCGGCGGGCGCGTGTCGGGCGGGACGAAGGGACTGGCGGACCTCGCGTTGTTCAGCGGCGTCGGTTTGATGGGAGGCAACATGCTGCGCGATTTCGCCATCGTGGCCACGGCGTTTGAAGTGCAGGCGGAAGAAGCGCGGCGCGCGGGTTGGATCGGCGCGATTGCGCTGCTGCTGGGCACGGTGGTGCCGTTCATCGTCGGCGTGGGCGTGGCGCGGGCATTTGGTTATTCGGACGCGGTGAGCATGACCACGATCGGCGCGGGCGCGATCACCTACATCGTGGGGCCGGTGACGGGCGCGGCGATTGGCGCGAGTTCGGACGTGATGGCGCTGAGCATCGCAACGGGCGTGATCAAGGCCATCCTGGTGATGGTCGCCACGCCGATGGCCGCAAAGTTTCTGCGCCTGAAAACCCCGCGCTCGGCGATGGTTTTCGGCGGGCTGGCGGGCACGGTGAGCGGCGTGTCGGCGGGGCTGGCCGCGACGAATCGCGAGCTGGTGCCGTATGGCGCGCTGGTCGCGACGTTTCACACGGGCCTCGGGTGTTTGCTCGGGCCGTCGGTGTTGTACTTCATTGTCCGCGCTTTGACTTAGCTTGGAAACGGCAGCGGAGATGAACCACGAAAGACACGAAAGGCCGGCAAACCAAGGGCCGAATCAGCGTTGGCCACTACCGAGATTTCTCAACGCGCTGCGGATCGCTCCCGATTCCGCAGTACCCTCTGCTTTCGCGCTTTTCGTGCTTTTCGTGGTTCCACCTGTTTTTTCAGAATAAAATCTCATGACTGAACTACCCCTCATCGCCCGTGCCCGCGCGCACGGTTCCGCCATCGCCTTCGCGACGAAGACTGGCACGCACACGTATCAAAACTTACTCGACCACTCCGCAGCGTACGCGGCGACGTTGCTGGATGACCGCGGGGATTTGCAGGAGGCGCGGGTTGCGCTGCTGGTGCCGGCGGGGTTCGAGTACGCCGCGGCACAGTGGGGCACCTGGCGCGCGGGCGGGATCAAGGTGCCACTCTGTCTCTCGGCCACGGAAGGCGAGTGGGAATATGCGCTCACGGACTCGGGCGCGACCATCGTGATGGCGACAGCGGCGCTGGCGGAAAAGATCGGCCCGCTGTGTCGCCGCCTCGGAGTGCGATTGCTGGTGACCGATGCGATGACAGCCGCGCCCGCATCTGGATCCGCGACCGCGAAAACTCTGCCGTTCGTCACGCCCGAACGCCGAGCGATGATCCTCTACACCAGCGGCACGACGAGCAAACCGAAGGGCGTGGTCACGACCCACGCGAACATTCAGGCGCAGATCGAGAGCCTCGTGGCCGCGTGGGAATGGAGCGCGCAGGATCGCATCCCGCTCTTCCTGCCGCTGCATCACATCCACGGCATCATCAATGTCATGAGCTGCGCGCTCTGGACCGGCGCGCGGATCGAAGCCTTCGAGCGCTTTGATTTGCCGGCCATTCTCGGCCGCGTGCGCGCGGATGCGTACACGCTGTTCATGGCCGTGCCGACGATTTACGTGAAGCTCATCCAGGCGCTCGAAGCCGCGTCGCCGGACGATCGCACGGCCGTCGTCGGCGGGTTCGCGCGGCTGCGGCTGATGGTGTCCGGCTCGGCGGCGCTGCCTGCCAGCGTACATGAACAGTGGACGGCATTGACCGGACAGAAGCTGCTGGAGCGCTACGGCATGACCGAGATCGGCATGGCCATTTCCAATCCGTATCACGGCGAACGCCGCCCCGGTGCGGTGGGCCAGGCGCTGCCCGGCGTGGAGGTGCGCCTCAAGGCCGAGACCGGTGCCATCATCACGGCCGAGGAGGAACCCGGTGAAATCCAGGTGCGCGGTCCCGGCGTGTTTCGCGCCTACTGGAATCGTCCCGAGGTCAGCGCCGAATCCTTCGACGACGGCTGGTTCCGTACCGGCGACATGGCGGTGTTGGAGCGCGGCTACTATCGAATAATGGGCCGGCTCTCGGTGGACATCATCAAGAGCGGTGGCTACAAGCTCTCCGCGCTCGAGATCGAGGCGGCGCTGCTGGAGCATCCGCACATCCGCGAATGCGCCGTGATCGGCGTGCCCGACTCGACGTGGGGCGAAGCCGTCGCCGCCGCCGTGGTGCTCGCCGACGGCACTACGCTCGAACTCCCCGCGCTGCGCGAATGGTGCCGCGAAAAACTCTCCTACTACAAAATCCCCCAGCGCCTGCTCGTGATGAAAGAACTCCCGCGCAATGCGATGGGCAAGGTCACCAAGCCGGCGTTGCGCGCGGGGTTTTGAACTGCGGCGGCAGCGGTGGAAAAATCCGATCGCCGCAATTTCCCACACCCTCGGCGTCCGGCAGTTGCGGCTGGCCGCGGCGACACAGCCGCGCTGCAAGATCGCGGTTTGGCTCGTGGTTTGGGCACGGACCGGTAACGTGCGCTCATGCAATCTTTGAACCGGGTTTTGGCGGCGTTGCGGCAGGAAATTGACGCAGGGATGACGACAGGTGTGGCCTCGCCATCCCCGTGGAGCGCGGGGAAGGTCGTGGTGGAATTGGAAGTTGTCGGCCGCGAGGAGGCGGGGCGGATTTGCTTTGCGGTGGCCGCGGTTGCGGGCGGCGGCGCGGCGGCAGGTGCGGGCGCGCACGCGGACACGGAGGCCGGGCGGTCGCAATTCAAACTGCGTCTGCGCCTGGATCTGCAGCGGGCCGACGCGGCGGACGCCACGCCGACAGCGTCCGCCGACGGCAACCGTGACCATGCGCCGGAAGGAGCGCGGCCCGCGCCCGCGCCCGCGGTGACGGAGACGGTGTTTCAGGCGCTGTGCGGATTGTTTGGCGCGCCGGGTTTCGACAGCTCGGCTCGGGCGTGTGTGTTTCGCGAGGCGCTGGACGGATTGTCGGATGCGGACGTGGCGGCGGTGATCACACGGTTGGCGGGGCCGCGCGAGGGCGAGGGCAAAGTCGCGCCGGAGTTGGAGCGGGCGCGGGAGCTGCTCAGCCGCGTGGTGCGCAGCGGGCCGGCGCAATCGTTCCGGCGGGGCGGGGAGATTCTGACGACGCTGTTTGCCCTGGCACCGGTGGCGGCGGTGTTGCGGCTGGTCGAGGAACGGTGGGAGACGCAGCGGGAATGGATGAATCGGTGAGCGGCACGAAAAAAAAGCTCCAAGCTCAAAGTTCAAAGTTCAAAGCTCAAGGGAAGCGCCCAATTTCAAGGGCCAAAGGCCGGAGCTGGCAGAAACATAGAGGACGGAAAAACGGGGAGGGAGTCGGAACACCTGTTTCCAGCCGGCCCAACGTGGGAGCAATCCGGAGTGGTGACAACCTCCACGCTTTGGGTTTGGCCTGCCGTTGCGTTTGCCGCTCGCTGCGAAGTCGCTCGCGGGTCGGCGGACGCACGGAGCGGGCTGGCAGCCCGCGCTCCCGGCAAATGGTTGCGCCGCCGTTCACGCGGCGGACCGCAGAGGGCGCACGGGGTTCCACGGCGCGTGAGGGCCGCGGCCCAGCGGAATCAGCCGCTCCCGGATCGCGTAGCGGGTCAGGTCGGCGGCTTTGCGGATGCCCGTCTTGGCCATCAGGCGCTCGCGGTACGTGTTGACCGTACGCACGGTCACGCCCAGTTGGGCGGCCATGTCCCGGCTGGTCTTGCCCTCCGCGATCCACACCAGGACCTGCCGCTCGCGGTCCGACAAACACGGTTTCACGACCGACCCTTTTTTTCCGCCCACCGCCGCCTTGACGAGCAGGCTGGCCACGGCGGGGCTGAAGTAGTTTTCCCCCGCGTACACGGCCTGGATCGCCGCCACCATTTCCGCCGGCTTGGCCTCCTTGAGCAGATAACCGCTGGCCCCGGAGCGCACGATCTGCACCGCGTATTCGCGGCTCTCGTGCATCGTGATGATCAAGACCCGCACGTCTGGCAGCTCGTGCCGGAGCTTCTCCGTGACCACGAACCCGCTGACATCGGGCAGGTTGATGTCCATCAACACCACGTCCGGCCGCAACGCCCGCACCTGCTGCATGGCCTCGGCGCCATTGGCCGCCTCACCCACGATCTCGGCCACGCCACGGGACGACAGATACGACCGGATGCCTTCGCGCACGACGGGATGGTCATCCACCAGCACCAGCCGCGGTTTCCGGATTCGGATTTGTTTCATAAGGCTCCCTTGGTTGCTCCGGTGGCGCCCTTTGCTCCGGTCGCCGCCGGCCACGGCATCCGCACCCGGATCGTCAAGCCCGCCCCGGGTTCCGCCGTGAGTTCGCAGACACCGCCGCACGCCGCCGCGCGCTCGCGCATGTTCGATAACCCGATCGCCGCCTTGCGTCCGGCCGCGGTCGCGTCCGCGCGGGCCGCCGGCAGGCCGCGCCCATCGTCCTGAATGTCGAGCCGCACTCCGTCCCGCCCGCCGGCGAGATGAATGCGCACCGTCGTGGCGGCGGCGTGGCGCTCCACATTGCCCAGCGCCTCCTGCACGATGCGATAGAGGTGCAGCTCCAGCGACGGCGGCAGGCGGTCGGGGAGACCGTCGGCGACGAAATCCACCCGCAGGCGCGTGCGCAAGGCGAACTCCTCGACGGCCCCGCGCAGGGCCGGGACCAGGCCGAGATCGTCCAGTTCACCGGGGCGCAGGTCGCGCGAAATTCGTCGCACCTCCTGCATCGCGTTCTCGAGCAGTTCCTTCGCCTTGCCGAGCGTTTCGCGCACGACCGGCCGGGCGCTGGCGGTCACCTCCTCCAGGGTGTCCACGCGGAACCGGACCGAAGCCAGGATTTGGTTCACGCTGTCGTGCAGGTCGCGCGACACCCGCCGGCGCTCGGCCTCCTGGGCCTCGAGAATCTGCTGCGGCAGGGCGCGCAGCAATTCCTCCGCCCGCTTGCGCTCCGTGATCTCGCGCATCACGCCCACGGTGTAGGCGGCGCCCTGCCAGGTGACCGGATACGAGCAGCCCTCCATCCACACCCACGAGCCGTCGGCCTTGCGCACGCGAAACTCCAGCGCCGGACAATCGCGCCAGTGCCCGGCCAGGGCCAGGTCCTCGGGATGCACGAGGTCCAGCGGATTCATGGCGCGCACCTGCGGGAGGGAATAGCCGAGAATCGCCGTGTATGACGGGCTGACATATTCGTAGCGCCCGCGCGGATCGATCAGGCAGATCAGGTCGCGGGCGTTCTCGGCGAGCACGCGGAAGCGGTCCTCGCTCTCGCGCAGCGACACCTCGGCGCGCCGCCGCTCCTCGATCTCGCGCCGTAGTTCCGCATTGGCGGTCAGCAGTTGCTGCGTCCGCTCTTTCACCCGCCGCTCCAATTCCGCCTGCGCCTGCGTGAGACATTTGCGCATCTGCTGCAACCGGATCTGCCGGTTGATGCGCGCCATGAATTCGCGCTTGGGCATCGGCCGCACCAGATAATCATTGGCCCCCGCATCCAGCCCTTCCGCCTTGCTCTCCGTCGAAATCTCCTCGCTGGAAATCAGCACCACCACCACGTCGTCCAGCACGGGATTGTTTTTAAGCTGCCGGCAGAAAGCGATGCCGTTGCCGTCCGGCAGGCGCACATCCAGCAGCACCAAGTCGGGCAACAGTCCGTCGAGTTGTTTTCGAGCGTCCCGCAGATCCACCGCGGTGGTCACTTCGTAGCCGCCCCCCGACAGCAGGCGTCCCTGCAAATCCCGATGATCCGCCGTGTCGTCCACGATCAGCACCCGCGGCATCGGCGCGGCCAGTGTTTCGTTGATGATTTCCATGGTTGGCAAATTCCCGAAGCCCCTGTGGCAGCAGCAGCACTGAAGGTCGCAGCGGAGAACGAGGCAACTTAAACGCCTCCCCAACCCGCGCGGCAACACCAAAGAATTTCCGCGCCGGGTTGGAGCACGGTTGCGGCGCCGGCCTGCCCCTCCCGTCCGAAAAAGTAATTAGTAATTAGTGATTAGTAATTAGTGGGCGGGGATGGGCGGCTGCGAGTGGCAATTGGCACCGACTAATCACTAATTACTAATCACTAATTACTTTCCGAAAAACCCTCGCCACTCCTCCGCGGCTACCTACTCTCCCCGCCATGTCACCACCCGTCCGCCGCCTCCTGCTGACGCTACTACTGCTCGCCTGCGCGCTCCCCGCCGCGCGCGCCGAGCAGGTCGTCATCAGCGAAATCATGTACCACCCGCCCACCGGAAAACCCGCGTGGATCGAACTGCAAAACCTCACCGCCACGCCCTTCGACATCGCGCAGTGGCGGCTCCGCGCCGAGTCCATGGACTTCGAGTTCCCCGCGTTCTCTGCCGCCGCGCCGCAGGCCACGTTTCTAAAACCCTTCGAGCGCATTGTCGTCGGCGCGACCAACGCCGCCGCCCTCCGCGCCGCGTGCCACATCCCCGAATCCGTCCGTATTTTTGGCCCGTGGTCCGGCAAACTCAAACACAGTGGCAACCGCATTGTTCTCCGCGACAAAAACGGCCTCACCCTCTGCACCGTCACGCACGAAGACGGTGGCCACTGGTCGCCCGCCGCGGACGGCGCGGGCCATTCCCTCGTGCTGAAAAATCCCGACCGCGCCATCGACGACTGGCGCAATTGGACCGCCAGCGCGCTCCCCGGCGGCACGCCCGGCACCGCGTCTGTGCCCGCGACCGCACCGGCGGCCGTTCCGGCGCCGGCACCCGCGGCCGCGC
Organism: Verrucomicrobiota bacterium; assembly: GCA_014193395.1. Taxonomy (GTDB): domain Bacteria; phylum Verrucomicrobiota; class Verrucomicrobiia; order Limisphaerales; family BJHT01; genus BJHT01. The sequence goes on from BJHT01000171.1 coordinate 11,617, forward strand.
GCGATCCGAGCAAATCAACCAATCCAACCAACCAGCTTCCCGCCGTCGCCGTCGCCGCCCCGGTGCGCTTGAACGAAATCCACTTCGCCACCCGCGACACCATCGACTGGATCGAACTCGTCAACACCAGCGCTGGCGATGTTCCGCTCGACGGCCTTTTTCTCGCGAGCAAACGCGATTTCTCCGACCGCGTCGCGCTCACGGGCACGCTCGCCGCGCGCGCCCTCGCCACACCCGCCGTCGCCTTCACGCTCAAATCCCACGAGGTCACGATCTATCTCATCAACCGCGCCAACACCGTCCTCGATTGCCACCGTTTCGCCGCGCCCCAAGGCGACGCGTGGCAGGCCTTTCCCGACGGCACCGGCGAATGGTACTCCGCGATCTACCCTTCGCGCGGCCAGACCAACAACCCGCCGCGCAACCGCGACGTCGTCATCAACGAAATCATGTTCGACCGCCCCCTCGGCCAGGAGGAAGGCCAGTTCATCGAGCTTTTCAACCGCGGCAACGACGGCGTGGACCTGAGCCTCTGGCGTTTCAGCGAAGGCGTCGATTTCACCTTTCACAAAGGCACGATGCTCCCCGCCGGCGGCTACCTCGTCATCGCCGCCAACACCAACTGGATGCGCGAGGCGTACGGAAACATCCCGTTGCTCGGCAATTTCAAAGGCCGCCTCAGCCACAAGGGCGAACTCCTCCGCCTCATCGACCGCTTCGGCAATCTCGTCTGCGAAGTCGATTACCACGCCGGCGGCGACTGGCCCGAACTCGCCAAGGGCGGCGGCAGCAGCATGGAACTCGTCAATCCTTGGTCCGACCTCCGCCGCTCCTCCGCCTGGCGCGACAGCGATGAATCCACCAAGGCCCCGTTCAAGCCCTACCGCTACGTCTCGCGCTACGACGAACTCCAGCCCTACGGCGCGCCCACCGACTACCGCGAACTCCACCTCCACATGGTCAGCGACGGCCATCTCGTCCTGAAAAACATCCAGCTTCGTCAACTCGGCATTCCCCTCGTGAAAACCAAGGGCGAAGACGTCGCCGAACTCCTCGACAACGTCGAGCTTCGCACCGAACGCGCCGGCCCCAATCTCCTCGACCACGGCGACCGCCAGTCCACCAACAACTCCAGTTTCTGGGGTTGGCTCTGCCAGGGCAACCACGCCGCCAGCTACTACACCAATGGCGAACTCCACATCATCTCCGACGGCCGCGGCGACAACCGCGCCAACCGCCTCGAGACCGACGCCACGGGCCTGAAGAAAGGCACCACCAATCTCCTCACCTTCGAGGCCCGCTGGGTTTCCGGCTCGGCCCGGCTCATCGCGCAGACCTTCGATCACAGCATCGCCAACTCGTTTTGGATCACGCCCCCCACCAACCTCGGCACGCCCGGCAAACGCAACTCCACCGCCACCGACCAGCCCGCGCCGCAGCTCGACGACCTCCGCCACAGCCCCGCCGTGCCGAAAAGCAAGGACACGATAAAAATTTCCGCACGCGTTTTTTCCGCCGCGCCCCTCGCCTCCGTGCAAGTCTTCCACCGCCTCGACAACGCCAACGGCAACGGCGTGTGGACCAACAAAGTCATGGTCGCTGACAGCCCGCCCGCCGGCGACGCCACCGCCAACGCCAGCGAAGGCCGCTTCACCGCCGAACTTCCCGAATACAAAGGCAACGGTCAGGTCGTGCAGTTCTACGTCGTCGCCACCGCCCAAAACGGCCTCACGCAAACCATCCCGCGCTTCGGCCGGGCCAAGCCCGCGCTGCTCACCATCGACGACCGCTCCCACCCGCGCGACTTGCGCCTCATGCGTTTCATCCTCTCGCAATACGATGTCGAGGCCGTCGCCAACGGCGAATCACCGAAGTTCGGCTTCCGCTATCCCCGGCACTCCAATCACTACATGAACATGACCTTCATCTCGAACGAAAAGGACATCTTCTACAACGCCGAGGTCCGCAACAGCGGCAGCCCCTGGACCCGCGGCGGCGATCTCGGCCGCGGCAAATGGAAGCTCCCCCACGACCGCCTCTTCCGCAGCCACGTGAAATTCACCTTCGACAACGACCACGACGGCGGCGCGCGCCACCACAACCGCATCACGCGCCAGTTCCTCTATTGCATCGGCTATCTGGCCAGCGAAAACGAATTCGTCCGCCTCGTCGTCAACAACAGCGGCCCCATGCTCCGCGAGGACACCGAGCCGGTGGACACGGATTTTCTCAACCGCTACCTCCCGCACGGCGCGCGCGGCGAACTCTACCGCATCGACGACGAATGGTGGTTCAAGGACAACTGGGAACGCACCATGCGCGACGCCGACTGGGGCTACAAAGGCAGCGACAACGCCGGCCGCTACCGCACCGAATGGATGAAACGCTCCATGGAAGACGCCGACGATTTCACCAACCTCATCCAGCTCTTCAAGGTGGTGACAAACAACAAATACACCCAGAGCGAGATCGACCAACTCATCGACCCCGAGGCCACCCTCAAACTCACCGCCGCCCGCGGTTACGCCAGCGACTGGGACACCTTCACGCAAGGCCGCGCCAAAAACGCCTACTTCTACCGCCGC
>BJHT01000172.1 GCA_014193395.1 Verrucomicrobiota bacterium
CGCCCCGGAACTTTGCTGACAATTGATGACAAACTTCCTTCGCAAACCTGCGCTTCCCTGCCCTTTCCCCACCACCGGACCCCGCCGCCCAAACCGCAGGAACACCCCGTTTTGACGCGGGTTTCCTCCCCCTTCACGCACCAACGCGCAAATACCCCGACTGGCTTCAACTCCCGCCGCCTCCACCACTTTTTGCGAGCCATTTGAAAAGAGTGCCGGTTTTTCGGACGGTTCCAGACAGTTTCCTGACAATTTCCCGACGGTCGAACACCGGATCGACCCCGCCATGCGGCTTCTCACAACGATTGGTTTTATCAACGTGGTGCAGAAACCCGGCGACGCGGAGTTGACGGTGCGCGCCCGCGTGGCCGCCTATCTGGAGCGGCTCCGCGAACGCCACCTGCCCACGCTGTCCGCGACCGCCGCGAATGCCGGAACGGATTATCCATTTCAGGCGCGGGTGACGCGCCGGGCGTTCCGCGGGGCGCTGGCGACGCCGGCGGGAGACATCAACTACGCGAATTTCAAGCACGAGGTCACGAAGGTGAGCGGCATGTGATGTCACTTGCCCCTTTTATCCGTGGTTGAGCCGCCGATTTCCACATGAAGACTTCCCGCCGACGCGCGCCGTTGCCGATGTACGACCGCCATCATCAGTTCAAACCGGGGATCGTCCGGGACGTGATGGTTTACATCGTGGGCCAGATGCTCGACCCGCGAACGGTGTGGCGGGATGAGTTCCTCCTGGTGAATTGGAACCGCTCGCCGCGGAGCATCGCCACTGCCTTCGGGCTGTTGCAGCGCATCGGTCTCGTCCGGCGGATGAAGCTGCGCCGCCGCAGCCAGATTGGCCGCTGGCGCGGGCGCATGGTTTGGAAGTACCGGCTGACCAGCGTGTCCCGTGCGTTTTCCTTCACGACTGCCAACGGCCGGAACCTTTTCGAGGACACCGAAGATCCCCACGCCGCCGACGAACCGGAAGTGCGGACCATGACCTCCGCCCTGCACGCGGAGCCGGCGGACCCTTCCTGTGCGGCTGCGTGCGCGGACTGCATCTTCGATACCTGGTCGGGAGCTCTGTCACTGATCCCCGCCATCGGACCGGAAGCGCCGGGCGCGGCGGCGGCCACCCTGACCGAAACCGGCGGCGCAGACCTGGACATGGATGCCGAAGACGACACCACTCTCGGCCACCCACGCCGCGTGGAATCCACCTTGAAATTCATGCTGCGGGACGTGATTCAAGCCCGCACCCGCAGGCAGAGCGGCGAAATTGATGATGCGGAACTGAACCTCCTGATTGTCTCCGCCATGGAAACCACCGCAAAATATTTCCTCGGTGGACACCCTGAGTTCCGGCCGATCGCCGGATGGAATCAGCCCGGCGGAATTGATGAGCACATCGCCAGTGAGTTGAACCTGGTCGGGCCAGACCCGACCAAGCGCGTCATGTGCGCGCTGTGGAGTTTGCTGACGGAAATCTGTGCGCTGGTGAAGCAGGAAGAAGATGGGATGCCGGCGGAGAACACGCGCTGGCAGATGGACGCAGCCATCTGCCAGACCTCCCGGCTGATGCTCGGATTGCCCTTGGAGCGGCCCGGCCCGGAAGATGAGTGAACTGCCGAATCGGGGGCGAGGACACGAATCAAACACAACAAAATGATAAACCAACTGCTCAAGGACGTGGCGGTGGCGGAGAACGCATTCAGAAGCGCCGCCGGAAACCCCTGCAATAAGTTCACCGGTGCCGTCACCACCGAACTGCTCCGCAACAGCCTCCAAGCTGCTTTGGGCGTCAGCGTCGTACTCTCGCCAAGAGACTCTTTCATCTTAGGGGTTCCATTGGAAATTGACCTGCTCGCACTGCGGCCAGGCACGATACCTGTGAACCTCATCTGCTACCGACCGGATGACGTGATAGCTGCGGTGGAGGTCAAGAACGTAGGCTCGTTCGGGGACGCAACGATCAAGACCGTGAAAGCCAACTTCGGCAAAATTCGGTCGGTCGCGAAGTCCGCTCATTGCTGTTACGTGGCGCTGACTGAGCGACAGGGATTCAGATGGGCGGTCACGAGCGCGAACACTGGTTTTCCAGCCTACACACTGTCGACCCACGGGACGTGGAAAAAGCCGTTCACTGACCAGACTGCGACGGAAGATTTTGATCGGCTAGTGGAGGACTTAAGGAGATGGGCTGCTGCGATTCACCGCCCGTGAGGCGGTCTGGAATTGCTGCCGCGGATCACTCGGTAATTAAACCAATCCGCATCATCGCTTGATGGCGCCGGCTGCAACTGAGCTTTGCTTAATAACATGCGACGCGGACTGATAGGATGCCCTGGTTTCATTGCTCACTTTCCAAAACCTTTCGCCGCGCGCTCACGGCGGATGTCGTCCAGGAGTTGCTGCGCATTTTTGGTGGCATGGCTCGCGGGGCCGAACTGAACGGAGAATCCCTGCACGGCCCGAACGGCGAGCGGTTCCGCTCCGGACAAGTCGCCTTGGTCGCGCAACAGCCGGCTCAGGTGGTAGAGGGTGAAAAGCAGATCCGGGTGGTCGGGAGGCGGCGGTCGTTTGCCAAAGACAAGCTTCCGCGGTTGGAGTTGATCGGCCCAGGACAAGTCGCCCTTATCGCGCAACGACAGCGCCATGATGTTGGCATGGACGAGCGGTGTGGGCGTTTTGCGGTGCCGTTGGCGGTCCAAAGTTTTCACTGCCTGGCGATAGAGCGACTCGGCCTCGTTCAGGTCACCCTTGGCGTGCAGGAATCCAGCGAGGCTATTCACGGCGGGGAGCGTGTACTCATTCCAGTATTCCGACCGCGGTCCCCGCCATGCCAACTGCTGACGGTACAGGCGCTCAGCCTCGGCCAGATCACCCGAGGCCGTCAGCAAGGGGGCGAGATAGTGGTGGTTGGGCCGCCCCATGCCCTTCGAGTTGAAGTGCATTTCCTGGCTGACCTGGAGGGCTTCCCGCACGACGGCGAGTCCTTCCTCGTAGCGACCCAGCTCGTACAACAGGGCGCTCATCTGTTCGAAGATTCCCACGTTTTGAATCTGTCCGAAGTCGCCGGCGGTCATAGCCGCCGCGGCGCGAAGATGGTCCAGCGCCCGACCGGGTTGGTGCTGCTCGCGCGCGCTCCAAGCGGCCAGCACCTGCAATTGGATCGCTCCCTCCGTCGGCCTTTCCCAGAACGCAATGCTCTTTTCCTTGGCCGCGAGCGCCAGTTTTTCACACGCCGCCAGTCGCCCGCAGGCATAGGCCGCGTACATCCCGTAACCCTCGTGCCCGCCGGGGGACAGCAGCATCCGTTTCGCAAAGGCCGGAAGCTCCCGCGCCAGGGTGCCGCGTGGGAATTCGTAATGCAGCTCCAGTTGGTAATAGGCGCGCGCCGTCAGCAGTTCGTCGGGTTCGTCGGGACCCAACTGACGCCGTTCATATTTGGTACTGGGCAGGCGTTCCAAGGCGCGACGAAGCCAGTGGTCCTTGAGTTCTTGCCGGCTTGCGTTGGCCGCGCGGATCCACAGCCCGGTGCCAACGACCACCAGCCCGGCACAAACGAGGCCGCTGATCAGTTTGGCGTGCGGTCGCAAGGAGTGGAGCAACCGCTTGATCGCGATCGCACCTCGCGCGATCCAATCATGGGGCTCGGCGATTTCGGGTTCAAATTCGTCAGGCTCCATTCGTCAGTCAGCTTTCCGGACCGGCAAAGCGCATCATCACGGACCTTGGTAGGAAGCCACGCACTGAGTGTCGAACCTATTCCGTGGGGGCAGCGCGGAGGGGTGGCTGTCCGTGAGAGGCACCGTAGGGTCCGCCGGCTTCGATGGGCAGGTTGGCGCGGCGCTAGCCGGGGCGCGGCGCGCCGACGATTGCTTGAAACTTCCCTGCCCCGGCGGGCGTCTGAGAGGGCGCTCGTTCCCATGAACAAACCGAACATCCGCCATTTCCGCCCGCTAGCCGCCGCCGCCGCTTTCGTCGCACTGTCGCTCGCCGGCTCCACGCTGCGCGCGGCCGACGTCACCGCGGAAAAGCTTTCCCCGGACCAGCTCGCGTTCTTCGAGAAAAAGATCCGACCCGTGCTGGTGGCGAAATGCTACCAGTGCCACTCCGCCGAGTCCGAGAAAGTCAAAGGCGGCCTGCTGCTCGACACGCGCGACGGCATCCGCATGGGCGGCGCGACCGGGCACGGCGTCACCCCCCGCGACCTCAAGGACAGCCTCGTCATCAAGGCCATCCGCGGGGACATCAAGGACGGCCTCATGCCGCCCAAGGAAAAGCTCCCCGCCGACGTGATCGCCGACTTCGAGAAATGGGTGCTCATGGGCGCGCCCGATCCGCGCGAGGGCCTCGCCAAGCTCACCACGAAAAAGCCCGACCTCGCCGAAGCCAAAAAATTCTGGTCCTTCCAGCCCCCCGCCAAAGCCTCCGTCCCCACGGTGAAAAACGCCGCCTGGCCGAAGACCGACCTCGATCGTTTCATCCTCGCCGCGCTCGAATCGAAAAACCTCCGCCCCGTCGCCGACGCCGACCGCGTCACGCTGTTGCGCCGCGTCACCTTCGATCTCGTCGGCCTGCCGCCTACGCCCGAGCAGGTGCGCGCCTTTTCCACCGACTCGTCGCCCCGCGCGTTGGAGAAAATCGTGGACGAACTCCTCGCCTCTCCGCAGTTCGGCGAACGCTGGGGACGCCACTGGCTTGACATCGCGCGCTACGCCGAATCCACCGGCAAGGAGCGCAACTACGCCTATCCCCAGGCTTGGCGCTACCGCGACTACGTCATCGCCGCGCTGAACGCCGACAAGCCCTACGATCAATTCCTCCGTGAACAAATCGCCGGCGATCTCCTCCCCGCGAAAGACGCGGCCCAGCGCAACGAACTCCTCATCGCCACGGGCTTCCTCGCCCTCGGTCCGAAAGGCCTCAACGAACGCAACCGCGAGGCCTTCGTCATGGAAATGGTCGATGAACAAATCGACGCCACCACCCGCGCCGCCATCGGCCTGACCGTGAGCTGCGCGCGCTGCCACGATCACAAGTTCGATCCCATCTCGACCCGCGATTACTACGCGCTCGCTGGTATCTTCAAAAGCAGCCACACCTACTATGGAACCGGCGGCGGCGACGCGAACAAGAACCGCCAGCCCTCGACGCTGCTGCCGCTCGTCAAGAGCCTCACGCCTGCTGCCGCCCCCGCCGCCCCCGCCGTCACCGCGCAAAAACCCATCGCCGACATCGACGCGGCGACGGCACCCGCCGCCCCCGCGTTGCTCAAGACCCTGACGCCCGCGATGAAGGAACAACTGCAGGCCATGACCAAGAAGAACCCCAAACTCGCCACGCGCCTGAAGTCGATGACCGACGAGCAGAAAATCGCCCTCGTCGAACGCAGAGGCGAGACTCCCCCGGCGGTGAAACCCGCCCAGGCCGCCAAGGCCGCCAAAGCCCAGAAGGCCGCGAAGAAAAAAGGCGACGGCGTCCAGTCCGAAGCCAAGGCCGGCACCGGCGGCGAACCCAGCGGCGAACTCGCCATGGGCGTGCTTGAAGGCCGCGCCGCCGACTGCCCGATCTACCTCCGCGGCGAACTCGAGGAAAAAGGCCCCGTCATCCCGCGCGGTTTCGTCACCGTCCTCGCCAATGCCTCCACCCCCAAGATCAACCCTGCCCAGAGCGGCCGCCTCGAACTCGCCCAGTGGCTCACCAGCCGCGACAACCCGCTCACCGCCCGCGTCATGGTCAACCGCGTTTGGCAGCACCTCTTCGGTCAGGGCCTCGTTAGCACGCCCGACAACTTCGGCGCCACCGGCGAGCGGCCCACGCATCCCGAGCTGCTCGATTACCTCGCCCAGCAGCTCATGGATCAGCAGTGGTCCCTCAAGCGCCTCGTCCGCGCCATCGTCCTCAGCCGCACCTACCAGCTCAGCGCCAACGGCGACGCGAAAAATTTCGCCGTCGATCCCGACAATCACCTCCTGTGGCACGCCAACCAGCGCCGCCTCGACGCCGAAGCCATCCGCGACGCCGCCCTCGCCGTCAGCGGGCAGCTCGACCTCGCCGCGCCGCACGGCTCGCCCGTCACCGCCATGGGCGACGGCGACATCGGCCGCGGCAACGGGCGAGGCATGCTGAAGGCTGAGAGCCGAAAACGCAGCGTCTATCTGCCCATCGTCCGCGACATGCTGCCGGACATTCTCGACCTCTTCGACTTCGCCGAACCCAGCCTCGTCGTCGCCGAGCGCGACGTGACGAACGTCCCGTCCCAGGCCCTTTTCATGCTGAACAGCCCGTTCATTTACAATCAGTCCGCCGCGCTCGCCCAGTCGCTCGAGGCCGAAACCGACGCCTCGCGCCGCATCACCACCGCGTATCTGCGCACGCTCGCGCGCCTGCCCACGCCCGCCGAGCAGCAGCGTGCGGAACAATTCATCGCCAAGCTCACCGCCACACCCGGATCGAAAGCCGCCACTGCGTGGACCACCTTCACCCAGGCCCTGCTCGCATCCGCCGAATTCCGTTTCCTCAATTGAACCCGAAATATTCCGTCGAGCGGATTCAGGTAAACCACCGAGACACGATGAACACAGAGAAGACCAAGAATTCTCCGGCCGACATTGAAACACTCAATGGTGACTTCCCGGTGCCGCCGCCCCTTTTTCTTCTCTGTGCTCATCGTGTCTCTGTGGTTTACCAATCGGTTTCCACTGCATATGCACGGCTACGCAAACTGACCGCGCGACTCCCGCACTGATTTCCCAACCTGTTCCCACCATGAAAAACACCAACCGTCCCTTCGACTGCACCCATCTCCAGCCCTTCGCCCTGTCGCGCCGCGACATGCTCAAGAGCGTCTCCGCCGGCTTCGGCTACCTCGCCTTCGCCGGCCTGAGCGCCAGCGCCGCCGCGCCGTATCAAAGCCCGCTCCAGCCCAAGGCCCCGCATTTCGCCGCCCGGGCCAAACGCGTCATCTTCCTCTCAATGCAGGGCGGCCCGTCGCACCTCGACACCTTTGATTACAAGCCCAAGCTCATCGCCGACGCCGGCAAAGCGGGGCCGGGCAAAGGCAAGCTGGTCGCGCCCGCCGCCGCGTTCAAACAACGCGGCCAGAGCGGCCTGTGGATTTCCGAGGCCTTCGCCAACGTCGCCCAGCACGCCGACGACCTCTGCCTCCTGCGCGGCATGCACACCGACATCCCGAACCACCCGCAGGCCTTCGTGCAGATGCACACCGGCAGCGCGCGTTTCGTGCGGCCCTCGCTCGGCGCGTGGACGCTCTACGGGCTCGGCACCGAAAACCAGAATCTCCCCGGCTTCATCACCATCGCCGCGCCCGTCGCGCTCGGCGGGGCGCAGAACTTCGGCAGCGCGTTCCTTCCCGCCTCGTATCAGGGCACCCGCCTCGACATGCCCGGCGATGTCGAAATAAAGGGCAACAAAAAAGGCCCCGCTGAACCCGGCAAAACCGAAGGCATCGGCAACATCCGCAACGCCCACCTTTCCCCCGCCGCCCAGCGCGAACAGCTCGACCTTGTGCAATCGATGAACCGCGAACTGCTCGCCGCGCGCGGCGGCAATCCCGAAGTCGAGGGCGTCATCCAGTCCTACGAACTTGCCTTCCGCATGCAGACCGAGATTCCAAAAGTCATGGACTTCTCGAAGGAATCCGCCGCCACGCTGAACCTGTACGGCATCGGCCACGGACCGACCAACAACTTCGGCAAGCAATGCCTCATGGCCCGCCGTTTCGCCGAGGCGGGCGTGCGTTTCATCGAGGTCTGTCACCAGGGCTGGGACCATCACAGCGGCCTCAAGGCCCGCATCGCTTCCAATTGCAACGCCGTCGATCAGCCCATCGCCGCGCTGCTCACCGACCTCAAACAACGCGATCTGCTCAAAGACACGCTCGTGATCTGGGGCGGTGAATTCGGCCGCACGCCCGACAACGGCTCCGCCGACGGCCGCGGCCACAACGCCAAGGGGTACTCGATGTGGCTCGCCGGCGGCGGCATCAAACCCGGCCTCTCCTTCGGCGCGACCGACGACTACGGTGCCAAGGCCGTCGAGAACAAATTCCACGTCCACGACCTCCACGCGACGATCCTCCACCAGCTCGGCCTCGACCACGAGAAGCTCACCTACCGCTACGCCGGCCGCGACTTCCGCCTTACCGACGTCCACGGCCACGTGCCGAAGGAGATATTGGCGTAAACGCGAAACTCCGCGGCGGATTTCGCAACGCGGCCAGGAGCGCGGCCTTCCGACCCCAGGGTGAAAAACGTAGCCGCCAACGTGAGGAGGCGGATCGCCCGTCAGCCCTGCTGCCAATCGAAGCGAAAGCCCTTTGCGGGCCGTACGGCGGATTGTTAAACTGCCGCCATGAGCAACCAAGATTTCGCCATTCAGGTGATCCGCAAGTTGCCCGGGGAAGCCAGCGTGATGGACATGGCTCAGGAACTCGAACTGAGCGCCGGCATCGTCCCCAGACCACGCGTCGTCACCGTTGGGTCCTTCCCCGACGAAGCCGGCCCGACCGTTGCGGAACGCAACGGCGGTGTTCAGAGTGCCCACAGCTTCGTCCCTGCCGGAGCCGTTTACCACCTCGAGGCCCCGGCTCAGCCGGTGAAGCCCGTAAGCTCGCCACGGCCCTCCATCGGCACGGCGACCTCAAAGCGGCGGGCTTCGCCCAAACCATCAAAACCCGCCGTCGCACCCGCCGCACCCGCCGCGGCGAACCAGGCTTCGACCTCGGCATCTGCGGCACCCGGATCCTTTTTTGCTAAACCTCATGGACCTTTTTCAAGAGTTACAAAACCTCCTCGCCACGCTGCGCCGTGACGCCGTGCCCCACGCCCTGTGTGGCGGTCTGGCGCTCGCGGTTCATGGCCTCGTTCGCGCCACGGAGGATATTGACCTGCTCATCGAAGCGTCCGCCCTGCCGCGCCTCCGCGCCGCCGTCGAACCGCTGGGCTTTCGTTTTGATCCGTGCGCCATGATTTTCCAGAATGGCGGCGTGACCATTTATCGCCTGCTCAAGACCGCCGGTGAAGATTTCGTGCTGCTGGACCTCTTGCTCGTCACGCCGCTGACCCAGCCCGCTTGGGACACCCGGTGCGTGGCCGAGACGGACTTCGGCCCCGTGAACGTGGTTTCCCCCGCCGGCCTGATCCACCTGAAAAACCTGCGCCACAGCGGCCAAGACCAGGACGACATCCGCCAACTCCAGTCATTGACCGATGAAACCCCAGACACCTGACATGTCCCCCGGCGCCGTGACCCACCGTCTGCGCCGCGTTGCCGAACTGGTGCGGGTCTGTCGCGCCCTGGCTGGCTCCCGTCGCCCTGGCAAACGTCCCCGGAGGTCCGTGAACGAGCCTTCCCAACCGGCACCCCTCATAACCCGGCCATGAACTCAAAAATCCGCTGCCGCTTCCCCCGCCATCCGCACACCGCTCCACCGCGCTCCTGTCGCCTTGACTGCATAGTCACGCCTTAGTTTTTTGCGGCTGTCCGAGCTGGTGAAATCCCGGAGGGACGGACGAAAATAGCCCAGCACTTGAGTGCTGGGTAGGTGGCCGGGAAAACGGAAAGTCCCGGCAGGGACGGCAGAGGGGTAGCATGGAGGTTCTGTCGTCCCTGACGGGACTTGCTTGGCCACCGCCGCGGACCCAGCACTGAGTATAGGTTTAGCCCCAAACGGGGCGATGGCATACCAGCCCAGGGCAAAGCGCAGCGCCGCCCTGGGTTGCATCGCCAAATGGAAGTTAGCCCTGAAGGGGCGTCCTATGGGCGGCGCGGGGCGGGAAATGGGTCGCCCCTTCAGGGCTTGGGTGCTTTGCCTACGCCAAACCAGGGCGATGCCTTGGGCTGGTATAGGGCCGCCCCGTTGGGGCTAGCCACTAACGGAAAAAAAGCACTGGGCTATTGTCTGCCGCCCTCCTGGGGATGGGGAGCGATGACTTGGGAGATACTGTTGTGCGTCGGGATGTGGACTTTACAATTGAATGTCAAAAGTTAGGACTGACCACTCATTGACCCAAGAGCCTATTGCATCACCCCGAAATCAACTTCAAACTTCTGATCTGCGCTTATCGATAGGTTCCATGTCTTTGGATTAAAGAAGTCTTTGCTAACTTCAAATACCGACGCCGACGACACCGTGATTCCTGGATTAAGGTCACTCACAACTTTCTCAGTTAACTTCAATTCACTTGCAAAGCTCCCACTTGCACTGACGTCGTGGGAAAATTTGTTTTTTTTCGGATCGAACAGATACAATTTAGGGAAGCTAAAAAAACTAACCGGTTGTTCCGAAATATTTTTATATCGCCATTGAACCGCGACGTAGATGCCCCCTTCAGCAGGCTTTGATTGGAGAAATCCTTCGCCCACAGTGTTTTTGATCTCCGCTTTTGTAACAGTAATTTCAAATTTCTTTGTTTGAATCAGGTCACCGATCAAAGAATGGGATTGGGCTGATGAAGTTGGAGCAGCTCCGGAATTAACCCCTCTAACTGACACATCAGAGGTGCCTCCTCCCGCAGAAGATTGTTCAATGTTTCTTTCCGGCAAACTGCCTCCAGCATCTCTCGACTTGGAAAAAAGAGTCAAGACCCTACCGAGAATGATAAGACCTAGAAACCCGACAGCGACCCCCTTTAGCAACCGCTTTATTAAGCCTTCTGGCTTTTTGATGACGAAACCGCATTGGGGACAAGTCGCTACAGTGTCACTGACTGCAGCACTGCATTCCTTGCATTTGATTAATGCCATAAGCTATCCGGTTTCTGATTATTGCTATGTTATTTGGCTCTTTTTAATCGGGAGGAAGATTGAAATTGGCGGTAATTAAGCACTAATTGCCGGCAAGTTTCTGGTAATCCCGAATTGTCGCGGCAAGCCAAGGGCCACATGTTCTGTTTGTACACTTTTTCCATTTCGGCGGACCATAATGGCCCGCCTTATTCTGTTCACCTGCTATTGCCGAATTGAATCTCTCCCAGACGGACTGGGCGAATTTGATGTTAGAGATGTGCTTTTTGCGTGTGCTTTTCGGTGTGATACAAATTTCTGAGTTTTTAATCTCAACTGTAAATGAACCTCGTCCGCCCAGTGTTATAAACGACCGCTTTTTTTGGGAAAGCCAAGTCCAATAAGAAGCGAATGTCTTCATTTGATTTACCTGCTTCTACTAAGATGAAAGCGGTCGCTATCCACCGAACGTCACACTCACGATGTCACTCGGCTGCCCGATCTGCTGGTCGTTGAGGACGCCGTAGGCTTGGTATTCGCGCACCTCGGGCACGCCGGGAGTCGTGAGGGGAGTGTGGTCGTTGTAGGGGGAATTGGTGTCGCGAGAGAGGAATTTCCAGACGGTTTCGCCTTTCTTGCGCCAGTAGAAGTTCACGCCGTCGCTCTCGCCCTTGCCGAACTTGAGCTGCACATGGTCGCCGATGACTTGCCCGCTGATTTTCGGCTTGTAGGTGTTCGGGTCGAAGCTGCTGCCACTGCCCACAATCTTCATCGCGGCCTCGATGGCGTTGGTGCAGGCGGGGTTGGCCTTCCATTGTTTGATCTCGCCGCGCAGGCCGGCGAGGCTGGTCGTCTCTTGCGTGGCCTTGGTGGCGGCGGCGGCGAGCCAGGCCTGCTTGGCGGTGTTGGTGGCGGTGATCTGGGCGATGAGGTCGTCGCACCACGCCTTGATCTGCGTCACGCGTCCGGCGCTGAGGCCGAGGGTGGCGGAGTAGGTGTCGATGGTGTCGCGGAGGTTGGTGAGCCAGATGATTTTCGCGTCATCGGCGGGAGGGATGAAGTCAGCCATAAAGTGCCTGATGCTCTTTGTTTTGCTGTCCGCTGTTTGTGCCATGCCACCCCCCCCCCTTTGGCGAGGTAAATTTCCCTGGCGCGGTCCAAAACAGGCCCGAATCGTCGCAAATGACTGATAATCAGGCAAAAATAGTCGCCCGGCTGCGGCGGCGGGGCCGGGAATTTCGCGAAATTCCCGGGATTCGTGGGAAAATTCCGGGGATTTTCGGGAGGATTCCGGGGAATCACGGGAAGATTCCGCGGATTTTTCCCACGGTTCCAGTCCGCCGTCTGACGATTCCCCGGCACCGTCAGAAAAATCCCCGGAAGGAAGTGCCGATTCCGGGGAATTTTCCGGTGGCGGTCGGGAATCGCGAGACGGTGCCGGGGCTTTTTCTCGTGCGGCTTCAGAGTTTTCCGGTGAGGTGCCATTGGCGGCGGGCGGAACCCTTCGCCCCGGCCGTCTCCCCTCGTTCGTTAGAGCCGCGCCTTTCCCACTACCGCTGAACCCAGACCTTTCTCGACGCCGGCGAGCATGGAGTCGCCCACGCGCCGGATGGATAACAGTTGGGCGGTTCGTTGCCATTGATCGGCAACCCGTCGCAGTGAGCCGCTGCAAAATCTTCCACGCGTCGGTGACTTTGTCCGCCCCGCTGTAGTCCCGCGGTTCCCGATTCGCAAGGAACTCACCGAGGGAAATGAAGGGCAGTTCTTTGCCGATCGCCAGCAACCGGTCGTCCGTCTCGGTCGCGTTCGCGGGCAAAGCGCCGAGGACCAGCAGGAGGATGAAGGTGCAACTGGTGGAGATTCGCAGGAGTTTCATGAAAGTGGTGTGGACCCGGTTGATCGGCTTCGAGGAGTGGCGCGAGCATGAAGCCGCGCCCCCCGCTTCGCAATTGGCAATTCCCCGCCGCGGCATCCTCGCCGCCACGAGTCCACCGAACCGCCTCCCTTCCCCTTCCCCATTTTTCTGCCCCCATTTTTCTGCCGTCTCCGGTTTATGCCTTCGTCGCGTTCAGCGCCGCGATGGCCTCCGACAACAACCCCAGCGCCTCGCTGCGCGGCACGGCCCCCACCAGCCGCTTCTCGTGCTGACTGTTCACCACCGGCACATTCCGCAGCTCACTCGCCAGCAACGTCGGCAACGCCTCGAGCAACGACTGCGACGGCGTGAGACACGCCGGCACCGGCCGCATCACATCCCCCGCGATTACCGCCGCCAGTTCCTGACCCGCATTCAGGAAATCCTTCAAATCATGCAGCCCCACCACACCCACCAACCGCCCCGCGTCATCCACCACCGGCAAAAAATTGTACGCTGAAGTCAGAAACCGTTCACCAATCTCCGGCAGCGTCGTCGTCTCGCGCACCGGCGGCACCGGCTCGCGCATCAGCTCGCCCACCGTGCGCCGCGTCGCCGCGCCCACCTGCAGATTGTCCCGATCCTCCGCGAGTCCTTTGGCCCGCAGCGGCGCGGTGTAAATCGAATCGCGATGCAGCCGGCTCGCCACCAGCGAACTGATCGCGCACGCCAGCATCAGCGGCGGTACCAGCGAATAATTCAGCGAAATCTCGAACACGATGAGCATCGCCAGCAGCGGCGAATGCACCGTCGCCGCCAGCACGCTCCCCATGCCCACCAGCGCGAACGCCCCCGTCGGCAGCGCCGTGCCCCACCCCGCATTGTGAATGACCGCACCAAAAATGCTCCCCGTCGCCGCCCCGAGAAACAGCGTCGGCGTGAACACCCCGCCCACCGTCCCCGATCCCACGCTCGCCAGCGTCGCGAGGAATTTCGCCAGCAACAGCGCCGCCAGAAACTCCAGCGGCAGCCGCTCGTGCAAGATGCGCGTTGTCACCCCCGCCCCGTTCCCCCACACCTCGGGACAACCCACCGCGATCACCCCCACCACCAGCCCGCCCACCATCATCTGCACGTAACCTGGCACCGGCAGCCGCTTGAATCCCGCCTCGCTCCACCGCAGCGCTTTCAGGAACAACGCCCCCAGCACGCCCGAAACCAATCCCAGCAGCAAAAACCACGGCAACTGCGACAACCGCGTGAAATCAAAATCCGGCACCCGATACCACGGCGTCATTCCGAAAAAGCTCCGCGACAACACCGACGCCACCACCGACGAAAACACCAGCGGCCCGAACAAGTGCATCGAGAAATTCCCCAACACCACCTGCGCCGCGAACACCGCCCCGCCGATCGGCGCATTATACGCCGCCCCGATCCCCGCCGCCGCCCCGCACGCCACCAACAGCCGCAGCCGATACGGCTGCCACCCCGCCAGCCGTCCCCAGCCCGACGCCAGCGTCGCCGTCATCTGCGTGATCGACCCCTCGCTGCTGAGTTTGGGAACGGGGGCGTCGATCGGGCGCGAGGGGT
>BJHT01000173.1 GCA_014193395.1 Verrucomicrobiota bacterium
CCAAAATTCAATTCAACCAAGCCAAAAGGAAAACACATGTCCAACGAAGCCAAATGCCCCTTCAACCAAGGTGCCAGCCTCCCGACCACGAACCGCGATTGGTGGCCGAACCACCTGAAAGTGGAACTCCTGCACCAGCATTCCTCCAAGTCCGACCCGATGGGCGGGAGCTTCGACTACGCCAAGGAATTCAAGAGCCTCACCTCGCCGCGCTAAAAACAGACCTCGCCGCGCTGATGACCGACTCGCAGGACTGGTGGCCGGCGGACTTCGGCCACTACGGCCCCTTGTTCATCCGCATGGCGTGGCACAGCGCCGGCACGTATCGCATCGGGGACGGTCGCGGCGGCGGTGGCCGCGGGCAGCAGCGCTTTGCGCCGCTCAACAGTTGGCCGGACAACGTGAGCCTGGACAAGGCGCGTCGCCTGCTCTGGCCGATCAAGCAGAAGTATGGCCGGAAAATTTCGTGGGCCGACCTGATGATTCTCACGGGGAACGTCGCGCTCGAAACGATGGGCTTCAAAACGTTTGGCTTCGCGGGCGGGCGCGCGGACACTTGGGAACCTGATCACGATGTGTATTGGGGCAAGGAGAAGGTCTGGCTCGATGACAAGCGCTACTCCGGCGACCGGGAACTGGAGAATCCCCTCGCCGCCGTGCAGATGGGGTTGATTTACGTCAATCCCCAGGGACCGAATGGCAACCCCGATCCGGTGGCCGCGGCGCGCGATATTCGCGAGACCTTCGCCCGCATGGCGATGAACGATGAGGAAACGGTGGCGCTCATCGCGGGTGGTCACACCTTCGGCAAGACGCACGGCGCGGGCGACGCGAAACACGTCGGGCCGGACCCGGAAGCGGAGTGCCTGGAGGCGCAGGGCCTGGGCTGGAAGAGCAGCTTCGGCACGGGCAAGGGCGCGGACGCGATCACCAGCGGACTGGAAGTGACCTGGACCACCACGCCCACCAAATGGAGCAACAACTTCTTCGAGAATCTGTTCGGCTATGACTGGGAACTCACCAAAAGCCCCGCCGGGGCGCATCAGTGGACGCCGAAGAAAGGCGCGGGTGCCGGCACCGTGCCGCACGCGCATGATCCCGCGAAACGGATCACGCCGTCCATGCTGACCACGGACCTCGCGCTGCGGTTTGATCCGGCATACGAAAAAATCTCGCGTCGTTTCCTAAAAAATCCCAAGCAGTTCGCCGACGCGTTCGCCCGTGCGTGGTTCAAGCTGACACACCGCGACATGGGACCCCGGGCGTGTTATCTCGGACCCGAGGTGCCGAAGGAGGAGCTTATCTGGCAGGACCCCATTCCCGCGGTGGATCACAAATTGATCGGCGCGAAAGACATTGCCGCCCTCAAGGGAAAAATCCTCGCGTCGGGATTGTCCGTTTCGCAACTGGTTTCCACCGCGTGGGCCGCGGCGTCCACGTTCCGCGGTTCGGACAAGCGCGGCGGCGCGAACGGCGCGCGGATTCGCCTGGCCCCGCAGAAGGATTGGACCGTCAACCAGCCGAAACAACTGGCCAAAGTGCTGAAGACGCTCGGGGCCATCCAAAGCGCGTTCAATCAAACGGCCACCGGCGGCCGGAAGGTTTCGCTGGCCGACCTGATCGTGCTGGGCGGCTGCGTCGGCATCGAGCAGGCGGCGAAAAACGCCGGACACAGCGTGACGGTGCCGTTCACGCCGGGACGCATGGACGCGTCGCAGAGACAAACCGATGCGGCCTCCTTCGCGGCGCTTGAACCCATCGCCGACGGCTTCCGCAATTATCTCAAGGGCAGATACTCCGTGTCGGCCGAGGCGCTGCTGATCGACAAGGCGCAATTGCTGACGCTGACCGCACCGGAGATGACGGTGCTCGTCGGCGGGCTGCGTGTTTTGCAGACGAATGTCGGCAACGCGCCGCACGGGGTTTTCACCCAGCGGCCTGGGGCGCTGACGAACGACTTCTTCGTGAACCTGCTCGACATGGGCACGGAGTGGCGGCCCGTCTCGCCGGACGCGGAGGTGTTTGAAGGACGCGATCGCAAAACGGGCGCGGTGAAATGGACCGGCACCCGGGTGGACCTCGTCTTTGGCTCGAACTCCCAACTCCGCGCCCTGGCGGAGGTTTATGGCAGCGCTGACGCGGGGAAGAAGTTCCTCCACGACTTTGTCGCCGCTTGGAACAAGGTGATGAACCTCGACCGCTTCGATCTGGCGTGATTCCCGAGGGCTGATCCGGCCGGGAAATTGCCGACGCGGAGCACGTCCCGGACAGCACAGGCGAGCAGCCTGTGCTGTCCGGCGACGATTCGGTTTCGACCTGACGGGGCGGGGCCATCCCAGCCCAAGCGCCTAGAATTGGGGTGGCGACGGCTCTTCGTCACGGTGTTCGTGGTCAGCGGCCGCTGGGAGATTTTTTAAGGATGCCAATGGCCGGGCCACGGCGGTATTTCTCTGGGAATGAAACAACTCATCGTTCTCGCATTCTCCTCCTGCCTCATCGCCACCGCTGCTGCCGCCGCCGAACCGGCGGGCAGCTTCAGCCGCGTGATTTTTGCGGATGATTTTTCCAGCAACGCCTTTGGGCCGCGCTGGACGCATTACAAGAGCGGCAGCGTGGTGAAGGACGGCATTCTGGTCGGCATCACGCCGGTCGGTTCCGATCACTCGGCGGTGGACATCGTACGGTTCCCGGCCGAGCGCGATCTCGAGGTGGCGGTGAAGTTCCGCTTCGTCAGCGACAAGGCCAAGAGTTTCAACGTGTGGTTCGATGACCGGGACTTCAAAGGCTCGCACGCGGGCCACATCTGCAATGTGAATGTCAGCCCGACGGCGGTGAACATCGGCGACGCGAAGACCGGCAATTTCCGCAATGACATCTACGCGAAGAAAAAGGCCACGCCGAGCACGCTCACCGCCGAGGACAAAGCGATGCTCGCGACCAAGAACAGCAAGCTCACGGTGCAGCTCGCGCTGCAAGAGTGGCACGCGCTCGTCATCCGCACCCAGGGCGACAGTCTCGAGGTGAGCCTTGATGGCAAGGTGGCCGGCTCGTTCAAATCCGAGGGCATCGCGCACGATCACAAGACGATAGTCAGTCTCACGACCAATCCGGTGGACGTGCATTACGATGACTTCAGCATCAAAGGCACGGGCGCGGCGGTGGCGAACCCTTGAGCTGCGCCCCGGGGCATGAGTGAAGTTCTGGCACGCATCGCCGAGGCGCGCGGAGATTCGGCGCGGCACTTGTCCGCGGCGGCATTGGCGGCCGCCTTCCGCGCGCTGCCGCCAGCACCGAAAGACTCCGGGCGATTGACCGGCATCGTGCGCCGCCCGACCAAGGAGGCGCGGGAAGTTTTGCAATGCGCGCGGCTCTCACCGGAGGAGGGTCTGCCCGGCGACGGCTGGGGCCAGAAGCCGGCGCCCGATCCCGCTGCGCAACTCACGGTCATGCAGACGGGCGTGGCGGAAATGCTCGCGAACGGCCAGTCGCTCGCGCTTTTCGGCGACAACCTGTTCGTGGATCTCGATCTCTCCGTGGCCAACCTGCCCGTCGGCTCGCGATTGCGCGTCGGCGGAGCGGTGGTCGAAGTCACGCCGCTGCCGCATGACGGTTGCCATAAATTCAACGCGCGTTTCGGCGGCGACGCGCTGCGCTTCGTGAACGCCAAGCCCACACGGCCCCTCAACCTCCGCGGCATCTATTGGCGAGTGATCGAGGCCGGTGACATCGAAATCGGCGCGCACTTGCTGGTGCTTTCGCGAGCCGCTGCGTGATGGCAGTCGCCGGTTGGGGAAATGAATTGAGCGCCGCGCAAAAACGGAATCACCCCACGCTCTCCCCGCCACCGATCCCGATGAAACCGCTCGTCTGCCTGGCCGCGCGCTGTTCTTGCTGACGGCTCGCGCCGCCGAGGCCTCCGCTTCGTTCGCCTACCTTCTTCAGGCCGACTCTTTCGCGAAATCCAGCGTCGCCGCCGGCGCACGGCTCGCCACGTGCCGGCGCGACCGGATCGTGCTGGATGCGGTTTCCCGCCCCGACGAACCGTGGGACCGCGCCGATGTCGAGGCGATCTGCCGCGTTCTGATGGCGTCTCCTTACCCGGCGATTTCCCGCTTCACCAAGGTCTCCAGCTCGCCGACGATCGTTTCCAGCGGCACGGAGAAGCGGATCTGTTTCCCCAACCCGACGGCGACGGTGTAGGGGTGGACGTGCAGGCCGGCCACGCGGCCTACGGCGTGTTTGCCCGGTTTGCGCAACGGCTTGACGCCCCGTCGCCCCGGCAGAGGCTGCCCTTGGGCGCGGACCTCTCCCATCATCCCGTCGTACAGGCCGGCGAAAAAGGCCGCGCGATCCGCCGGGTCAACGCCAGGCACGGCGGCAAATCTTGCCCACAGCTCTTGGAAACCGTTCGCAATGGTTGTCGCCACGCCCTTCAACCGCCGCGCCGAGGTCGCGTTCACCTCCGCCACCAACTGATGTCCGCGAAACAGGCATTCGACCCCCGTGGCCGACGCGATGGCCCATTTCACAAAATTCCCGATCTCGATGTCCGCAATGGTCGCCACCGTCACGGATGCGCCGCGCTTCGCCTGATAGCGGCCGGAGAAGATGTCGTCCTTGTTTTCGGCGTCTGGCAGCGCGAAGTCATAGGCCGCCTTGAGCTGCGCCAGCTTGCGTTTCGCAGTGGCTTTTTCGCCGTCGATGCCGCGGTCGGCCAGGGCCTGGAGTTTCACCAGCAGCGCGCGGGCTTTGAGGGTGGGAGTTTTCACGGGAGGGGAGTTGGCTGCGGAGCGGTGGCGCGATGCGGTGATAATTGGTTGAGCGTCCGATTTGTCGGCGGTGGTTTACGGTTTGTTCCGGTGGGTGCCAAGTGAGTTCTCCGGGTTTCTTGGACTTTACCCGCGGCAGGTCACGGTGAGTTTTCGGTGGCGGCTGGACCGATCACCGCCGGAGAAATGTGGAATCGGGCCGGGTTGGAAAAGACGAATGCTGATGGTGCCAACTCGTGCGGCAAGCGAAGCTGGCGCGTTGGGGTTCGACCGCGACTCGCCGCCCGGTCAGTCTGCGCAAGAAGATGGGGCATTTCGTTGGCAATCGAGAGGACATGGGTGTCACTCAAAAGATCGGCGGACGGGAGCAATAGCTTCGCCCCGGAAAACTCGGTCCTCGCACTCCCACAGGATTTTTTCCAACCGCCACTACGCCGGGAAAGTTTGTTGAACCAAATTTTGGCCGGCTCCGTCTGTTTGCGGCACGACTCCGCAGCGGTTGGGTGCTGAATTGCCCCGGATGGGGAAAACAGCGGCCGGCCCGGAGCCAGAAACTTTGCCCCGCAGTTGGGGCAATCCAAACAACAAACAAATCAGAAACAGCATGAAGAAAATCCTCGCACTCCTCGCATCCGCGTTTGTCGCGGCGTCGGCTTTTGCCGGTGAATTCCCGGACATCAGCATCACCGAGCTCAAGAAAGCGATCGAAGACAAGAAGGTCACGGTCCTCGATGTGAACGGCACCGGTGGCTACAAGAAGGGCCACGTCCCGACGGCGATCGACTTCGCCGCCAACAAGGCGAAGCTGGCCGAAGTGCTCCCCGCCGACAAAAACGCGCTGATCGTCGCCTACTGCGGCGGCCCGAGCTGCAAGGCGTATCAGGCCGCGGCCAATGCGGCTGAGAAGCTTGGTTACAAGAACGTGAAGCATCTCTCCGCGGGCATCTCGGGCTGGCTCCAGGCCGGCGAGAAGACCGAGAAATAATTCCGGCACACGCATTTCACGGGCGCTCCTGTCATCGACGGGAGCGCCTTTTTGTTTCTCCGGGGAGCGCGGCGTTCGCCCCGCAGAACCGCCCGCTGGGCAGTCGCTGCCGACAAGCCCACGTTATCCGCCGCGCTCGATGCCTCTGCGGCATGAAGGCCGCGCGTCCGCGCGGGTAGCTGGATTTGCAGTTGAAGCGAGGCCATGCTTCCGCCTCAATTGCCACCATGAAACAAGCGCTCTTCTTTGGCCTGCTGGTCCTCGTGGGTTGCGGCAAGTCCGGCTCCGACGCTGAGTCCGCCGCGGCTGCGAGAAATTCTGCGATCGATAAAGCCCCCGCCACCGACGCGGTCCCGGCGATGCGTCAAACCGCTCCCGTCGGAACTCCCGCCGCCGCCGCCGCGCAGGCGATGAACGAGGACCTGATGAGCAGCGATCCGGAGGCGAATCTGCGGGTTCTCAATCAATTGGTGGGCGGCTTCACGATGTCGAACAACCGCCTGCCGGCGGACTTGGAAGACTTGGTCAAGGCGAAGCTCATTTCCCGCGTGCCGCCTGCGCCTCCCGGTAAGAAGTTCGTCATCGACCGCAAGAGCAGCCGCGTGATCCTGGCGGATCACTGAGCAGCGGGGGGCGGAGGCTGGCGGGTTGGCGGTCCCGCACGAGGACAAGCCTTGGCCAGAAATTAATTCCCCCCCCAAGCGCCCACGTTTCCGCGGCGGGCTACTGGGTGTCCCACTTCGCGAGCGGATTGCCGGCCGTGATGGTGGCACCGGTGACCGGGTCTTGAAATCCGAACTTGCTGGCTTGGAGTTCCTCCGCGTGGCCATCAACGAACATCGCCTGCGAGCGCTTGTTGTGGCGGTTGAAAACGCGTTCGCCAAAACTCCCGGCGGTGCCGCTGTACCACGGCTCGTTCCACGGCGAGCGCCACAGCAAGGTGCCCGAGTTCGGCACGCGCGGCACCCAGTCGTCCGGGCTGATCGTGGGAGCGGGCGTCGTGATCATGCTCGCCGCATCGGCGAACACCACCGTGTCCATGGGCTTGGCAATCCTGGTCTCGCTCAGGTAGGTATTCGGCCCCGGGATCCAATACCCGAGGTCGGGATGATTCATCCCAATGCCCAGCCGGCTGCCCGTTTTCACACTGGTACACCAAAACACCTCCGGGGCGGCCAGGTAGGAGACCAATAAATCCGGCCACCAGGTATAGACTCCACCCGCCGGCACGATGGGGTTGGAAGCGACCACTCCGGCGCGCGCCAGCTCCACCAACTTCAGGTCGCTGTCGTCCGCGTAAAATTTGTACCCCAGCGCGATCTGCCGGGAATTACTCAGACACCGCGCGCCCCGGGCCTTCTCCTTCGCCGTCGCCAGGGCCGGCAGCAACATGCTGGCCAGGATGCCGATGATGGCGATCACCACCAGCAGCTCGATCAGCGTGAACGCAAGCTCGGAACGAACGGCGGCAAAACGAGTTTTCATATCTATTTCAATGTTCAGCGCACCGGGTTTTCGGGGCGAGGCCCGTACTGGGCCACCGCACGTTAATTGGGTGCGATTCGCGGACAAGCTATACCGCGTCGCCCGGTCGTCAATCAGCGCGTCCACGCAGCCACAGGTTGATTCGCACGGTTCGGTTCCTATAATCGCCGCCATCAAAACCGCCCGCCCACTAAGTTCAATCGCGTCCTCCGGAATCCCAATGAAACCACTCCTCTCCTTCGCCCTTGTCATCGCCTCCGCGGCACTCGCTCCCATCCAGATCGTCCACGCCCAGGAGCCAACGCCCGTGAGCGCCCGCGTCGCCACGCGTGTCGGTGCCGAATACCCGGCGCTGTTCGAATTGTACAAGGAACTCCACGCCCGCCCCGAGCTGTCCTTTTACGAAGAGAAAACTGCCGCGCGCCTGGCCGCCGAACTGCGCCAAACCGGCTTCGAGGTCACCACCAAGATTGGCGGGCACGGCATCGTCGCCGTGCTGAAAAATGGGGCCGGCCCGACCGTGCTGCTGCGCACCGATCTCGACGGCCTGCCCGTGAAGGAAATGACCGGCCTGCCTTACGCCAGCCAGCACCGCGTCACCGACGCCGAGGGCAACGAGGTCAACACCATGCACGCCTGCGGGCACGACATTCACATGACCGCGCTCGCCGGCGCGGCGCGCGTGCTGCGCGCGCTCAAGGACCGCTGGCAGGGCACGCTCGTGTTGATCGGCCAGCCCGCCGAGGAACGCGGCGGCGGCGCCAAGGCCATGCTCGCCGACGGACTCTTCACGCGTTTTCCCAAGCCGGATTTTTGCATCGCGCTGCACGTCGGCGCGGACCAACCCGCGGGCACCATCGGCTTCATCGAAGGCTTCGCGCTGGCCAATGTGGATGCGGTGGACGTGACCATCCGCGGCGTCGGCGGGCACGGCGCGTTCCCGCAGATGACCCGCGATCCCATCGTGCTCGCCGCGCAAACCATCCTCGCCCTGCAAACCATCGTGAGCCGCGAGGTCGCCCCCGGCGAACCCGCCGTCGTCACCGTCGGCTCGATCCACGGCGGCACCAAACACAACATCATCCCCGAGGAAGTGCGCCTCCAACTGACGCTGCGCTCGTTCACCGACGAAGTGCGCGAGAAAAACATCGCCGCCGTCCGCCGCATCACCCGCGGCCTCGCCCTCGCCGCGGGCCTGCCCGAGGACCGGATGCCCATCGTGAAAATCGGCGATGAATTTACGCCCGCGACCTACAACCATCCCGAGTTCACGCGCCGCCTCGTGGGTGTGTTCCAAACGTGGCTCGGCGCGGGCAACGTCATCCCACGCAAGCCCGTCATGGGCGGCGAAGACTTCAGCCGCTACGGCCGCACCGAAGACAAAATCCCGATCTCGATCTTCTGGCTCGGCGCCGTGAATCCCGACGTCGTCCGCGATTCCCTCAAGGCCGGCAAATCGCTGCCGTCGCTGCACTCCAGCCTTTTCGCCCCCGCCCCCGAGCCGACCATCAAAACCGGCGTCACCACCCTCACCGCCGCCGTGCTGGAACTGCTCGGGAAAAAGTAAGCGCCCCGCTCCGTCGTAGCCGCCGACGCGAGCAAGCGGAGGCCCGCTCCCCTGGGAGGAGAAGCCGTGCGGAAGCACCCCGCGTCCCGAAGCCAGCCCACCGTGCGATGATTTACGCGTGAGGCGGGCTCGTCACCGCCCGCTTCGGCAAAGGCGGCATTATCCTCGGTGACCCGACCGGTGCGGACAAAAACGCGGACAAGGTGTTTCCAGAGATTTACCGGCCGGCGATTTGAAACCCGCATTTGCCCGCGGAGCACGGTGGGCGATAAGCACCGCATGAGCACGAAGCAATTGATTGAGCAGGAGATCATCGCACTGCCGGAGCCGCTCCGGCGCGAGGTGTATGACTTCGCCCGGTTCTTGCGCGCAAAACAGGAGGACGAATCGTTCAATGGCCTGCTCTGGAGCGAAACCGTGCTGGCGAAGGATTGGAGCACACCCGAGGAAGACACCGCATGGGCAAGCCTGTAATCGGCGAGGTGGTTGTCCTGCCTTTTCCCGCAAACCAATTTGCAGGCGGGCAAACGCCGGCCGGCGTCGGTGGTGGCGGACCTCGCGGGCGACGATCTGATTCTGTGCCAGATCATCGGGCAGATTCGGCGAACCGGTCATTTCTGCGCGGGTTCCAACTCGAATTGCCGCCGGGTGCGGTGGAAGCAAACGTCGAACTGGCCGAAGAAGTTCATCTGTCCGAGCAACAGCGGGACGTTGTCGGCGCGGGTCCAGGCGAAAACGAGGGGTACGGCTGCGAAGTGCGCGACGCGGGCTTGAACCAGCACTGCGCGGGCTTCTTGCCGGGCGAGGTTTCCGGTCAGCGTCACCCGCGTCGTCTGCGCATCCCAGACCGCGCCCAGACGGACACCCAACGAGAAGGGAAGCACGTTCACGGTGGCCCCGGAGTCGAGCATTCCCAGCGTTTGAATCGGCGGGGAGTTTTGGAACTGAAGAGCCAATGGCAGCATGGGCATCAACGACGCGTCACCGCCGTCGGAGGTCTGGGACAGGTAGGGGAACAGGACGGGCATGGTTACTGGGGTGGGGCTTGGTCCTTGAGAAAGGCACTGAGCGTGGTGGCGGCGGAATGCGCCTCGTTGGGCGACCAGACCGGGTATTCTGCGCCCGACGTCAGGGAGTCCTCGCCTTGCGCGAGTTCGGCAGTGAGAAACTGGACCGCGCGAAACTTGTCGGGGCGCGGGAGGTTGTGGAGCGCAGGGAGCAGTTCAGCGAGTTGCATGGTTGGAAGACTAGGCTGCCACACGCCGATTGCCAATCCTCGCTTTGCCATCCCAGTGGTCGGGTGGCGCAGACGGGCGGCGCTCAGGAGGGATCATCACCGCCCACTTCGGCAACGACGGCATCGTCATCTGCGACCAGAACAGCGCGAGGGAAGGGGCGGACAAGGTGTTTCAGAAGATTTGCGACCGGGCGATTTGAGTCCGGTGAACCGAGGCTTGCCCGGAGATGTATCCGTGATATAGACCACCCATGACAACGGCCAAAGTCTTCATGAACGGGCGCAGCCAGGCCATCCGGTTGCCAAAGGAGTTTCGCGTCAAGGGCGAGGAGGTTCGCCTGCAGCGCGTGCCAGAGGGGATTCTGATCTTGGAGCGCGACCCGTGGGAAATCTGCCGCGAGGCGTGCCAGGAATTGTCTGATGATTTCATGAAGGAACGGGTGCAGCCGCCGCCACAGAAGCGTGAGTGGAGCAAGGAACGATGACCTATCTGCTCGACACGAACATCGTGGTTTTCATGGCACGGGGGTTGAAAGTGCGGCCGAACCCGAACGCCCAGCAGCGGGAGCGGCATCGGATTGCCGGTCGCATCCTCGGTCGGGCGCAAAAACAGAAGGCCGCCGGTCACCAAATCGCCCTGTCCGCCATCACCGTGGCTGAATTGGAGTTTGGGGCGTGGAACAGCGGCGATTATCAAACGGAACTGGACGCAACGCGGCGGGTCATCACCCCGTTTCTCCTGCTGGCCTTCGACCCGGAAGACTGTGCCGCGCACTATGGGGTCATCCGGCACCGGCTGGAATCCTCTGGCCGGCCCATTGGATCGCTGGACGCGCTGATCGCCGCCCACGCCTTGGCTCTGGGAGCCACCCTGGTCACGAACAACACGACGGAATTCTCGCGAGTGCCGGGCTTGAAGTGCGAAGATTGGTCAGTGTGATGCGCAACCTGAACCTTAAATACCTGAGAGAGTGTTTTAGCAGGGGTAGCGCGGGCGACCCGCCCGCCCCGGACTGTGACTCGCCGACCGGAATGGCGGAG
Organism: Verrucomicrobiota bacterium; assembly: GCA_014193395.1. Lineage (GTDB taxonomy): Bacteria > Verrucomicrobiota > Verrucomicrobiia > Limisphaerales > BJHT01 > BJHT01. The sequence continues at coordinate 11,085 of BJHT01000173.1, forward strand.
CGCAACTCGACGAAAAGGCCGTCGCTATTGGCTCGCAGCGTTTCTCCCGTTCCGTCGGGCGGGTCGCCCGACGGCACAGGCGGGTCGCCTGTGCTACCCGGAGGGGACTGTTCAAACACGCTCTGAACGAAGGCGAAGGCGCGGCGGGGGTGTTTCAAGAGATTTAAGGGAAGGTGATTTGAAACCCGCATTCTTAGCCGTAACTATTCAGTCGAGCCGAGTCTTTTTGACCACAGAGACGCGATGCACACAGAGAAAGACAAGAACTCGCTGATCGGTCATCGTCCACTGATGGGTGACTTCCTGTTGTCGCCGCCCTCCCCCGTTTTTCTCTGTGTCCATCGTGTCTCTGTGGTTTCAACATCCGGTCCGACTGCATAGACACGGCTTAGCGATAGCAGGGTGTGCGATAAGCGCCGCATGAGCACGAAGCAAGTTTTAACAGGAGATCATCGCACTGCCGGAGCCGCTCCGGCGCGAGGTGTATGACTTCGCCTGGTTCTGGCGCGCAAAACAGGAGGACGAATCGTTCCATGGCCTGCTCGGGAGCGAAACCGCGCTGGCGAAGGATTGGAGCACGCCAGAGGAAGACACCGCATGGGCCAGCCTGTAATCGGCGAAGTGGTTGTCCTGCCTTTCCCGCAAACCCATTTGCAAGCGGGCAAACGTCGGCCGGCGTTGGTGGTGGCGGACCTCGCGGGCGACGACCTGATTCTCTGCCGGATCACCAGTCAGGCTCGGTCTGATGGTTGCTCAGTTCCACTGGTGCTCGCTGACTTCGACTGAGGGCGTCTGGCTGTGGACAGTTTCATCCGGCCAACCCGGCTGTTCACCGTCGAGCAGTCGGTGATTCTCTACACGGTCGGCAAACTGAAGGATGCCAGGCTCAAGGAAGTGCGAGCCAAGATTCGCGGCCTCTTTCCTTAAACCCACGCGCGACCTGAACTTCAAGTGCCTGGCCCAAGGCAAGGGCGCGACCGTCACCGCCCGCTTCGGCCCCGATGGCCTGGCCATCTGCGCCCCGAGCAGCGCGAGTGCAGGTGTGGACGAGGTGTTTCAGTGGCTCTACTTGGAGCCGGTTTGACCCGCTGTTCGCTGGCAGTAGCCATTATCAAGAACTGACCCCTCGATGTGAAAACCCGCTTGACATCAACTCACGGTGCCAGAAGGTCTGGAAGAGATGACTGACAAAAAGGCGTTTTGCCCTGAACGGGACTGCGTCGGAAGCCGATTTTTTAGCAGTAGTTATTTGCCGTGAAAACTCACCTCGCCAGACGAGCAATATGGTCGGGCCTTCACATAACAATGCTTCTGGCGGCGTTGTTGCCTCTCCGAATTCGCGCGACCGAGGAGACCAATCAATTTCTCTTTCTGACGCTTCGTGTAAAAGACGGTGTCGTCACTCTTGATCAAGCCAAAGTTGTTAAAGGCGCACTTAAACCACAGGCCGATTCAAGGGATGCGGAACGGTTGCAGCTCAGTTTGGAGCATGCCGACGGAAGGGTGGCGTGGAATCTAGAAATTGATGACCCGTCGGTGCAACGGTACGAATATGAAGATCCCGAGCATCCCGGCCAGCTTAAGTCAAAACTGGTTCGGGTTGACGATGTGCAATTCATCGTTCGCACCCCATTGCAGGTGGGCGTCTGTCGCATTGCGATACATCGCATACGAAAGGGTGCCGAGCGGGCACCTCCCGGTGCATCAGTTGCTGAGAAAAACCTGCTCGCCCGAATCGACCTGTTCAGGAACGCCACACAATGAGTGTACGTTTTATGGCGGCTCTATGGACCGCCGTAGTCGTCATGGCGGGAGGGGTTGCAATGGGGCAGACGAACATGACGACTCTTCTGACCAACGGGCCGACATCCATCCGGTTGAACATCGTTTTTTTCTCGGAGGGATACACGATCGCCGATCTTTCCCACTTTGAATCTGACGCACGGGTTATGCTGAACCGGATGCTTGGCACGCCACCATTGAAGGAGTATTCGAGTTATTTCAACGCGTTCTGCATTTCCGTGCCGTCCAAACAATCCGGCTCAGATCATTATACGCCTACTACAAACTTGGTGGACACATTCTTCGATTCGCGTTTCGACACTTCGGGCGTTAAACGACTTCTGACAATTAGCACGACCGGAAGGAATCGCGTCAATGCCTTGCTTGCGCAATTCATGCCCGAATATGACCTCGCTGCAGTTGTCGTTAACGACGCGCAATATGGTGGTTCCGGAGGTTCCATTTTGGTCGCTTCCATAAACGGTGCCAGCGCCGAAGTTGCGATTCATGAAATGGGGCACACGTTCGCGGGTCTGGGTGACGAATACAGCGATGCCGGGGGCACGCCTAGAGAAAGGCCAAACACAACGCAGCAAACTAATCTCGCTTCCATCAAATGGAATGCTTGGATTCCAACGGGCACGCCGATTCCTACTCCGGACACTTCTGCGTACAACAACGTCGTGGGCCTTTTTCGTGGTGCGGTTTATTCGACGAACTATTTCCGGCCAAAACGGACTTGTATGATGCAGACGCTTGGCGTGCCTTTCTGCGAAGTATGTTCGGAGACGCTGATCAAGACCATTTACAACAAGCTTGGTATGATTGAATCCTATTTGCCGGCCACAAACAATGTATTGAAGTCCACGAATGATCTGGCCATCACGTTTAGCCTGACCACCCTGAGTCCCGCTACGCACTCGTTGAATTTTCAATGGTTCACCAACAATGTGGCGGTTGTCGGCGCGACCTCATCGGTTTTTTCGGTTGGCGGATTCAATTTGTCCCTGTCGAGAACGAATTTGATTCGCGCGGATGTCGCCGATCCGACAAGTTTGGTTCGCGCCGCGCCCACGAATATGATGATGACTTCGCTATCTTGGAAATCAAGTTTCGTCCCACTCAATCCACAGGTTTTCGTTGGGGCTAACGCTCTGCGGCAGAGCACCCTTTCCTGGCCAATTACTGCTGCCGGACTCTACTTGGAGCACACTGACGATTTGGTGATCGGCACTTGGATGCCCATCATGCTGATCAGTAATCAACCAAGCTATATTTTTTTGCCAATCGGCCAGCAGGGTTTCTACCGTCTTCACCG
>BJHT01000174.1 GCA_014193395.1 Verrucomicrobiota bacterium
TCAACAACTCGCCCAACAACACCGGCATCAAGGAACTTCCGCCCGCGCAGCCGGCGTTCATCGGCTACACCCACGGCCAGTCCGCGCGCTTCCCCGTGCTCAACGCCGGCGGCGGCCGCACCGCGATGGCCGGCCCGGTTTACTACTTCGACAAGAACAACAAATCGGCCACCAAGCTCCCCGCCGAGTACGACCACACGCTCTTCATCTACGAATGGAGCCGCAACTGGATCATCGCCGTGCATCTCGACGAAAACGACAACATCGCCAAGAACGCCGACGGCTCGCTGAAGATGGAACGCTTCTGCCCGAAGATGACCTTCAAGCGCCCGATGGACCTCGAGCTCGGTGCTACGGCTGCCTCTACCTCATCGAATGGGGCACCGCGTGGGGCAACAACCTCGACACGCAGATCGTGCGCATCGAGTACACCGGCGGAACCGCCACGGCGGGGAAGTAACCTGCGCCGCCGCGCCCGCGGGTGCCCTTGTAGGAGTCGAGGTAACGAGACTCGAACCTGCCTCGGCGCAAGGCCCGCCCCGCCGCGTCGTGAAACCGCGCACCGGTTTCACGCGCCTTGATCCGGTCAGATCCGCGAGACTCAGGCCGCGTCTCGCGCGGAAAAGGCGAGAGTCTCGCAACCTCGACTCCTGCAAACGCGGAACTGCCCGCCTGCCGCGGCCCCCCTTTTTCTCCCGTGGCGCTCGGCATTTCCTCACGTCGCCGGCTCCATCGCCCCGCAAGAGTTCTCGCGCAGCGGGTAACGGCCACGCGCCGGGCCGCAATGCGAATTTAACTTCAGCCTGAAAACCGAAGTTGGGCTGAACCTCAAAACACCCGAGAACAAAGGCCAGGCACTCTCCCTCCCCGACTTCCCGCGCCGCTTGCCTCGCCGGGGCGGTTGCCCCTATGGTCCGCGGCCCATGCCGCGCCTGTTGGAAAAAATCGAAGCCAGTGCTGCCAAACGTCTGCCGCTGCCCGCGGGGCGGAAGCCGTCGCAGGAGTTGGCGCGGTATAAAACCTTCCTCAAGGTCGAGAGCGCGCGGTTGAAAATCCTGCATCGCGCGGGCGGCGGCGGGCTGGAGATCTGCCACGCGCGGGCGGCGGTGATGGACACGTTGCTGCGGTATTTGCTGGCGGATTTGCAGAAGGATTTGCCGCCCGGCCCCGGCAAGGCCGCGCCGCCGTTCGCGCTGGTGGCCACGGGTGGCTACGGCCGGGGTGAACTCAATCCGCACAGCGACATCGACATCATGTTTCTGCACGCGGGCGACATGGTGACGGCGGGCAAGGCGCATCCGTATCTGGCGGCGCTGGTCGAGGGGTTGCTCTATCTGCTGTGGGACATCGGCCTGAAGGTCGGGCACGCGGTGCGCGGCGTGGAGGATTGCGCGGCGGTGGCGAACACGGACATGCAGTCCAAAACCTCGCTGCTGGAGGCGCGGCTGATCAGCGGTTCGGCGGAGCTGTTGGAGCGGATGAAGCGCGTGCTGCTGACCAAGAGCGTGATGGGGCGCGAGGACGAATACATCGACGCGCGCGTCGCGGATCAAACGACGCGGCGGGCGAAATACGGGGGCTCGGCGTGCATGCAGGAGCCGAACGTGAAGAACGGCTGCGGCGGGCTGCGCGATTATCAAAACCTGTTGTGGATGACGTTTGTGCGTTATCGCGTGAGTTCATTGAAGGAGTTGGAGCAGCGCGACATGATCAACGAAGGCGAGCGGCGGCAGCTCGAGGGCGCGTATGATTTTCTGCTGCGGACGCGCAACGAACTGCACTACCTGCTGGGCCGGCCGGCGGATGTGTTGGGCAAGGATGTCCAGCCCGCGGTGGCGTTTGCGCTCGGGTACACGAACCGCTCGCCGAGCCAGCGGCTGGAGAAGTTCATGGGCGATTACTACCGGCACGCCCGCAACATTCATCTCATCACGCGCGAGGTGGAGCAGCGGTTGGCGCTGTTGCCGCGGCCGGGGCGCTTCCCGTATCTGGCGCAGTTGCTGCGCGAGCGGCGGCGGCGGTCCACGGAGCAGGTCGTGGATGGTTTCAAAATTGTGGGCGGCGAGATTCATGCGGGTGCACCGCGGGTGTTCCGCGATCAGCCGCGGCGGTTGGTGCGGCTGTTTCTGCACATCCAGCAGCGCGGGCTGAAGCTGCATCCGGACCTGGCGCAACTGGTGCGGCGCAACCTGGTCCTGGTGGACAAGGAGTTTCGTTCCGACCCGCATGTGGCGACGACGTTCCTCGAAATCTTGAGCCAGCGCGGCAACGTGGGCGGGGTGTTGCGGCTGATGCACGACGTGGGGTTGCTGGGGAAGTATCTGCCGGAATTCGGGCGGCTGACGTGCCTGGTGCAGTTCGAGTTTTACCACCAGTACACGGTGGACGAGCACACGCTGGTGTGCATCGACAAGCTCGACCAGTTCTGGTCGGCGGGCACGCCCCAGCACGAGACCTATCGCGAGATTTTCCAGTATATCGAGCGGCCGCATCTGCTCTATCTGGCGCTGCTCTTGCACGACGTGGGCAAGGCGGATCACACCGGCAAACACGAGGCCGTGGGCGTGGAGCTGGCGGGGCGCGTGGCGCGTCGGCTGGGGCTGTCGGCGGAGGCGACCGCGACACTCAAGCTGATCATCGAGCATCATGTGTTGATGGCGGTGATTTCGCAGCGGCGGGACTTGGAGGACGCGCAGGTGATCCGGCAGTTCGCCGCAGTGATCAAGAACGAGGAGGATCTCGCCATTCTCGCGCTGCACACGGTGGCCGACTCCTTGGGGACGAGCGACAAGCTGTGGAACGGCTTCAAGGACTCGCTGCTGCTGACGTTGTATCGCAAGACGCGCCAGGCGCTGAAAGGCGGCGTCGAGCAGGACCGGGGCGAGGAGAAGCATCGCGAGACGTTGCTGGCCGAGGTGCGGCGGCTGATGCCGGGGAGCTTCAACGAGGACGAATTGCAGGCGCACTTTGCGAACCTGCCGGCGCGCTATTTTCAGATCAATTCGGTGCGGCAGATTTTCACGGACCTGACGTTGTCGCATCAGTTCATGCGGCTGCAGCTCGATCTCAACGGCAATCCGCTGGCGCCGACGATTCTGTGGCACAACGAGCCGGACCGCGGCTACACGATGGTGAGCATCTGCACCTGGGACCGCGGCGGGTTGTTCAGCAAGATCGCGGGCGCGCTGACGGCCGCGGGGTTGAACATTTTGGCGGCGCAGATTTTCACGCGGAATGACGGGATCATCCTGGACACGTTTTTTGTGACCGATGCGCGGACGGGACTGATGGCCAACAAGGTCGAGCGCGAGAAATTCGAGACGGTGCTGGAGAAGGCGCTGACGGAGGGCGTGGATTTCACCAAGCTGATCGGGCGGCAGGCGGGCCTCAGTCCGCTCTATCAGTCGATGGAGGGCGAAACGATCCCGACGATTGTGACCGTGGATCCGCAAGGCTCGGCGGATTACACGGTGATCGATCTCCAGACGGAAGACCGGCCGGGGATTCTCTACGCGGTGTCACAGGCGCTGGCGGACCTGCGCGTCAACATCGCGCTGGCGAAAATCTGCACGGAAAAGGGCGCGGCGATGGACACGTTTTACGTGACCGAGCTGGAAGGCGAGAAGGTGGAAGGCGCGGCGCGCATCAAGGCGGTGGAGGAGAAAATCCGCGCGGCGCTGAAGGGGCTGGCGTAGGGCCGGGCCGCGAGGGGCGATTTCGCCGCTGCAACGGGGGACGGCGGTGCGGGGCACCCGCGATGGGACGCTCGGATGTCGAAACGGCGGGAACGCCGCGCGCCCTTCTCAGCGCATCTCCAGTGTTCGCTTCAACCACCGGATCATCTGTTCGCGATAGTCGGATTTCAGCTTGTCCCAGCCGCCCATGCCGTGCGCGCCGCCGGGGATCGTGATGAAGTCGCAGGTCGCGCCGAGAGCCTGCATCTGCCGCTGAAATTTCACCGACTGCTCGTACGGAACCTGCTCGTCCTTGTCGCCGTGGATGAGCAGATAAGGCGGCAAATCGCGGCGGAGATAAGCGGTGGAGGAAGCGGCGCGCAGGACCGTGCGGGCCTGATCGTTCAACTCCTTAAGGCCGAAGAGCGCCTCCATCGACGGGCCGAGCTTGGCGCGGTGATCGACCTGCAACACGAGATCGTGCGGCGCATAAATCGGCACAACGGCAGCCACCGCGAGGTCGCGGTTGGTGCGCGTGCCAACGAGCGAGACGAGATGCCCGCCCGCCGATTCGCCGATGAGCGCGATGCGGCGGGGATCGACCTTGTATTCGGCGGCGTGCGCCTTCACCCAGCGGATGGCGGACTCGACATCCTCGACGCAGGCCGGATAGCGGTTCGTCGGGGCGAGGCGGTAGTTGATGGTGAACCACGCGAAGCCCGCCTGGCCCAGCGGTTCAAACAGCGGCTTGATGTAGCTGGTCTTGTCGCCGCGCATGAAGCCCCCGCCGTGAACCAAAATGCACGTCGCGAACGGTCCCGGCCCCTCGGGAACAAACGCATCCAACGTCAGGCTGAAGCCGCCCGGCCGTGCAAACTCGATGTCCGTTTTCAGCGCCGCCACCGCGTTGATCGCCACCAGCCAGAGCACCAGGAAAATTTTCATGCCCGCGAGCCTGCCGGAAAAAGTCCGTCACGCAAACCGCATCGCGCCCTGCGCGGCGATTGCCTGCGTCCGTTGCGCGCCCGGACTTGGGAGCAGGGGGCAGGAGGCGGGGAACAGGAGGCAGGAGGCAGGGGGCAGGAGGCGGGGAACAGGAGGCAGGAGGCAGGGGGCAGGGGGCAGGGAACAGGAGACAGGGGGCAGGAGGCGCGAATCACGGATCACGGATCACTAATTACTCCCGCCCCTCCGCTCAAGCCCCGCCCCCAAGATTCCGATACTCCCCCGAGTATTATGTCGTCCTACGTTTACGTCGCCCGGGAGGCCAGCAGCGGTCGCGAAATTCGCAACTCAGTGGATGCGTCTTCGGAAGCCGCCGCCATCGCCGCACTGCTCAACCGCAACCTGCTGGTCGTCAGCATCAACGAGAAGGTCGCCAAACGGTCGCGCTCCGCCTCGGGCTCCATCGCCCTCGCCGACCTCGTCGTCTTCACGCGGCAGCTTGCCACCATGATCGACGCCGGTCTCGCGATGGTGCAGTCGCTCCAGGCGCTCGCGGACCAGACGACCAACAAAGCCATGCGCGACGTCATCAAGGACGTGTGCAACAAGGTCGAGGGCGGCGACAGTTTCTCCGAAGCGCTGCGGCGGCATCCGAAAGTTTTTGATCGCCTCTACACCTCGATGGTCGATGCCGGCGAAAAGGGTGGCATGCTGGCCGAGATTCTCGCGCGGGTGGCCACCTTCCTGGAAAACCGCGCGCGGATGAACAAGAAGATCAAATCCGCCATGATGTACCCGACCGTCGTCACGGTGGTCGCCATCAGCATCACCATTTTTCTGCTCATCAAGGTCGTGCCCGTCTTCGGCGAAATTTTCTCCGGCTTCGGCGCCAAGCTGCCCGGCCCGACCCAGTTGCTCATCGACACCAGCGAGTTCGTGCAGAAGTGGTTCATCCTCATTTTCCTCGGTGGCGCCGGCGTGATCTACGGATTGATCAACTACGTGAAGACGCCCTCGGGCCGCGCCCGCTGGGATGAAATCCGCATCAAGCTCCCGGTCTTCGGCAGCATCGCCCACAAGATCGTGCTCGCCCGTTTCGCCCGCACGCTCTCCTCCATGGTCCGCAGCGGCGTGCCGATTCTGGAAGTGCTGAACATTGTCGCCAACACCAGCGGCCACGTCGGCATGGAAAAAGCCATCCGCTCCGCCGCCACCGAGATCGAGCGCGGCGAAGGTCTCGCCACCTCGCTCGCGAAAAATCCCATCTTCCCGACCATGATCATCCGCATGATGACGGCCGGCGAGCAGACCGGCAAAATCGACCAGATGCTCGAGCGCGTCGCCGACTTCCTCGATGAAGAAATCGACACCACGCTCTCCGGCCTCACCTCGCTGATCGAGCCGCTGCTCATCGTGTTCCTCGGCGTCGTCGTCGGCGGCATCGTCATCGCCATGTTCCTGCCCATCTTCAAGATGAGCGAGATCATCAACCCGGCGCGGTAAGGCGGGCGGTGCCCCTCGGAGCGCGACCGGTCCCCGGTCGCAGCGGTCACAGCGGAGCTTGAATGCTGGGAATCTCTGGCACCTTCGCAGGTGCGGAGCCGCTGCGGGCGGGGACCGCCCGCGCGCCAGCGGAGCGCGACCAGTCCCTGGTCGCAGCGGTCATATCGGAGCTTGGGTGCTGGGAATCTCTGGCACCTTCGCGGGTGCGGGGCCGCTGCGGGCGGGGACCGCCCGCGCGCCTAACATTTTGACTCCCCCTCACCGTACCATCTGGAACTCCGGCAACATGCACACGGCCCACAGCAAATCTGCCGTGCCCTGCGCCGTCGGTTTCGGTCCGAGTGCTTCGCGGGCGAGCGTGAGCTCGTCCGCGGTCGGCGGACGCGCGAGGGCGAAGGTGTAGAGCCAATTCACGAAGGCGTCGCTGTTTGGCCAGTCCTTGGCGGCGAGCTTGACGCCGCCGGCGTCGAGGCGGTTCGCGAGGATTTGGCCGTTGTTCAGGTCAATCGCTTCGAGCGTGGTGAGATCGGCGGGCCGGACGCTGACGATCTGTTCGCGGTGCGGGCGGCCAAGGGCGCGCATGAGGAAATCATTCTTGAGCAGCGACGCTCGCACCATCGGCAGATTGGAGTAAACGGCCTGCGCCAGTTGCTGGGTGAGCTGTTTGCCAATCTTCGCGTTCCACGGGCTTGAGTTGGCGACGGGCACCGCGGCCTGCCAGTCCTGCGGCTCGACCTTGAACTTCCCCTTGCCGTCCGGCTGCGACTTCGTCCACTGCCACGTCGCGTCCGTGCCGATGACTTCCTCGCGGCCGTCGGGGAGCCGCACGCGGGCCTCGAAGAACAGCCCGGCGGGATTCGGCGCGGCGCCGCCGTTGCGGGCGACGATGAGGATTTCATTCGCGCCGGCCTTGAGCCGCGACTCGAGCGTGACGGTCTCGGGGTTTTCCCAGTTCTCGCTCGCGGTCACTTTCGCGCCGTTCACATACAGCGTGAAACTGTTGTCGGCGGAGACCACGGCCCCGGCGCGCACGGGGGCGGCGGGCAGCGTGAATTTCTTATGCACCACCATTTCCTCGCCGGGCTTCGCGTTGCCCGCGTCGGCGTGCGACCAGATCCAATGGCCGGAAAGTTGCACGGACGCGGTGGCACTGACGGCGGGGCGGCCGCGCACGACCTGCGCGTCGAAGCGCGTCGGGGCCGTGCCGGAAAGCTGGCCCACGGCATCGACGAACTGCTCGGCCGTGAGCCGGCGCGCGCGCGGGCCGGCGTAACGGTAGCCGTGCTCGTCGGCATCCTTGGTGAGAATCTCCGCGCGCGATTGATACGCGGCGGAGGTGGCGATGAGCGCGAGGGTTTGCTTCAAGTCGTAGCGGCTGTCCGCGAGGTGGACGGCGAGATAATCGAGCAGGTCGTGATTCCACGGCTCGGACTGCATCGCGTCGGTGGGATGCACGATGCCGCGGCCCATCAGGCGGTGCCAGAGACGGTTGACGATGGTGCGCGTGAAGCGGCCGTTCTCGGGATGGGTGAGCAGCGCGGCGAGCTGCTTGAGGCGCTCGGGCTGCGGCTTCGCGCCGTCGATCTGCCCCAGTTCGGGAAAGAGCCAGCCGGCCTTGGCGGTGCGGCCCACGGGCTTGTCGCAGCGGTGAATCTCCATCGGCTTGGCGGCATACACGGCCGCCAGCGCGTAGGCTTCGTCGAGCTTCCAACGGTCGATGAAACTGTCGTGGCACGAGGCGCACTTCAGGTTGATGCCGAGGAAGGACTGGCCGACGGACTGCGCGAATTGAATCTCCGTCGTCGCGCCCGCGCTCACGTCGCCGCGCCATTTGATGCCCAGCGCGAAGCCCTCGCTCTCGGGCGTGTAGGCGATTAGCTCGCGGGCGAACTGGTCGTAGGGCCGGTTCTCGATCAGCGCGCGATACAGCCAGCCGGTGATCTGCTTGCGGCCGCCGGTGATGAAGCCCGTGCCCGAGTAATCATTTCGCAGCAGGTCATTCCAAAACGTCAGCCAGTGCTCGGCGTAGGCGGTGTCGTTGGCGAGGAGTGACTGCACGAGTTGCGTGCGTTTGTCCGGCGCGGTGTCCGCAAGAAACTTCGTCAGCGCGTCCGGTTCCGGCAGCAGGCCGACGAGATCGAGATGCACGCGGCGCGCGAACGTGGCGTCGTCGATCGGCGCGGGGCGCGGCGTTTTCAGCCCCGCGAGATAGGCGTCGAGAATGCGGTCCACGGCGTTCGTGCGGCCGGCGACGGCGGGCGGCAGCTCGGGGCGACGAGGCTTGAGCGGCGGTTCGTAGCCGGCTTTTTTGAAGGCGAATCCCTCGGTCCACGGCGCGCCGGCGTCGATCCAGTCGCGCAGCAGTTTTACTTTCGCGGGTGAGAGGCGCGGGCCTTTCGGCGGCATCTGCGCGTCGGGGTCGGTCGAGAGCACCGCGGTCAGCAGCTTCGATTTTGCGGCGTTGCCGGGGACGACGACCGCGCCGTTCTCGCCGCCGGCGAGCAGCGCGGGGCGGTCGTTCATGCTCAGGCCACCCTTTTTCTTGTCGCCGGTGTGACACTCGGCGCAGTGCTCGCGCAGGATGGGCACGATCTCGTGCGCGAAATCCACGGCGGCGGCGCCGCGCGTCGCCCCGGCCAACAGCAGCGCGAGCGTGAGCGCCAGGGCGGATGGGAAGAAAAACCTGCGGCTGTGGAACCGGCGGCCGACGCGGAGGTCAGGGAGCGAACGAACAGTGCGAATCATGGGGGAAGCTTTCGTGGCGCGATGGAATTTTCAATCAGCGAAATGGAAATGTGCGGTCCCGAACGCGGCCGGAGTGCGGCCGTCCCCGGCCGCAGCGAGGTCCACATGCGCGAGGGCCGGGGGATTTTCCAACCTGGCCCCGCGCTCGACGTTGCTGCGCCCCGGGGATGGACGTGCTCCGGCCGCGTTGCGGAGTGCGAGGCGGCTACACCTTCAGCCCGTAAAACTTGATCGCGTTTTCGGACCAGAGTTTGCGCTGATCGGCGGCGGGGCGCGTGGCGATGATCTGGCCGAGCATTTCCACCCAGCGGCGCAGCGACGCGCCGAGGAGGCAGACGGGCCAGTCGCCGCCGAAGACCACCCGGTCGGGGCCGAACGAATCGAGGCAGTGATTGATGATCGGCGCGAGCTCCTCCGCGCCGGCACCCTCGGGCAGTCGCGCGACGATGCCGGAGATTTTGCAGATGGCGTTGGGGCGTTTGGCGAAGGCTTCGATGGCGCGCCGCCAATCGGTGGCGTCGTGTGAGGGGCGCTTCTCGCCCTCGCGCAGCGGACGAAAGGCCTTCACATCACCGTTGCCGCAGTGGTCGAGCACGAAGCGCGTGTCGGGGCAAAGCTCGGTGAGCTTGATGCCGTCGCGCAGATCGGTCGGCCTCATGCAGAGGTCGAAGCTCAGGCCCGCGTCGCCAAGCTGGCGGACGCCGCGCACGAAGGCATCGGAAATGCAGAAGCCCGGCGGCGTCTCGGGAATGTGCAGCACGCGGCGCACGCCCTTGATGAGCGGGTTGCCCTGAAACCGCCGGATATACGAAGGGAACGTTGCGAGAAACGGGCGTCCACCGATGACGCCGCCGAGCGTCGGGCTTTGGCCGCTGCGCGCGAGGTCGATCACGTACTCGGCCTCCTGCACCAACTGGCGCTGCGCGACATCGACCTCCATGTACACGGCCTTCACGTTCAGGCCCTGCGTCGCCGCGCGGTATTCCTCGGTGCGATAGCTGTGTTTCAAAATGTCGGGCACGTCGTCGAGCCAGGGCAGCTCGAATTTCGAGAGATCCCAGAGGTGTTGGTGGGTGTCGATGATCAGCGGCCCCGCGGCCTCGGCGGCGGCGGCCGGGGCGGTGCGGGGGGCGAGAGCGGTAGCGCCGACCAGGCCGGTGGCGACGGCGCCGCCCGCGGTTTGGTGGAGGAACTGACGACGGTTCAATGGCATAAGCAGTGCAGGGTTAAATTTTTTGGAACGCCGCGAAGATGCGACAAGCGCGCGGGCGGAAGCAAGGGGAACGGTGGGGAAGCATTGGTCTTTTAGCAGACGACGTGAGGAGAACCCGAGCACCGCAACGGCGCAGCATGGGGCCATCGTACCCGGGTGGCGGAGGGGTGGACGTTGGCAGCGAGCGGCGCGGCACCGATGGTTCCACAGGGGCGGGGCAGCGGAATATTTGGCAAAGGAATGGAGGCAAAGGAATGGGGACAAGAAGACTTTTTCGTTTTCATTCCTTTGCCTCCATTCGTTTGCCAATCCGGTTCCTGCGGAAGCTTCGAGCGTCGCGTGCCGCCCGGCTTGACGGTGGGCGGGATTCCGCTAGAACCGCCGCCACCTATGAACACCCGACGATTCTTCTTTTCGTGCCTTGCTCCCATTTTGCTCGCTGCTTTCACCGGTTGCGAAAAATCGGCGGAAACTCCGCCTCCGCCCAAGACGGAGTTGAAGGCCAAGCCGGAAACCAAGCACGCCGCGGGTGCCGAGACCAAGCCGGCGGCCGGGACCGACGCGAAGCCTGCCGCGGGCGCGGAGGCGAAGCCGGGGAAGAAGTTGAAGATCGCGTATGTGACCAATGGCATTGATCCGTTTTGGAACAACGCCGCGGCTGGCGTGCGCGCGGGTGAGAAGGAGTTCAACATCCAGTGCGAGGTGCTGATGCCGCCCAAGGGCATCGTGGATCAGAAGCGGATGCTGGAGACGCTGCTGGTGCAGGGCATTGATGGCATCGCGGTCAGCCCGATTGACGCGAAGAATCAGACGGACCTGATCAACGAGGCGTGCAAGCGCACGAAGGTGATCACGCATGATTCGGATGCGCCGGAGTCGCAGCGGCTGTGTTTCATCGGGATGGACAATTACAAGGCGGGGCGCTCGGCCGGGAAGCTGGTGAAGGAGGCGCTGCCCGAGGGCGGCAAGGTCATGATTTTCGTCGGGCGGCTGGAGCAGCTCAACGCGCAGCAGCGGCGGCAGGGGGTGATTGACGAGTTGCTGGATCGGCCGGCGCAGGGACTGGGCAAGCTGAATGTGGATCCGAACGGTGCGCCGCTCACGGGCGGCAAGTACACGATTCTCGACACGCGCACGGACAATTTCGATTACGCCCGCGCCAAGGCGAACGCCGAGGACGCGATGGCGAAGACGCCGGACCTGGCGTGCATGGTGGGCTTGTTCGCCTACAACATCCCGAACTGTCTGCAGGCGGTGAAGGAGGCCAACAAACTGGGCAAGATCAAGCTGGTGAGCTTCGACGAGCAGGACGTGACGTTGCAGGGGATCACCGACGGGCACATCCACGGGACGGTAAGCCAACAGCCGTATCTCTACGGCTACCATTCCGTGCGCGTGCTCGCCGGGCTGGCGCGCGGGGAGCAGGCGGTGTTGCCGAAGGATGGGTTTCTCGAAGTGCCGATCGTCGAGGTGCGCAAGGGGAATGTGGAGAAGTTCTGGCAGGAGTTGAAGAAGCTGAATGCGGGGGGATGAGGGGCGGGACGGCGCGGAAAGAGAACGCTCAACGCTCAACGTTCAACGTTCAACTTTGAACGTTCAGAGTTGAACGTTGGAAGTTGAATGTTTCTTGTTGGGTTCGGGGAGGGGCACGTCCGTGCGGCGGCGGGTTTGGGCGGCCAACGATGCTTGGTTTGCGTAGGTAAACTTGAACGGCTGGCGGCGTGATGAGCAAAGAGACCCGAAAGTTCGCGATGGCTGCGCTCCTCGTTCCCATTGTTTATGTGGGGATATATCCGCTCGTGTTCGATTGGCGATCCTCTGTAACGAGCCGAACGGTGGAGTTTACCGCCACCGGCAGACAGGCCACCGTCGGCCCAGCCCTTCGTGCATGGGCCCGGTTCATCTGCCCGCCGAGTGGGTCTGGATTTCTTTTGAGCAAGGATTACACGGGTAACGAGTGGCTTTACGTCGTGTATCGACCGCTCAACGGCGTATGGGCGAGAACCAGGCGATATGAGTTGCACCCCGATTAGCGATGGCGGAAGTCCGCTCAAGTCGGCTACCAACAGACTGGAGGATCGCAGACCTGAAATCGCGCTCCGGCCCAAGGCTGAGGCGGGCAAACTTACGTGGGAGCAAACGGCGCGGGAGATGGCGGATGCGGGCGAGGATTGGTCGGAGTGGGAGGCTGCGGGGGCGGATGGGCTTGAGCAGATTCCGTGGGAGCGGGCAGTTCCGAAAGTGGCGCGTGCGAGCGCGAAGACGCGGAGCATTCGCGGGAAAAGTCGGGCGGGATAGGAGGCGGGATTCTTGGAAATTTCCGCGCTGAATCCCAACGGGATTCCGGCCTCCAGCCCAGGGTTGCGAGGCACGAGCTACCCTGGGAAAGCGTTTCAAAAGCTCACAACCCCAACGGGGTTGCGGCTTGGCGGAGGCAGTGACGCAACCCCGTTGGGGTTGAAAAATCATCCGGCGGTTACCCAGGGTAGCTCGTTCCTCGCAACCCTGGGCTGGAGGTCGCAACCCCGTTGGGGTTGCAGCAGGCTGCGGAGCTTTGGGCGATTGCGGTTGGTAGTGCGCGTTTTTCCTCAGCGCGCCGGTAGCGTGTCAGCACGTCGGCGGCGCGCTGGGGACAGACGCGCCCTGCCAAACCGGTTCACATGCGGGAGGTGCCATTGGCGATTTCAGACACGCAGGGTGGTGATGAAGATGCGTAGCCGCTGGCGTGGGGAGGCGGAGGTTCCTGTGCTTCAAATGGGCTGCTTGACGTTCGATCCGCCTCCTCACGTCGGCGGCTACGGGGGAGGTTCGGCCGTGCGCAACGCGGTCCTGCCGGGGGATTATTTTGCGAGTTGGGGGAGGCTGGCGGCGGCGACGGCTTGGCCGTGACGTTTTTCTTTTTCGTCGGGGACGTGGAAGGCGAGGCGGGTGGAGAGGGTGGGGAATTCTTGACGGAGGACTTCTTTGGCGGCGGTGAGGAGGTGATCGCCGCCGGGGCCGCTGGTGACGCGGCCGAGGATGAGGACGTGGTCGAAGTCGTAGAAGTCGGCGTAGTGCGCGAGGGCGTAGCCGAGGTAGGTGCCGACGGTTTGGTAAATTTTTTGCGCGCGGGGATCGCCTTTTGCCATGAGGGATTGCACGAGCTTGAGTTTTTCGGGGAGCGGCAGGCTGAGGTCGGCGGTGATGCCGGCGGGGATGAGGAGGCGGCCGACGGCTTGTTGGGAGAGGTATTGCGCGCCGACGCCGTAGTCGCCGCTCCATTCGTCGCGGGGGGCGTCGGGGCGGTAGTCCACGGGGGCGAAGGCGAGTTCGTTGAGCCAGGAGGTGATGTTGCCCTCGCGGTTGACGTAGCCGGCGGCCAGGCTGGTGCCGAGGGCGAGGCCGAGGACGGCGTTTTTTCCGAGGGCCATCGAGCCGGCGAGGGCGGTGACTTCGCCGTCGTTGACGACTTCGAGGGGGACGCCGGGCCAGGCTTGCTGGACTTCGCGGAAAATATTTTTTACGCGGCGCTCGAAGATTTCCTCGGGGACGCCGCGGAAGAGGGAGGCGACTTTGACGCGGTTGTTCACATAGACGCCGGCGGCGCTGCCCCCGATGGCATCGACGCGGGGCAGGTGGGCGGCGGCGCGGCGGAGGGAGTCGAGGATGCCGTCGAGGTGGTATTGCGGGTCGGCTTGGAAGTAGGGGTCCCAGACGGTTTCGTCGCTGAAGACGACGGTGCCGTCGAGGACGGCGGCGACTTTGCGGTCGCTGCCGCCGAGGTCGAAGCCGATGCGGCAGCCGTCGAGGTGGCGTCCGAGGGGGCGCGTGGCGGCGCGCGGGGCGGGCGGGTTGGCGGTGGCGACGACGGTGAGCGGGTGGGCGTAGATGCGGTCGCCGATGAGGTGGGAATCGAAGCGGCCGGTGGGGGTTTCGCGGAAGTGGCGGGTGAGTTGTTCGGTCAATATTGGCGGGCCGTCGAGGTGGATGCGCCAGCCGCCACGGCTCCAGAGGAGGAATTTTACGAGGCGATAGAGGGCGGGGAAATTGTCGGCGGCGGCGGGGTGGT
>BJHT01000175.1 GCA_014193395.1 Verrucomicrobiota bacterium
GAAGTGGACCGGGCGCTCGACTTCGTCGCCGAGGCCGTAAAGGACGCGATCAAGGTCGCGCGCCCCGGCCGCGAGTCCGCCGATCTCTCGCTCGTGGGTCGCGTCACCAGCCGCATCAAGCACGAGCGCGTCGCCCCGCTGCGCGCCGAAGTGGAAAATTGGAGCGCCGTCGCCGCCGCGAAGATCGACGCCGCGTCCCTGCGCCGCACGCACACCGGAGCTGCGGAACTGAGCGCGTTCTCGACGCGCGTCGCGAGTCTGGTTCGCGATCTGCACATGGCGGAAGAAGGCGATGTGCTCGCGGAAAACCTCAGCCATCTCGGCAGCGAGCAGGAGCGCCTCGCCAAGCAGGCCGAGTCCGAACCGCCCGACGAAGCGATGACCTGGGACCGCCTGCAACGCCGCGAAACCGCCGCCGCGAAAGAAACCGCCGGCGCCGAAACGCGCTTCAAGGAATTTCAAGAACGCCTCCCCGCCGCCCTCGGCGAACGCGCCGGCAAACCCCTCGCCGCGCTGACCGCCGGACGCACCACGTTGGAACGCGCACTCGCACTTCCCGATCCCAGCCGGAAGCTGCTCGCGTCCACCGCGGAATTTCGCCGCACTGTCGCTGGCGTCGTGCAGCAGTTTCGTCCGCTTGCCGCCGATCTCGCCGCCGCCGCCGACAAGGCGCGCGCCGAACTCACCGCGCTCGCGGGCAACGCCTCCGCGGCGATCGCGCAGTTGCGCAAAGATGCCGACGCCCTCGCCGCCACTCCCAAGGCCAACCCCGCCGCCGTCGCCGAAGCTCGCGAGACGTTGCAGCGCGACTGGCAGGCCGCGGTCGCCGAACTCAAGGACCGCGCGCGCCTCGAGGAATCGCGCCACGACGCCTCGCCGCAATTTGCCGCCGACGCCAGCACCGCGGCGCAGGCGCTCAACAGCCTCCACACCGCCGCCGCCGCCGCGAATCCGAAGGACACCGACGCCGCGCTCCAGCGCCTTGAGCAATCCCTCCGCGCGCTCGAGGCCGCGAATCATCTCTCCGAACTCGACAGCGGTTTGAAGGCGCTCGCCCGCCAGGAGCGCTGGGACAAGGCGTCCGCCGATGTCGCCACCGCGCGCCCGAAGGATGCCGCCTGGCTCGGCAATGAGCTGAAATCCGCCGCCGCCGAATTGAAGAATGCCGCGCTCCCCGAGGCCGCCGTCAGCGCCGTCGCTCCGGGCGCGACTGCCGCCGCCGCCGCGACCGTGCAACAGGAAATGGCCGCGCGGCAGGCGAGCGACCGCGCGCCACAGTCGTTGCGCGAGCCGCTGGAAAAACTCGCCGCCGCCGTGCAGCAGGCGCAGAAGGAATCCGCCGCCGCCGTCAACGCCGCGCGCGCGGACCTTGCAGCCGCCGCGCCGAAATTGAGCGACCAGCTCGCGGGTCTCGCGAAGACCGCCGAGGACTTGCAGAAAGCCGCCGCCGCCGCGCAGGCCGTGGTCGCCGCGCAGCCGCCCGCGGCCGCGGTTCCCACCAATGGCGAGCCGGCGAAATTGCTCGGCCAGCAGAACGAACTGAACCGCCAGGTGCAGGACACGATGGAGGCCATCCGCCGCGAGGCCAACGTGCAGGATTTCACCAAGGCCGAGGGCCGCGAGCGCGCGCGTGATGCCGATGACGCCGTGGCGATGTTGCGCGAACCGCCGCCGAAAGCCGCCGAGTCTCTGAAGCAGGCCGCCGCCGCGCCCGACGCCGCGACACGCGCCGAGGCGCTCGCGGACGCCGCGAAGCAGGAGCAGAAACTCGCGAGCGCGCTGCAGCAGTTGGCGAAACATTTTGCCAACGCCGAAGCCGGCAAACCCGAGGAAACCCGCGCCGGCTTGCGCAAGGCCGAGGAGGAACTCGGCATCAAGTCCGCGCTCGAGGCGCAATACGCCCAGGCCGCCAAACTCATGGACCTCTTGTCGCAGTCGCCCGAGCAGATGCTCGCGCAGCTCGAACAGGAACTCGCGCGGAACGATGTCATGCGCCAGGAATTGCAGGCCATCGCGCGCGACACGCTCGCGCCCGCCCGCGAGGCGCTGCAGCAGGCCGCGGCGACCGAGAAGAAACTGGCCGACGATCTGGTCAACGCCGGCACGCGCGGCGCGGAGACGCTCGCCCTTGCCGAGCAGTCGCGGCAGCTCGCCGAGCAGGCCCGCGACATGGCCAACAAGCAGGTTCCCAAATTGACCGAGACTGGTGCCCGCGCCCGCGCCGAGGCCGGGGCCGAACTCGCCCGCGCGCAGCAGGCCTTCAGGGACACCGCCGAAAAAGCGCCGCTGGAACTCGCCAAAGATCCTGGTGCCGCGGCCAAGCAAATGGCTGAACTTACGCCGGTGTTGCAGCAGGCCAGCCGCGATCTCGAGAGCGCCGCGAAAAAGGCCGCCGAAGCCGTCAAGACCGCGGTCCAGGAGGCGCAGGTGGAAGCCGCCAAGAATCTGCAAACCCAGGCTGAAGCCGCCGCGCAACAGGCCGCCGACCTTGCGCAAAAGGCGTCGTCGCTCGCCAAGGACATCGGCGCGCTGCCGCCCGGCACGCCCGAGCAGGCGATGGTGCAGGCCGCCAAACAGCAGGCCCCGCTCGCCACGGAACTCACCGCCGCCGCGACGGAAATGCAGCGCGCCGCGCGCCACGAAAGCCGCCTCGGCACGGCGCAGGGCGAGTCCCTGCAAAAAGTTGGCGAAGGCACACAGGCCGTCGCTGCCGAGCAGATTCCCGCAGCGCAAACCGCCCTCGCCAATCAGTTGGATCAGGCGGGCGCGAAGGCCGCCGTGCAGGAAGCTTCCGGCGCATTGCAAAAACAAATGGCCGCGCTCGCGGCCGCGCTCGCACAGCCGGCGATGCCCAAGCCCGCCACCGATCCCGCCGCCAGCCAGCCGTCGCCCGAGCAATCCAAATGGATGGCCCGCGCGCTCGACAAGCTCGACGCCGCGATGAACGGCCAGGGCATGCCGGGCGCGGAACAAGGCGCGCCCGCCCCCGCCGATGGCAAGGGCACTCCCGGCAAACCCGGCGCACCCGCCGGCGAAGGGCAGGGGAAAGGCACCGATCCCGGCGCTCCGCCCGGCAAGGGCGGCGAAGGCATGGCCGCTGGCAAACAGGGCGGCGATCCTGTCGGCGAAGCGCTCGCAGCGGCGGCGCAGGAACAGATGTCCGCGATGCGCGCCGCGCGGGCCGGTGGCCAGTTGCCGGGCGAAAATAATCCGAACCCGACCGGCCGCGGCGACGGCTCCGGCACGCTCCAAGCGGAGGGAAATTTCGATCCCGCCGCGCTGCCGCAACTGCCCGGAATGCGCGACGTCAACTGGGCGAAGCTGCCGCCGAAGCTGGCGCAGGGCCTGATCGAGTCACGGCGCGAAAGCGTCGCCGCGGAATATCGGAACCAGGTCGATGCCTACTTCCGCGCCATCGCCGACCGCGCGCGGGAGAAGAAAAAACCGTGAGCGTGAATTGGGAAGGCAATGCTGGGCGAAGCCCGGCGATCCGGGGAGCGCACGCCGCTGGCGTGCCGTTTTCGGCGGCCCGCCGAAAACCTCGTTCCACTAACTTTTCCCCGCGGCCGAAAAGGCAGACTGGGGAACGCGGGTTTGGGCGGGCCGCCCAAACCGGCACGCGGGCCGCGTGCGCTCCCTTTCTAGCTTCGGTGTTTGCCGTGCCGTGCTTGTTGCTGTTCTGCCTCCTCCTCTTCCTAGCCCCATCGTCTTCTTCCGCCGCCGAGCTCGAACCCCCGCGCTACCCGCGCGCCGACCGCGTCGATCTGGCCGTGGGCCGCGGTGTGAAATTCCTCGTCGCCAATCAAAACCCGAACGGCTCCATCACCGACCGCGAGCAGCGCCAGGATTACGCCAACCCGATGACAGCGCTGGGCCTGATGGCGCTGGCGGCCGTGGGTTATCAGCCGACCGAGAAAACCAAGGAAGGCGAGTGCATGAAGAAGGCGATTGATTTTCTGGTGCGCCGCGACGCGCCCTCGCGCGAACCCTTTCTCTATTTCGGCGGCTTCGATGGCTCGCGCATGTACGGCCACGGCATCACGACCCTCGCGCTCACCGAGATGCTCGGCATGGGCGTGGACAAAGCGCAGGACGGCCTGCTGCGCGACCGTTGCCAACGGGCCATCGACCTGATCCTCCGGGCCCAGCGCGCGAAAAAATACGACGCGCGTTATTACGGTGGCTGGCGTTACACGCCCGATTCCCCGGACTCGGATTTATCCATCACTGTCTGGCAGGTGATGGCGTTGCGCTCCGCCAAAAATGCCGGGCTTTCCGTCCCGAAGGAAGCCATCGACATGGCCATCGGCTACTTGAAGCGCAGCTACTACTCACCGCGCGACCGCACCGGCAAGCCCACCAACCTGCGCAGCGCCTGCGGCTACGAGCCGGGACAATATCCCTCCTACGCCACCGCCGCCGCCGGCCTGCTCGCCATGCAGGTGTGCGGGGAACACGACGCCCCGGAACTGACCGGCTCGGCCGAATGGCTGCGCGAACAAGCCGTGACCGTGGACGAACGCTACTTCTACTACGGCACCTACTATTATTCGCAGGCCATGCAGAAAAAGGGCGGCGAATACGGAGCCATCGCCCGGCAGATCACCGAGAAACTCCTCCTCAGCCAGCAGGACCGCGACGGCTCCTGGCAGGGCCGCGACGGCCAGGAACGCGGCGCCGGCAAAGTCTATTCCACCGCCCTCGCCATCCTCAGTCTCTCGGTGAAATACCACTTCCTGCCGATCTATCAGGAGTAGGGGGAATTGTTTTCCGAACGACCGGGCGACAGGGACATTACGACCTCCTGTGCCCGCAGCGACGAAAGAGGCTCACAACAATTCCTTCTGCTCGCCGCTGGCCTCCGCCTTCGCCTTCTTGAAATTCAAATCCGGTTGATGGTCGGGATGCTCGGCGCGCTCCTTGCCAGAGAGCAGACCGTCAATCGTCAGCAGTTGCACGCGCGGGAATCTCTTGCCCGTCGCACTGGTGTAGAATCCGGCAGACGCAGCATCGGCGATCATTCCCTTGGTCGGCGCTTCGAGTGAAATGAACAGCGCGATCTCCGCTTGTTCGCGCTCGCGGACGTGATTCAGCGCACGCACGTCGTCGGCCTTCAAGCCGCCGCCTTTCACACTCACAACGATCTTGCGTGCCCCGGCTTTGTCCACGTCTTGGAAAAACTTCAGTCCGTCGATCCCGCCGTCCGCGCCCTTCTTCCGGCCTTGGAATGGCTGGGCATCCACAAGCGATACAGCCCACCATTGGAATTGGTATTTGTCGCGCAGGGCAAGGTTGCGCGCTGCGTCTAGGTCTTTTGGGGTGCCGTGAACTTCAAATTTACAACGCGATTTGAAAGCGTCTTTGAGCCGCTTCTCAATGAGCGAAATGGCGAGGTGCGTAATGTCCACGCCGATCCATCCGCGTTTGAGTTTCTGCGCCGCGTGAACTGCCGTGCCGCAACCGCAGAAAGGGTCGAGCACCACGTCGCCTTCGTTACTGCTGGCTTCGATAATGCGCTCCAGCAGTGCGAGCGGTTTTTGCGTTGGATAACCGAGGGACTCCGCGCCGGATGCCATTTCGATATCATCCCAAAAATCGCTGACTGGAATGCCCTCTTGCTCATCAAGGTAACGCTTGAATCTGGGAATGCCCTGGCCGCCTTTTGGCACGACGATTAAACCCTTCGAATCGGCTTCGAGCATCCGCTGTTTCGTCCAGCGCCAGACTTTTGTGACGCCCTTGAACTCATAGGTAAGATTGGGCCGGTTGGGATTCGGATTGAGCAGCGAGGTCAGTTGATAACGACGGCCATCGGGGTCGGCTAAACTATATTGTTCAGCAGCCCTCTCAAAATCATGTTTCGTGTAGATCGGATTCCAAGTCGTTTGCCCCCGCTCTTTGCCGTACGCCAAAATTACGTCGTGATTATTTGCGAAGCGCGTGAACGCCAACCCCTTCGGATGCGAACGCCGCCAGACGATCTCATTTCGCATGTTTGTTTTCCCGAAAACCGCATCAAGCACGATCTTCAAATAATGCGAGGCGGACGGGTCGCAGTGTAAATACAGCGAGCCGCTGGGTTTGAGAACTCGGCGTAGTTCGAGAAGGCGGCTGGCCATCATGGTCAGATAGGCCATCATGTCGTTTTCACCGAGAAAATTTCTGAGAGCAACTATTACCAGCACAGCATCCGTATTTGGCTGGCGCAGCAAATCGGCGTATTCCGCCTCTGCCTGCATCCCCCACGACCACGAATCCTTGAACGCCTCAATCTGCGCGTCGCTCTGTTTCCCCTTGGGCGACTTGAAGAGGAGATTGTAGTCGCGCTTGGAGTTGAACGGCGGGTCCAGGTAGATCAGGTCAACGGATTCCGGCGCGAGGTGTTCGCGCAGGACTTGGAGGTTGTCGCCGAAATAGAGCTGGTTCATTAAGCGCGGCAATTCTTAACCGGCGTGCGGAGGCGGAGCAACGAGGAGTTGTGGTGAAGTAGTCCGGGTTAGGTGGAGTGTGGGTTTTCGCGGACCAAAACAAAAAGCCCCGCCCTTACGGGCGGGGCAGGGGAGCGTCGTCGGGATCTCGGACTGTTACCGCTGCACGCGGGCGCCGCCGCCTTTCATGAGTTTCTCGACTTCGCCTTTGTCGGCCATCGAGGTGTCGCCGGGCGTGGTCATCGCGAGCGCGCCGTGGGCCGCGCCGTATTCCACGGCTTTCTGCGGGTCGCCGCTGGTCATAAGGCCGTAGATGAAACCGGAGGCGAAACTGTCGCCGCCGCCGACGCGGTCGAGGATTTCGAGGTCGGGATATTCGCGGCTCTGGAAGAACTTGCCGTCCATCCAGGCGATGGCGCTCCAGTCGTTGATGGTCGCGGTCTTGGCGGCGCGCAGGGTGGTGGCGGTGGCCTTGAAATTCGGGAAGGTCTTCACGGCGGTCTCGATCATGCGCTTGAAGGCGCTCACATCGATGTGCAGCAGGCTTTCATCCGCGCCTTCGACATGGAAGCCGAGGCAGGCGGTGAAGTCCTCCTCGTTGCCGATCATGACATCGACATAGCTGGCGATCTCCTTGTTGACGGCCTGCGCGCGTTTCTGGCCGCCGATGCTTTTCCAGAGGGACGGGCGGTAGTTGAGATCGTAGGAGACGATGGTGCCGTATTGCTTGGCCTTCTTCACGCACTCGATGACGAGCTGCGGCGTGGTGTCGGAGAGCGCGGCGAAAATGCCGCCAGTGTGCAGCCAGCGCACGCCGAGCTTGCCGAAGATGTGGTCCCAGTCGAAGTCACCGGGCTTGAGCTGGCTGGCGGCGGTGTTGCCGCGATCGGGAGTGCCCACCGCGCCGCGCACGCCGAAGCCGCGTTCGGTAAAATTCAGGCCGTTGCGCACGTCGCGCCCGATGCCGTCGAACTTCGCCCACTTGATGAACTGCGTATCGACGCCGCCCTGGAGGATGAAGTCCTCGAGCAACCGGCCCACGTCGTTGTCGGCGAACGCGGTGGCGACGGCGGTTTTGAAGCCGAAGCAGCGCCGGAGTCCGCGCGCCACGTTGTATTCGCCGCCGCCTTCCCAGACTTTGAATTCGCGCGCGGTGCGGACGCGGCCTTCGCCGGGGTCGAGGCGGAGCATGATTTCGCCGAGGGCGAGGAGATCGTAGGCGCAGGAGCCGGCGGGTTTGACGGTGAGCGTGGACATGGTTGCAGGATGTGTTGGTTCAGTGTTTTCGGAAGGCCGTCCCGGTCGCGTCAACACGCGGCGAATGGCCGTGGTGTGAGGTGTCAAAGGCTCCGGGAAAGGCCGTCAATGCGGGCGGAATCTGGGTAGCGGTCGGGTGAAACTCAACACATTTTTCCCGTGGTGGCGCGGGGCCGCGAGGTCTCTGGTTCGGAGTTCCGCCTTTAGGCGGCGGGGCGTGGATTGGTGCGGAGTGGTGGGAAAATTCCAGCGCTGTCGCCGGATCAGCGTTCTGCCGGCTGAAGCCGGGACTCCGAACTTCGCGCGGCCAGCGGCAAACGCCGTCCCAGCCGCCAGCGGTAGTCGATCGGTGCCACGCGGCTGGCCCACTCTAATTGCGCGTCGTGCTGGCCGAGGCTCGCGAGGAATTGCCAGCGGGCGGCGGTCACCTGGAGCGGGCGTTCTTGCCACTGTTGCTCGTGGCGGAAAACTTCGGCGAGCTTCAGCGTGGCACTTCGTGCGTCAACGGCCAGGCCCAGCGGGCGGTATTTCAAAAACGCCGCCGCTTCTGCCGCCGTGTCGAAACACGAGCCGGGAGCCAGTTCAGGGGCGGGCATTTCCCTGGCGCTGAGGCTCGCGTCACCCTTGCGCCCGTTTCGCGAAATCACGCGCAGGTCCACCGCCGAGTCCGTCGCCTGCAAATCAATGGCGGCGCGGTGAAAACGGAAATCGCTGAACCAGTTGCCCGCACCGGCGATCAGCGCGTTGTCTGCTTCGCTGCGGAGAAAATAGAGGCCCTCGACATTCGCGCCGTCGGCTGTCCGAGCCCGCGCATACAGGCGGTACGCGACGTGCGAGTAACTGATCCCGAGCCACGCGGGCAGGCCCGCTGGGCGCATGTCGGCGACGCGGCAGACGACGATGTTCCAGAAGGCCCAGTCGCCGTGGGTTACCAACTCGAGTCCCGCCGGCACGAGCGCGCGAACGCTCGCGGCGGGCGTGCGATAGGCGAGCAGCACGCACTCGGCGAGCCGTCCGGTCATGGTGAGGGTCATCGCATTTCTCCTTCAACGCCCGGTCAGCAGACCCGCCAGTACTATGGCGAAGACGCCATTCAGCACGCCGAACCACAGCGCCAGCGCAGCCCGCACGCTCACGCCGAGCGGACGCGCCTGCGCGACAAACATGGCGGCCATCGCGAGATTGGCCGCCACCAGCACCGCGAGATGAAAGCCCGCCGCAGTTGGTGCGACGAGGTTCGCCACTACGGTGGTCATCTTGATGGTCATGCCCACCGCCATTGTTCGCAAACAGGCATCCGCCCAGTGCCAGACCGACGGACGACGGCCCGTAACTCCGAGCAGCACGAGACCGAACACGATCCATGACACGCCGGCCGCGACGCCAATCGCCGCCGCCACCGGCAGCCAGCGCGCGCGCTCGGGGGCATGCGCGAAGCTCAGCGCGTAAATTGACGAACCGCCGAACGCGACCGCCGTGAGCAGGATTCGTCGCGGCCAGGTGAGAAGGTGGGATTCAGATTCCGAAGCGGAGGGAATGCCGCGCTGTAGCGCAGGTTTCCAAACCTGCTGTGTCGCCGACTTCCCAGTCGGCGGGGCGTCGGCCAACGTGGGCGCGCTGGAAATTCCACCGGCCGCAGGTTTGGAAACCTGCGACACAGCAGGCTTGGAAGCCTGCGCTACCGGTGCCGGTGGGCAGCCCGTTTTGGCATCCGTGTTCTGTCCCGATGGGCGCATTGTGTGTTGTCCCCTCACCCCGCCTCCGCCAGCGCCTGCACGTGCCGCAGCACACGCAGATGGATGCGATGGATGATTTCATCCGACCACATTTGCCAATACACGACCGGCCACATGTGGTGCCGATACCACGTCGTGCCCTCGAGGCGCGTGCGGCCGCCGGGCAGCTCGGTCAGCAGAAACTGGCCGCGCTCCGAAGCGAGAAACCCCTTCAGATGCGGTGGATGAATCTCCCGATACGGCGTCCATTCCTGCATCGGCGCCGGATTGGCGGTGACGCCGAACCGCAGCAGTCGCGGCTCATCCCACACTTCGATCGGCTCGACAAACGGCCCGGTCGTGAACACGCAATGCCGGATCGCCCCCGGCCCGGTGCCCTGAATCTCGGCGCGCAGCGGATACGCGATTCCCGCGCGGAACAACCACTCCGTCGGCGCGGGCAGTTCGCTGAAAGTGACGACATGCCGCCAGACGCGCGCGGGCGGCGCGTTGACCTCGATCGACGATTTCACCGCGAGCAGCGGGGCTTCCGTGTCGCCGAGGCGCTCGACGCCGAGCATCATTGGCAGCGCTAGAAACGCCGCGCACGCGACCTGCGGCGAGCCGTTCCGCCAGCGCGCCGGTTGCGCGGAATGGCCCGCGAGTCCGCCGATCAACGCCAGCGGCAGGGCCAGCGGCACAGCCATCGCGATGCAGATCAACCCCTCAATCGCAAACAGCAGAAAACCCGCGCCCGCGATGCTCACCGCGAGCGCCGCCACGGTCAGGCTCTCGCTCATCCGCCGCACCTGCGTCGCGCCGTGAATCATCGCGGCCAGAAAGCCGGTCATGAACGGCACGCCGACAAACAACCCCCAGCCATAGTTTTGCAAAACGCTCGCGCCGACCGCCGTGATTGCCACGGTAATCAGCGCCGAGATTCCCACCGCCGCCAGCGCGCTGCCCATGCGGCTGCGTGGGAAGACGCGCCACGCCGAGCCCGGCAGCGGAGCGGGCGGCGGTTCCAGTGCGGGCGGCACCTCGCGACGCGGCACGAGGCTCGCGAGCAGGAAGAGGAACCATTTCACCACCGGCACGACAAAGAGTATCGCCAGCCACAGCGGCAGCCGCGCCGAACGCAGCCGCTGGATCGTCAGCACCACGCCCGCCCACAGGAACGGCAGGGCGGCGACGAGCAACTGCCAGCCGTGCTGGCGCAGCGTGTCGGGCGACCCCAGCGACGGCGACGGGAAGTTCCATTTGAGATAATCGAGCAGGTTCCACGAGGCCTCGAACACGTGGCGGAACAGGAAACGGTCGAGGTTGCACTTCACCGCGAACAAGATGACGCCCCACAGCAGATAGGTGCGCCGGCCAATCGCGCCGTTCCAGTTCCAGAGATCGGAGAGTTTCATGATGGTGGTGGTCTTGGAGCCGGTGATTCACAGTCCTCTTGCAGCCGGGTGCCGCGCGCCCTGGTAGCGCAGGTTTCCAAACCTGCTGTGTCGCCGACTTCCAAGTCGGCAGGGTGTCGGCCTCGCCGGACACGTCGCAGATTTGGAAACCCGCGATACCGCCGGCAGGGACGCCACCGCTTGGAGGTCGGACATTTTTTGAGGAGCGCGGGCGATCCCCGCCCGCAGCGGCACCGAACTCGCACAGGGGCAGGGATATTTCCGAGCCGGTCGCTCGCGTGCGCACGCGCTGCGACCGGGGACCGGTCGCGCTCCGGCGGTTGGGCGCTGGTCGCGGCCAAACGAAAATGGCCAAGCCCCGGCGGCAGGCTGGGAAGCCCACGCTACAAGACGAGCGCGAATTATTCGGGCCACGCGATGTTTCACGGCAGTTCGAGAAAGACAATGGTCCGACGGTGCGGCGGTGCGGGACGGGCGACGCGGCGGGTGTCCTCGTTCCGCGACAGCCAGCCCAGCCATAGCAGCAGTCTCCCAAACCAGCCCCGACCGTTTTCAGCGAGTGTTTTCATGGTGAACCGTTCCGGGGCGAAGTGGGCATTGGCTGCCCCGATGCGCCCGTATAATCTGGAATTTCAGTAGTTACAGAACTTCAACTTCAAAAAAATAAAACCGCCGGGACGGCTATTCGCCCAGGCCGAGCGCTTTGCGGGCTTTGTCGCCCAGCTTCATGAAGCGGGTCAGCGCCGGCGTGGGCAGCGCCCGCACCTGCTGATACCAGCCGGTCGTCGTCTCGAAGAACTCGAGCAGTTCGCGCAGTTTCGCCTCGGTGTGCTCGTCGGCCTGCTTGTCCTTTTCGGCCTCGATGATGCAGTCGCGCAGGACGGTGAGCATGGGATCGACCTCGCGTTTTTTGCGTTCGTCGAGGACCACGCGGAACATTTCCCACACATCCTTCATGCTCTCGAAATGGTCGCGCTTGTCGCCCATGACATGCACGAGGCGCACGATGCCCCAGGCCTGAAGTTCCTTGAGGCTGGTGCTGACGTTCGAGCGGGCGACGGTGAGCGTGTCGGCGATGTCCTCGGCGTTGAGCGGGACGGGCGAGATGAAGAGCAGCGCGTGAATCTGCGCCACCGTCCGGTTGATGCCCCAGCGCGTGCCCATCTCGCCCCAATGGAGGACGAACTTCTGCTGAACCTGGCTGAGAGCTTTCATGGATTCGTATATTTCTGTTGCGGCAGAAATTACCGAATCATGGAAATGGTGCAAGGAATTCTTGTGCGGAAGGGCGGGGAGGCGCGGCCTGGGCATCCAGGAGTGGCAGGTGATCGGTCGGGCCGCGCGCGGTAGTTGCGGAGTGCGGCCGTCCTCGGCCGCAGCGACGTCCGCATGTCCGGGGCCTTGGATTGGTTTGCGCCGGACTGCGCTTTTCCTTGTTGCGCCCGTCCTCGGACGCACCGCGGTCGCGGAGAGTGCGACCTGGAGCTATTCCATGGTTTCCGCGGGGGCGAACGTTGCTGCGGCCGGGAACGGCCGCACTCCGCAGAAAAAAAGGAAACGGGCGGCTGAGGTCAGCCGCCCGTTCTGGGGAAAAGAAATGTTGCGAGGCGTCCGGCTTACTTCGCCGCGAGCGCTTCTTCGATGGCCTTCACGACTTCCGGCGCGTCCGGCGCGGTCTTCGGCTCGAAGCGTTTGATGACCTTGCCGTCTTTGCCGATCAGGAACTTGCCGAAGTTCCACTTGATGTCGCCGGGGAACGGCGAGTCCTTGCCGGCGAGCGTCTGATAGAGCGCGTGGCGTTTCGGACCGTTGACGTCGAGCTTGTCGAAGAGCGGGAAAGTGACGCTGTACTTGGTCGAGCAGAACTTCTGGATTTCCTCATTGGTGCCCGGTTCCTGGCCACCGAACTGATTGCAGGGGAAGCCGAGCACGCTGAAACCCTTGTCCTTGAACTTCTGGTGGGTGGCTTCGAGGGCCTTGTATTGCGGGGTCAAACCGCACTTGGAGGCGACGTTGACGACGAGCAGCACCTTGCCTTGGAATTCCTTGAGCGAGGTGTCTTTGCCGTTGATGTCCTTGAGCGGCGCTTCATAGACCGAAGCGCCGTGGGCGAGAACCTGAACCAATGAGAGGGCACAGAGCATAGTAAGTAATTTCATAGGCCGACGACTATGCCTTTGACGGTTTCTTTGTCAAACGGCGGGTGCGCGGCGCGCGGTCAATCCCGGTTTCTCGCAGCGATCGGTGCAGCCGGCCGCAGTCCCGGCCGGGGCTAGATTCGCCACCACCACGACCCGGCACCGAAGCGCTGAATTCTGGTGTTCGCCCGCCGGACTGGAGATGGGAACCGAAGGGCGCGCGACAAGCTGAGATGGCCCCACCGACGCTGCCGACGCAATCCAGCGCTTGTCCATGTCTCGGAACTCGAGGCTATCGTCCACCGGTCATACAAACGCGGGCAACTCCGGTCCCCGGAAGGACTTCATCGCTTCGCCGGTCCGATCCGCCAATCGCGGAGCGCGGAGATTAATACGAAGACCTGGTAGCGCGAGACTCGCAAAGCCCTAACCGATCCTATGGCCTTTTCTCGAAGCAAAGTCCCCACCTACGCTTCGTTTTCTTATCTCGCCGGAAACGGACGGCGCTTCCGGGTCCCGCGGTTTCAGCGCGACTACCAATGGACGACGGAGAATTGAGCGGTCAGCCTCCTCGAGGAATATTCCTCAACCGATCCCCAAAACCACGAGCGCGCCGAGGATATCCGTCGCGCATTTGTCAGTTCAAGAGATCGACTCTCTTTGCATTACCGCAGTAAACTCACGTTGAACCGTGCGGACGACAATTTCCTTCACCATACCTTGGTCCAGCTTCGCCAACCGCATGTCCCGAGCCGATTGCCGGAAGCGAATGCCGCGCTTTGGCAGACGTTCGAGTTTTTCCGGTCGCGGTTGCGTGAGAAATTCCCCGCTCCGGACATCGGTGGGTACCTCGCTCAGTTCATACAGAACATCGCTGGTTCCCGATTGTTCGTCCTCCGGATTCCCGTTGACGATGATCTGACTGCCTACACCGTGTGTGAAACTCTTGACGCGCGAGGAGTGGAACTGACCGCGAGCGACTTGTTGAAAAACTATTTGATGTCGCTGGTCGCCCCGCTGGGTGAGGGGCGCATGACAGAATTCTTCAGTCACGCCGCGAGGGCCAGGCAGTCGTTGCGGGCGCTGTGAGCATTGAGGCGTTCTTTCCAGAACGCCGCGAGTCGGCGGCTGGCGTGGAGGCAGCGCAGCGCCA
>BJHT01000176.1 GCA_014193395.1 Verrucomicrobiota bacterium
GTGTCCTCGATGTGGCCGCCGCCGGAGTAAAGCTGGATGAAGCGGACGCCCTTTTCGAGGAGGCGGCGGGTGATGAGACATTTGCGGCCGAAGTCGGCGGTGCGCTTGTCGTTCAAGCCATACAGCTCGCGCGTGGCGGCGCTTTCGCTGTCGAGATCGACAACGTCGGTCGCGGTGGTTTGCATGCGGAAGGCGAGTTCGTAGGACTCGATGCGCGCGACGAGTTCGCTCTCGTCGGGATGCTGGCGGAGGTGCTCCTGATTCAGCGCCTTCAGCAAATCGAGGCTGTGGCGTTGGGTGCGGTCGCTGGTGCCCGCAGGCGTGGCGAGGTCGAGCAAGGGCGTGCCGCCGCTGCGGAAGAGCGTGCCCTGATAGGCGGCGGGCATGTAGCCGCCGCTCCAGTTCGACGCGCTGCCGATGGGGCCGCCGCGCGGATCGGTCATCACGACGAAGCCGGGGAGGTTGTCGTTTTGCGTGCCGAGGCCGTAATTCAACCACGCGCCGAGGCTGGGTTTGCCAATGAAAATGCTGCCGGTGTTCATCTGCAGACAACCGGAGGCGTGCGCCGCGGTGTCGCTGAACATCGAGCGGATGACGCAGAGGTCGTCGGCGAATTTCGCAGTGCGGGGAAAGAGGCTGCTGATCTCGAGTCCGCTCTGGCCGTGCTTTTGAAACGGAAACGGCGACTGCATGAGATGGCCGATGGGCCGGCCGTTCGAGCCGACCTTGGCTTCGCCGCGATAGGGCTGGCCGTTGAATTTCGTCAATGCCGGCTTGGGGTCGAACGTGTCCACCTGGCTCGGGCCGCCGTTCATGAAGAGGAAGACGCAGTGCTTGGCCTTGGCGGGGAAGTGCGGTTTTTTCGCGGCGAGCGGACGCAGCGCGGCGGCGGGCGTGGCGGCGAGCGCGGGTTGCTCGAAGAAGCCGTCGGCAGTGAGGCGGTCGAGCAGCGCGAGCCCGGCGAAACCGCCGCCGACCTGCCACAAAAATTCGCGGCGCGAGCGGGAGCACGGGGTGGGATTGGGGATGAAGCGCTTCATGGGAGAAAGCTCGGGGGAAAGCTCAAAGGATAAAACTCAAAGCTCAAGGGAAGGACCAAGGAGCAAGGAAAAAGGCGGGAGATGACACGACCGCTTCAGCGGTTTTCCGACCGCCGGAGGAAAAACCGTTGAAACGGTTTTCGATTCGACACGCCGCCATCACCCGGCTGAAGCCGGGTGCTAATAAGATGAGAAAGGCATCGGGCGCGACAACCGGCGAAGTTCTCGCGCGAGACGGGAGTTGAAGCGGTCGTTCAGCTTTATCGCAGGATCGCGCAGCGCGCCGCGAAGCGTGTGGTGCTTGGGGCTTGGTGCTTCCCTTGAGCTTTGAGCTTTGAGCTTTGAGCTTCATCACGATCTCGCCTTTTTGATTTCGACTCCGCCCCCAGTTCATTCGGGATACACGAATTCGTTCAGATTCAGCACGGCGCGGCAGATTTGTTCGAGGGCGGCGCGGTCGGCTTCGGCGGGGGGCAGGGATTTGTCGACGGCAGTGGCGTCGGCGAGGAGGCGGGCGGTTTCGGCGCGGCGGAATTCTTGCATGGCGGAAATTTCCACGCCCGTGGGCGTGCGACAGAGGGCGAGTCGCCAGAGGGCTTCGAGTTGTTTCGCGGAATCAGGGCCGGCTTCGCGGACGAGACGCGCGGCGAGGTGGCGGGCTTGGGCGATGACGAATTCGTTGTTGAAGAGCGTGAGCGCCTGCGGGGCGACGGTGGTGGTCTGGCGTTGCGGGCAACTGTGGACGGTGTCGCCGAGGTCGAGGACTTCGAGCATCGGGACGACGAGACCGCGCTTGATGAAGGCGTAGATGGTGCGG
Organism: Verrucomicrobiota bacterium; assembly: GCA_014193395.1. Lineage (GTDB taxonomy): Bacteria > Verrucomicrobiota > Verrucomicrobiia > Limisphaerales > BJHT01 > BJHT01. The sequence goes on from BJHT01000176.1 coordinate 1,858, forward strand.
CGCGCAATCTCGGTTTCATCGGAGGTTTTCCAGATCGCGCCCTTGTCGGTATTGGCTTCGATGGCGGCGGCGGGAATCGCGGGCTTCATGGCGGGGCCGAACATTTTCGGATTCAACTGGCCGCTCACGGCGAGCATCGAGTCGCGGATGGCTTCGACTTCGAGGCGGCGCAGCGGGGCGCGCCAGAGCAGGCGATTGTCGGGATCGACGGCGGCGTAGGCGGGATTCGTGGCCTTGCTCAGGCGGTAGGTGGCGCTGGTGGTGAGGAGGCGGTGGAGTTTTTTCAGCGACCAATTCGCGTCGTGGGTGAACCAGTCGGCGAGCCAGTCGAGCAGCTCGGGATGCGTCGGCGGGCTGCCCATGAGGCCGAAATCATTGGGTGTGCGGACGAGGCCGTGACCGAAATGATATTGCCAGACGCGGTTGACGAGGACGCGGGCGGTGAGGGGATTTTCCGGGCTGGCGATCCAGCGCGCGAGGGCGAGGCGGCGCCGCGAGGTGCGTTCGCCGGGCGGCGGGAAGGGCGGCTGATTTTTCACCAAGACTGCGGGCACGGCGGGCGGGACTTCGGCGCCGGGACGCGTCGCGGAGCCGCGCAGGAGCACGTGCGTGGGCGGAGGGTGGGGCGTGGGTTCATTCAGAAAATAAGCGAGCGGCAGATCGGGGGTGGCGTCGCGGAGTTTTTGAATCGCGGCGGTGATGGCGGCGGGCGCGAGAGAATTGGTCTGCTGGCGAACGCGGGCGATGGCGCGGTCGCGCTCGACTTGCGCGGCGAGTTGCGCGGGCGAGCCGGCGGGGAGGGCGAGTTCGGTGCGGCCGCGGCGCGGGCGTTCGAGGGGATTGAAGACGGCGACGGCGCTGTAGTAATCGCGCGTGGAGAACGGCTCGAACTTGTGATCGTGACAGCGCGCGCAGGCGAGGGTGAGGCCGAGAAAACCTTCGGCAGTCGTGCTCACGATGTCATCGAGCTGGTCGAAGCGGTCGGTGGGCGGATCGGCGGGTTCGTCGTCCCAGTGGCCCAGGCGTTGGAGGCCGGTGGCTATGAGAGTCTGGGTGGAGGCGTCGGGGAGTTCGTCGCCGGCGAGTTGTTCGAGGACGAAACGGTCGAAGGGGAGATCGGTGTTGAAGGCGTTGATGACGTAGTCGCGGTAGCGCCAGACGAAGGGTTTTTCGGCGTCGCGCTCGTAGCCGTTGCTGTCGGCGTAGCGGACGACATCGAGCCAGTGACGCGCCCAGCGCTCGCCGTGGGTCGGACGGGCGAGGAGGTCGTCGATCACACGGTCCAGCGCGGCGGGCGTGGGTTCGGCGGCGAAGGCGTCCTGCTCGGCGGGCGTGGGCGGGAGGCCGGTGAGATCGAGATGAAGGCGGCGGAGCAAATCGCGCGGGGCGGCGGCGGGCGCGGGCGACCAACCGCGGGCTTCGAGCTTGGCGAGGACGAAGGCGTCGATGGGGTTGCGGGGCCAATTGGAGTTTTTCACCGCGGGCACGGCGGGGCGGCGGACGGGCTGGAAGGCCCAGTGTTCCGCCGGCGTGGAGGGCGCGACTTCGCTGCTCGGAAAGCGCGCGCCGGCGTCGATCCACGCCTTGAGCAATTCGATTTGTTCGGGCGTGAGCGGCTTGCCTTCGGGCGGCATGCGCTCGGTTTCGTCGGTGGCGAGGACGCGCTGCAGGAGATGACTCGCGGCGCTTTTTCCCGGGACGACAGCGGGGCCGTGTTTGCCGCCTTTGTGAATGAAGACGCCCGCGTCGAGGCGCAGGTCGCCCTTTTGTTTCAGCCTGCTGTGACACGAGTAGCAGCGCTGCTGGAGGAGGGGTTTGATGTCGCGTTCGTAGTCTGCGGCCGAGGTCCGGAATGGCATCGCGGCGGCGAGCAGGAGGGTGACCGCACCGGAGGCCAGCGCACCGCGTAGGCGGGCATGGAACGGCGGGAAAATGCGGGCACGGACGGGAATCATCGGGCGAGCTAAATGCGTCGGTCAGGCTGCGTCAATGCGGGGTTTGCGTCGCCGAGGGAAACGCGGCGGTGCAGTGACCACCAACCCGCTGGAGGGGCAGGCCGCTGTTCCAATTTGACTAACCCGCCGCGTGAGGGTTCACTCCCGACACCATGAAAACCGACCTTGTCACCGCGGGCTTTCCCGACGCAGCAGCGAAGCTTGGCGAGCGCGTCCACCGCCGGATCGCGGCCTTCACGTTGATCGAATTGCTGGTGGTCATCGCGATCATCGGGATTCTGGCGGGCATGTTGCTCCCGGCGCTGGCCACCGCGAAGGACAAGGGGCAGCGGACGGTTTGCCTGAGCAATTTCCGGCAGATGATGCTGGCCCTTAACGTTTATGCACACGATGCCAATGGTTGGGTGATGGAGCCAAATTGGGGGCCGACCAGCACTTACGGCTGGCTCTACGCCTACGACGGCACGCTGACGGGACAGGACGTTTACGACGTCACCAAAGGAGAGATGTATCGATACATCGCCATGCAGACCAATGTTTACCGCTGTCCCAAAGATTTTAAGGGCGACTCAAATTGGCAGTCCCGCGGTGTGCAGAAATCGAGTTATTGCATGAACGGCTCCACCAGCCGTTACGCCTACCAACCCAGCGCCACGCAGCACGATGCATACAACCGCGATGACATTCTCATGTGGGAGCAGGATGAAAAGCAGCCGTTTTATTTCAACGACGGTGGAAATTATCCAAGCGAGGGAATCAGTGTACGCCACAGCATCGGCGCCCTGTGTGGCAACGCAGACGGATCTGCCGAATACCGGAGAATTCAAGACTGGACCTCTGATGCGGTAACCAGCCAGACGCCCACCCAGACGAAGAACCGAGTTTGGAACCGGACGGATACTGCAACCGGTCATTGAGCCTTAATTTCGAGACGTTCAGCCCCCTCGCGTTCGGCGTTGCGCCCGTCGGATCCCACTGGAATTTCCTACCGCCTCCAGCACGGGAGTGGCTCCAGCAGCGGCCCCGTCAGTCTTTCACGCCGAAGTGCGCCTTCAGCTTTTCGAAGTTTTCACGTTCCTTGGGAGACAGACCAGCGCGGGCGATCTCACTGCGAACCGCCTGTTTTTCCACCGGCGTACCGGAACTCAGCTTTTGCAGCCAGGCAATGTAACGGTCGTAGTCGGGGTTGCCGGGCTGCAGCGGATTGACGACACCAGTGGTTTTGTCCTCGGGACGAGCCGGAGCCGGAGTCGGCGGCGCGGGGGAGCTGGCCTTCGGAGACGGTGCGGGAGCGACCGGTTTTGGCGCGGCGTTTCCTCCGGCGAGCAAAGCGTCAACGGACGACTCCTGCTGGACCATGGGAGCGGGGGCGGGGGCTTCCTTTTCCGCACAGGCGACCAACAGGGACAGGGCGGCGAGCAATGGGAGCTTCGGAGAATTCATGGGGAAAGGCTATGGGGGGACTTTTGGAACTCAAGCGACAAATCGGGATCCGCGCGGGAGTGCGCCTGTCGTCGCTCCTCACTCTTTTGCGAATACTGGAAAGCCTCGACTGCCAATTAATTCTTCACGCATCTCCGGGACACGAACCGCTGCGTTGTGACTGACGAATGGGGACGGGCAAATGGGGGCTAACGATTGAGGATTGGCGAACTCCGCTCCGATTCGTCAGTCCCGATTCGTCAGTCAAAATCCCGGTCCGGCTGATGAACGGGCGTATTGGTGCAAATACCGAACCACCGCCCTGGCACACGCTGCCCACGGCGCTGCCAGTTTAGAAAACATTTGCGGCTCGTCGGGGCGAACTCGCGGGCGAGCCGCCCGCGCTCCTGTCGCCGGCGCCCGCTCGCCGACAACTTCGGATGCGCCCCACGAAACCTCCCGTTACAATTTGACTACCAAGGCAGGCGGGCGTTGACTGCCAACACCATGAAAACAAGCCTCGTTGCCGCAGTCCCCCGCAGTAATTTGTCGTCCGGGTTTGGCGGCCAGCGACAGCGCCGGGGAGCCGGGTTCACCTTGATCGAACTGTTGGTGGTCATCGCGATCATCGGGATTCTGGCGAGCATGTTGCTCCCGGCGCTCTCCACCGCGAAAGGCAAAGCCCAGAGCGTGAAATGCCAGAACAACGTGCGGCAATTCTCGCTGGCGATAAATCTCTACTCGAATGACTTTGAGGACTACCTGCCGGAGCCCAACTGGAATTCCCCGTGGGTCGCGCGCGGTTGGCTTTACGACGCGACCGGGGTGGGCGCTCCGCCCGCGCCGAACCCGGCGAGTCCCGCACAACCCTATCAAGGAGGCCTGCTGTTCACCTACATGAGTTCCGCGGTCGAGGTTTACAAGTGTCCGGGAGAACGGACGAGCCAGATTGCGAGTTTCAATTCGCGCGCGAACCGGCTCACCAGCTTCCTGATGAACGGAGCGGTGTGCGGCTACGGGATCATCGGCGGCAAATCGTATAAGACCCAGGACTACAAATCTGACTGCATCATTTTCTGGCAGGCTTTGGAAACCAACCCCGGCGACTGGAACGACGGTTCGAGCAGCCCTTCCGAAGGCATCACCCGCATGCACAATCAGGGGACGACCGTGGGCCTGGTCAGTGGCGGTGTGGAATTCATGAAGACCGATGCCTTTTACAACGAGCAGGCGCTTCCGACCAAGAACCGCCTCTTTTGCAGCCCGAATTCTGCGAACGGACGCTGAGCACCGGCATCGGCACGGAACCAACACGATGAAATCGCCCCGTCTTTCCCTCATCTTTCTAGGCCTCAGTGTGATGGCTTTGGCCTCCGGCTGCGGCGGCAAAAAGGATTCCACGGCCGAGCTTGAGGGTGCCGCGAACAAGTTCGTCGCTGAATCCGCCGCCACCGCTGCGCCGCCCGCCGCCGGTGACATCGCCGCCGCCGCCACCGTCGCCCCTTCGCAGCAAATGCGCGAAGTCGTCGATTCGTACAAAGGCGGCAAACTCGAGGACGCGGTCACGCGCCTCCAAAACCTCCGCGCCACACAAACGATGACCGGCCCGCAGCGCATGGCCCTGAACGACGCGACCGCCGTCATCATGAATGAGATCTACGCCCTGGCCGCCAAGGGCGATCAGCGCGCGATCCAGGCCGTGAAACAGTACGAAAAAATGCAGACGCAGCGGCATTAGTTTCGCGTCTTTCGAGTCAGCACTCGTGACTCGTCCGGCGCGGACTTCAGGGCGGAGGTCCGCGCCAGCCGGGCAAATTCCCAGCGGTTGACCCCGGCAATGTTGAACCTGAAAACGGCAGTTCAACCGCAGATCGACACGGACGAACCCGGATAGGAACGGGACCTCCAAAAGTCCGGCGTTCGCCCGGCAAACGCGGTGTCGAGGACCGTTTTCCATCCTTGTGGATCGGTGTTTGTCCGGGGTTTCCCAGTTCCAGCCCTAACTGCTTTTTCAAGCTGAACCGGGTGTGAAAAACATCGAAACGCCGCCGCCGCTCCCGATACTCGTGCAGTGATTTGCACGGAAGAATTCTTTCTCGGCATCGCGGGCGGCGGCACGCGCACGGTGGCGTTGCTGGCCGATGTCGGCGGGCGGTTCGTACGCCGCGTCGAGACGGGGCCGGGCGATGTCCGGCGGCTGACGGACGGGGCGCTGCTAGCGCGTTTGCGAGAAATCGCGCGCGCGCTGCCGCGGCCCGCAGCCATCGCCATCGGGCTGGCCGGAGCGGGGGCGGAGGCGCAATGGCGGCGCATTCGCGCAGCGGCGGCGCAAGTCTGGCCGGGGATTCCCTGTCACGCCACGAATGAGCTGGAGACGGCGCTGGTGGCGGGCGAACCGACCGGGCGCGGCGGGCGGCGCGCCACATCGCTCGCGGCGCGCGTGCTCGTGCGGAGCGGGACAGGTTCATGTTGCTACGCCCGCGCGACCGACGGCCGCACGGCGACGTTCGGCGGCTGGGGGCACATTCTCGGTGACAAAGGCAGCGGCTACGAAATCGGCCTGCGTGCGCTCAAGGCGGTGGTTTTCTATTATGACCGCGACGGCATCTGGTCGGCGCTGGGGAGGCGGCTGCTGCGGGTGTTGCAACTGAATGAACCCGGCGACCTGGTCGGCTGGGTGCAGGCGGCGGGGCAACGGGAGATTGCCGCGCTCGCGCCGGAGGTGTTCGCGGCGTGGCCGGGGCGCGTGGGACGGACGGGGAAGGCTAGAGCCGCACGGCAGCGCGGCCCTACCGGCAGGGAACGCGACCCGATCGCGCGAGACATTTTGGAAGGTGCGGCCCACAGCCTGGCGAAGGATGCGGTCGGCTGCGCGAAGAAGCTCGTGCGCCCGGGAGCGCCCGTGGATTTCGTGTTGGCTGGCGGCGTGCTGCTCCAGCAGCCCGCGTTCGCCCGCAAGGTCGCCCGCGGCATTCGCGCGCTCTGGCCGGGGGCGCGCGTCGCGCCGCTGGCGCGTGAGAGCGTGTGGGGCGCGGTGGCGCTGGCGCAACGGATGGGGAAGGCCGCGGCTACGCACGGGGCGCACGGCCTTCAGGCGGCTTCAGCTTGAGGTGCCCAGACGGGTGCGAATGCGCTGCGGCATTCAGACGGTGAAACGCCGCCGCGGAAGGCGACAAGCTGTCGCCTCCCCAAGGGTGCGAAGGCGGTGGGACATGCGCACGGGGAAGCGGCGTGAACGCCGCGCGCCGCACGCCACGGGCGCGTACGGCGCGCAAATCCACCCGCTCACTTCCAGTCGTCGGTGCGGAAGGTCTGCGCGGGGAGGCCGTCTTTGTTGAACAAATTCGCCCACGGATGCTGCGAAGCCCACGCGTAGCGGACGGCCACGGGCTTGGGCACGCTGGCGCTCGACACGACGACGGTGTCGCCGTCGATCACCGCGTCGGCCCAGACGAATTTCTTGTCCTCACCCGCGATGGCGAAGCCCTGGAGCTTCTCGCTGTGCCGCGCGGCGAGGCCTTGGCCGACGTGCGTGAAGCTGATCACGATTTTCCCGCCATCGACTTTGTGCGCGACCGGCAGCGGTCCCTGCGTTTCCACTTTTTGTCCATAGACCATCCCGAGCGCGACGCGGCTGGCGCGCGTGCCGTAGCCGGATTTGTTGGTTGGATGAATGCCCGCGCCGAGGTCGCTGGCGATGACGAGCGCGGTGTTCGGATGCCGCTGAATCTTGACGTGCAGTTCGCGATACGCGCCGTCGCCGGGCACCTGCGCGGGCAGCGGGGCGAACTTGCTGGCGTTCTTCGTCACCGCGTTGTCGGTGTCCCACGCGCACCCGCCGCCGCTGGGTTTCTGAATGTAGAGAAACGGAAACTCGCCCTGCGCCCAGTCGTTGCGCCAGCCGCGGATCAACGCGCCCATCAGCGTGTATTGATCAATGCCGGCCAGGGCGGTGCCGCTTTCGCCCTGGTCCCACAACACGCCGCGGATGCCGTAGCCGACGTAGCCGCGGATGTGCGACTCGAAGAGATGGCCGATCTTGCCGCCGGAGGTTTCGCCGGGCTTGGGCGCCAGCGTCGGACGGCGCGGGGCAGGCTTGTTCGCGGCCTTGGCGGCGGCGGCGTCCTTCTCCCACTTGGCGAGTTCTTCGGTGAGTTTTTTCTGCGCCGCCTCGGCGGAATAAGTGGACGCGAGCTTGGCGACGAGTTCCTTGCACGGCGCATCGGCCTGGAACATTTCGTCGGTCAGCCAGTAGCCGGAGGGCGTGCCGCCGACCGCGCCGAGCATGAGGCCGACGGGCACTTTGAGTTCCTCGTGCAGGCGGACGCCGAAGGGAAACAAGAGCGCGCCGAACGAACCGGACGTCTGCGGCGTGGTTACCTGCCAGGTGCCGCGCGGGCTGATGTGGCGCACTTGCGGCAACGTTTTCTTCGCCAGTTCGGCGAGGACGTCGTCGTTCTTCGCGTAGCCCCCGACGCGGCCATCCATGTTCGACTGGCCGGAGCCGACCCAGACTTCGCCGACGAGCACATCTTGAATTGTGAGGGTGTTTTTGCCCTTGACCGTGAGCGTGAGGGCGTCGCCGGTCTTGAGCGCATCGAGCTTCACGCGCCATTTGCCCTGGTCGTCGGCTTTCGTGGTTTTCGTCTGGCCGGCGATGGTGACGGTGACTTCTTCGCCCGGTGCGGCGGTGCCCCAGATCGGTGCGGCGATGTCGCGTTGCAAGACCATGTGATCCGAGATGACCGGCGGCAGCTTGACGTCCGCGCGCGCGGCGGGCGCGGAACTGAGCGCAGCGGCGAATGCCAGCGCGGCGGTGAGGGTGGCGAGAGTGGGTGGAGGGGAGAGGCGCATAGGGAGTGGGTGAGGCTTTTTTTGTTTGGAATTTTTTTAGCCGCTGAATGACGGGTGAGAGGGGAGCAGGCTTCACGGCGAGGTTTGAAGCACACAGTCGCCGTCAACAATTCGTGCGGCGCGAGCGCCGCGGCCCGGACACCGAGAGATTTTCAGAGTTTGGAGGGCGGGGGCTTCGGGCGGCTGGCGGCGTCGGTGCGGAGGGCTTTGACGACCTTCTCGAACTGGGTCTCGAAGAGGGCGTTGTCCTGTTCCCAGCCTTGGAAATTGGCGGCGAGGCGGGAGGTGACGTGCTGTTGCTTCCAGTCGGTCCACTGCGGGTCGAAGATGTAGCCGTCGAGGTTCAGGGGGATGATGGCGAGGACTTCCTTGCCGCGCTCTTTGAAGAGCCGTTCCTCTTTCTGGAGCGCCTTTTGGATTTCCTTGTCCACCCACCAACTGTTCAGCGAGGCCTGGCTGCAACAGAGCAGCACCTTGTCCCACAGCCGCACCGCTTCATCCACTGACCGATGCACATGGTCGCCCGGGACAAGCTGATGCTCGTCCAGCCAGCAGCGGATGCCACGGCCCTGCAAGGCATCGTGCAACCGCCGCGCGAAGGCTTGGTCTGCGTGGCTGTAGCTGATGAAGCAAGAGTAGAATTGGATGGGTTGGTTGAGGAGGGACGGGAGGTAGGCGATGTAATCGTCCGGCAGGCCACAGCCGCGGAGGAAGACCTCGGGTAACATGCCAGACCGCTGCGAGGTGCGCAGGTCGAGGGGGGAGGGGCCGTGATGGCTGAAGATGTTCAAACCTTTGGCCTTGGACAAGTTGGTGTTCGCGAAGGTCGTCTCATCAACGGCAGCACCCGAGAGATCGGCTTCGGTGAGGTTCGCGTAGGCGAGGTTCGCGGCGGAGAGGTCCACACCGGAGAGGTTCGCGCCAGTGAAGTTCGCCAAGGCGAGGTTTGCGCTGAAGAGTTCCGCGCCGGTGAGGTTTGCGCCGGCGAGGTTCGCGAGGAAGAGGTTCGCGATGCTGAGCTTCGTGCGGGTCAGTTTCGCACGGGTGAGGTTTGCGCGAGCGAGTTTCGCACCGACTAGGTATGCGCCAGAGAGGTCGATGGCAGTGAGGTCCGCGTCAGATAGATCCGGTTCTCTGCTTGGCTTTTCCGCCCGCCACTGGTCCCAAGCCGTGACGCCTTGTCGAAGGATTTTCAGGTGCTCTTCATTCGCCATGAGATCCTCCATCCCATTCACACGCGTCCGCCGGGGTGTCGGGGTAGCCGGGCGGTTTCATGGGTGGAGTTCTAGCCAGCGGCGCGCGATGGGGCCAAGGTTTTGCGCCAACTGATTTGGTGGCTGTTCAGACCCGGGGACGGAATGGCTGCAAAAGAGAGCAAAGAACGCAAAGCGACGGGACGAAGCCAGCGCGGAACGCGACCGGCACCCGGTCGCAGCGCGTGATCGGCAATGGGAGCGGTGGGATGTTCCGATACCTTTTGGCGGGCGGGCGCGCTGCGGGCGGGGACCGCCCGCGCGCCGAATTGCTCGTGCCTTCCCGTGTTCGATCCGCCAGCGCCGGATCTCGGTTCGCAAAAAAAAGAGCGCCGACAAACGTCGGCGCTCTCGAAGAATTTTTTTTGCCGTTAGTGGCCGGCTCGCGCTCAGGATCGTGCCGGCAGTTTCTTTTCGACCGGGTTTTTGTCGAGCGTGACGAACTTGGGCAGACCGTTTTCGGTGGGCAGCTTGAGCTGGCCCGCGACGAGCGGCAGGGCGTACTCGACAAACAACTCATTGGGCGTGAACCCGTCCTCGCTGATCCATTCGCGGGGCATGAAATGTTCGACATTGGCAATGTCCGCCAGCGACTGCAGGCCCGTGGTCCATTGATACGGGTTGTTCTGGACGCGCACGAGCTTGACCATGAAACCGCTCTTGCCGTCCATAGCCGCCTTCACCGCCGCAGCCCCGCACGCCGCTGCTTCCTCGACATCCGTCTCGCTCGCGAAGTGGGCGGCGGCGCGCTGCGCGTAGCCGAGTTTCACGGTGCGGGTCTTGAGGTTCAGTTTGCCGTGGACGAGTTCCGCCAGGTGTTCGGCCGCGCCGCCGAGCACCGGATGCCCGAACGCGTCGAGATTCTTTTTGTCCACGCCGATTTCCTCCCCGGCCGCGTTTTTCACACCTTCGCCGACGACGACCACGCAGAATTTATGGGCCTCGACGGTCTCTTTCACCTTGGCGAGAAACGCGGTTTCGTTGAGCGCAATCTCGGGTACCAAGATGATGTGCGGCGCGTCCGACGGTTTGCGGCGCGCGAGAATGGTCCCGGCGGCGATCCAACCTGCCGAGCGGCCCATCACCTCGATGATGCAGCAGGCGCCGTCATCGGTGGCCATGCTGCCGACATCGCAGGCGACCTCCATGACCGTCGCGGCGTTGTATTTGATCACCGAGCCGAAGCCGGGGCAGTGGTCGGTGTGGGGCAGATCGTTGTCGATCGTCTTGGGCACGCCGATGATGCGCATGTCCCACGCGCGCTTGACGGCCTCCTCATTAATCTTGTGCGCGGTGTCCTGCGAATCGTTGCCGCCGATGTAGAAGAAATAACGGATGTTGTGGGCCTGAAAGACCTCGAACAACCGGTCCATGTCCTTGGCGGCCTGCTCGGGTTTCTTTTTGAAATCAATCTTGTAACGGCAGGTGCCCAACGCGGCGGCGGGCGTGTGTTTCAGCCCCTCGATGGTCTTGGCGCGCTCATCGTTGAGGTCGATGAGCTCCTCGTTGAGGATGCCGAGAATGCCATTGAGGCCGCCGTAAATTTCCTCGACGAACTCGTGCTTGCCCGCCTCTTGGACGACCCCGGCGACGCTGGCGTTGATGACGGCCGTGGGGCCGCCAGACTGGGCGACCAAAAGATTTCCGACTAGTTCTGCCATAAATATAATTTCAATGTTCCGGGCGTTGTGCTGGAGGAAAAAGTTGCACCGCCCCGACTTTCCGCCGCAAACGAGCGCGCACGATGCCCATGCGCAGGGGTGCTGTCAAAGGTGATTTCTCGCCGCGAAGGCCCATGCACCCTCCCACCGGCGATTTCCTGGCTCGGCGGCGGACCTGGTGGGCGATTCAAGCACAAGGGAAGGCAACGGGCCCGGCCGGCCGCATCAAGCCAGGGTCGCACTGCGGTCCACGGCCCGAAACTGCTGAACCGTTCGCCGCCGTGCGGCGCGAACTCCGCGCCGCAAAGGCAACCCCCGAAAGCCTCCCCTTTCGCCGCACGCCCCGCCCCGACCGCAATAACCCGTTGACGCTCCTTCCGGGATGCCAGCACTATCCGCCGCCTGCGAACGCCCGGGCGCTCTCGCACGGCCCGCAGATTTTCCCTGACGTTGACCCTGAACCCGAAACTGAACCCATGAAACTCGACGATCTTTATTCCGAACTGACTCTCAAGACGACCGCCAAGCTCGCCCTCGTGGTGCTGGACGGCCTCGGCGACATCGCCACGCTCGGCCAGGGCGAGATGACGCCGCTCGAAGCCGCGCACACACCAAACCTCGATGCGCTCGTCGCCGGCGGGGCCGCGCAGGGGCGCATGATCCCGGTCGCGCCGGGCATCACGCCGGGCAGCGGGCCGGGGCATCTGGCGTTGTTTGGTTATGATCCGCTGGAATTTCAGGTGGGCCGCGGCGTGATCGAAGCGCTCGGTCTCGGGTTGGAGTTGAAGGCGGGCGACGTGGCGGCGCGCGCGAATTTCTGCACGCTCGACGCCGGCGGATTGGTCACAGACCGCCGCGCGGGGCGCATTGCGACGGAGGTTTGCGAGGAGCTGTGCGCGCTGCTCGCGAAGAAAATCAAGAAGGTCGGCGACGTCGAGGTCATCATCCAGGCGGGCAAGGAGCATCGCTTCGTGGTGATTTTCCGCGGTAAGGGTTTGGAAGGGCCGCTGACCTCGAGCGACCCGAATCGCG
>BJHT01000177.1 GCA_014193395.1 Verrucomicrobiota bacterium
GGTCGTCTGTGTGGGTGCCGCCCACGTCGGTATCCGGGGCGACATTTCCCGCTATGTGGCGGCGCGGGGACTGGCCACCTTCACCAAGGGCGTCCGCTATTTTCACGAGGGTCTCTCGCTGCAGGAGTGTCTTCTGCCGGTCGTGCAGGTCAGCCTCAAGCCGGCGCCGAAGCCCGCCACCGTCGGCCGCGTGGAATTGTTCCTGAGTTACCGTGGTGCCAAAACCGGCACCGTCACCACGCTGCGGCCCAGCGTGGAAGTCAGTCTGCCGGGCAGTGATTTGTTCGGACCGGCGGATGTGTCGTTTGTCTTGGAAGGGTTTGACTCCGCGGGGAAGAGAGTCGCCGAGGTCGCTCCCAGCCCGGTGACTGACCCGGCGACGGGCGAGGTGCGCATGGTGCGCGGCCAGTCGATCAAGGTGCCCATCCGCATTCAGGAAGGGTTCAACGGACCGGTGGAGCTTCGCGCCGTTCATCCCGGAACCGGCGAGCTATTCGCCACCCTCCGCCTGGTCACCGACTTTCATCATTAACCCCAGCCTCCCATGACCCCACTTAGCGCCAAGCTCAACCAAGTCTTCCCCGGCCGGGTGGTTCGCAAGGACCTTGTCCAGCGCGTGAAGAAGGGCACCAACGTCCCGACCTTTGTGCTCGAGTTTCTCCTCGCCCGCTACTGCGCGACCGATGACCCGGACGAAATCGAGGCGGGCTTGCAGGCGGTGAACGAAACCATTCAGGGCAACTTTGTCCGGCCCAATGAGTCGAATGCCGCGCGGTCACTCGTCCAGCGCAATGGCAGTCACAAGTTCATCGACAAGGTGCGGGTGGTGCTGCGGGAATCCGAGAAACGGCACTGGGCGGAGATGGAGAACTTTGGCAGCAAACGCATCGCCATCCACGAGCGGCACTATCGGGAGAATCCGCGCCTGCTGGAAGGTGGACTCTGGTGCGAGGCCACCCTGGGTTTCAATCCGAACGAGGAGGAAGACCATGCCTTCTTCATCGAAGACATCCGCCCGATCCAGATTTCACGGTTCGATTTCGAGGCTTATCTCGCCGGCCGCCGGCAACTGACCCGCGACGAGTGGCTGGAAGCGCTGTTGACCACGATAGGGTTGGAGCCATCAAAACTCACTCAACGACAGAAATTCCACCATCTGGCCCGGCTGGTTCCCTTAGTGGAGCAAAACTACAATCTCATCGAACTGGGGCCGCCCGGCACCGGTAAGTCCTACGCCTTCTCCGAGTTCTCACCCTATGCGACCCTCATCAGCGGCGGACAGACCAGCACCGCCGTACTGTTCTATAACAAGGTTCGCCGGCAGGTCGGTATCATTGGTTACTGGGATGTGATCGCGTTCGACGAAGTCGGTGGCATGAGGATCAAGGACCCGGGCACGGTGCAAATCTTGAAGGATTACATGGCCAACGGGCGGTTCAGCCTTGGCACCGAAGTCACTGCACCGGCGAGCCTCGCCTTCATGGGGAACCTATATGACTCGATCGCCGCCGTGGTCGGGCACCCTAAACACGATCTGTTCAAACCGCTCCCACCCGAGTTCGACATCGCGGTCATTCACCGCTTCCATAACTTCATTCCGGGTTGGGAACTGCCGCCCAATTCGAGCGGCCTGCTGACCAACGAATACGGCTTCATCACCGACTACATGGCGGAGGCGCTCCATTTCCTGAACAAACACCGCAACTACTACACCGCCGTCAAAAAGCGCGCCCAACTCGGGGATGGCTTCCAAGGACGCGATGAAACGGCCGTGTACAAAACCGTGGCGGCGTTCCTGAAATTGCTGCATCCGTCGGGCGAATGTTCGGATGCTGAGTTTGATGAGTACACCGCCTATGCCGTGGAAGGTCGGCGACGCGTCAAAGAGCAGTTGAACAAACGCAAGGCGGACGAGGACTTTGCGCAAATCCATCTCGGTTATCGGAACCATGCCGGTGAGTTGGTGGAAGTGCATTGCCCGGAATCGCAAGGAGTGGAGGCCACGCTTAACCCACGACGGCAGCCGTCGTTGCCGGTTCCATCGTTGACCCGCGCCGAACGCGCTTCGCCCACCACCCCAGACCCGGCAGTGACACACCCCGCGACCTTGCCCGGTGCCCCGCCCATTGCCGAGCCGCCTGCCACGCCGGAACTCCCAGAGAAACACATTACCATCCGCTATGGAGATATAGGCAATTCCTACGAAACCCTCTTCGGCGACTATCTGACTGGCGCGAAGGAGCTGACCATCGAAGATTACATCCGGCACGACCACCAGATAAGGAATCTGGTTCAACTCTGTGAACTCGGGGTTCAAGTTGGTACCATCAAGAAAATCGTTCTCATCACCGGCACCGACCACGACTACCAGAAATCCGAGGTGGAACCCAAATTCAAGTCTCTCGCCGACAGTCTGGCCGACGCCGGCGTGGAGTTCGTCTGGCGCTTCGATGACAAGCTCCATGACCGTGAACTGCGCACCGACAACGGCTGGCACATCCGGCTGGGCCGCGGGCTGGACATCTATCAGCGAACCGACACCTGGATCCAAATCGGGGCGACCAATCTGAACGTGCGCCCGTGCATGGAAACCAAAGTAAGCATAATCCGAAATCCCGCACCGTGAGCATTTCCGGCGTCCACCTTTTGCTCGCTCACAAAGCCGAGTGCCATCCCCACGCCTCACTTAGCGCCCCCTACTTCTTGGACTGGCACCCTATCGTGACATGCACGGCAGGAAGCGACGCGTGCATAGTCTTCCTACCAGCTAAAAAAAGGAACCCAGCGCGAGCCGGACTCCTATTCGCAGCCACTACACTTCCAGCTTCCTCGTTTTCACAGAAGCCAAAGGCGCAGAGGTAGCCGGCCGCGCACGGCCACAGGACCAACGGCGCAGTCCCTCAATCTGCTCCGCCATCAAGCGCGACAACGGCACAAAGCCGTTCAACACTCCGGCGATGTCGAGGTCCGTGGGTTCCGTGGATCGCTCAAACGCGGCGAACATGGCCTCCAGATAAACGGCTTCGATCTCGGCACCGGTGAGACCTTCGGTGATCCGGCTGAGTTGCCTCAGATCATTGTCGTTAGGGTTACTGTCACCGTGCAGATCAAAACCGGCCACAGGTGGGCACTTCAAAACCGGCCAGTCTGAGGCGGGGGATTCATAACTGTTTTCTGGTTTGGTTCAAGCTTGGGTTGGCTGCGAGTTAAAACGAGCCGGGGGCGGCTGCGAACCCTCAGCTCGCGCCCCCGGCGGTCAAAGGTTCGTTGGACTTTCTTGTGGCCTTGGGTTCGGGCGGTTGTGGCAGCGAGTCTTTGCCGCGGTAGCTGCGTCCGGTAATGGCGAGGGTGATGGCGTGATGCAGGAACCGATCCAGGATCGCTCCCGCCGTGGGCACATCGCTCAGGAGCTTGCCCCAGTCTTCGAGCGGCCGGTTGCTGGTCATGATCGTCGAGCGGTTTTCATAGCGGCGCATCACCACTTCCAAGAGATACTCACCCGACTGCTTGGGCAGGGCTTTCAAGCCCATGTCGTCGATGATGACCAGGTCGGGCTTCAAGTAGCGGCGCAGCGTCTTGTCCTGCTGCTTGAAGGCTTCGTCCTTCAGGAAGTCGCGCACCAGATCGAAGATCGAGCGGTAGAGGACTTCCTTGCCCTGCTTGATCGCCTCGTAGCCCAGCGCCTGCGCCAGATGGGTTTTGCCCACGCCGGGCGGGCCCAGCAGGAGGATGTCCTTCTTGGAACTGAGGTAGCCGCCGGCGGCCAGCTCGAAGATTTGTTTGCGGCGGATGGACGGGTTGAACTGCCAGTCGAAGTCTTCGAGCGTCTTGAGCGCCCGGAAGTCGGCGGCCTTGGTGCGGCGCTCCAGCCTCCGCTGGTGGCGCACGTTGAGTTCATCCTGCAGGATGAGTTCGAGGAACTCGCCGTGGCCCAGGCGGGCGGCGGTGGCCTCTTGCAGGCGCACGTCGAGGCTTTGGAGCAGGCCCGATAGGCGCAGTTGGCGCAGGCTGGTGTGGAGTTGGTTCATGGATTTTGGTTTGGGTTGAGGGTTTCCAGGGGAGTGATGCGATACGCATCGAGCGAACGGATGAGGGGATGGGTTTCCAGAAAGTCCAGTTGCACCACGTTGCCGGGCAGTTCCAGCAGGCGCCGGAGATCGCGCAGGCGCCACGCCCCGTGATGGGCGGCGAGGCGGGCGGCCTTTTCCAGTTCAGCGACGGGGTGTTTTTCGGCCAGATGCAGCAGGCCCAGCATCACGCGCAAACCCTGCGGGCCGCGATTCTGATGCATGGCCGCGGCCCACGTGCCGGTCAGCGGTCCGATCAGGCGGCAGCGCTCCAGCAGGTAATCGGCCCCGCGCTCCACGATGTGGCGCTTGCGGCTGTGCAGGTGCGCGCCAGCGGTGGTGAACTGGCCCGGCTCGGCCAGCGCGTGCAGCGCGATCTGCTCGCGCCGCGTGTTGTGGACGCGCAGGAGCCGCGTCTCCTGCCGCACCCAGACGGTGGCCCCGACGTATTCGGGCGGCACGGAGTAATAAGCCCGCTTGAACTCGACGTGCCCGTCGCGATGCACCGTGCGCCGGGCCTCTGCAAACACGGGAAACCCCATCGCCGGCAGCGGCTGCAACGCGGGCCGCTCCACCTCGGTGAAGAGCCGGCCCACCTGCTGGCGCGTCGTGCCGTGGAGGCGCGTGTCCGCCGTGTTCTTTTCCCAGTCAGCGAGGAAGAGATTTTGCGCCGCCAGACTGTCAAAGCTCCGGCCCTTGACCGCGTTGTTCTGCGCATACTTGACGCCCGCCTCCACCTTGCCCTTGTGCCGGGGCGTGCGGGGCTTGGTGGGGAGGATCACCGTGCCGTAGTGCCGGGCAAACTCCTCCAGCTTGGGGTTGAGCTCCGGGTCGAACCAGTCGGCCTGCAGCACGCCCGCCTTGAGGTTGTCGATCACCACCGTCGCGGTGACGCCGCCGAAATGACGGAAGGCATTTTCCAGACTGCGCAGGAAACTCTCGCTGGTCTGCCGCCGCACCGCCTCGCTGTAGCCCTTGCGCGAATGACTCAACACACACCGGAACAAATGCGTCCGGCGCCGCTTCCCATTTTCGCTGACCCACGCCCCTTGGCCAAAATCCACCTGCAACTCCTGGCCCGGCGCGCACTCCATCCGGCGGAAGGGCAGTTCGACTTGTTTCCCCAACCGGCGCACGAAGCGCTTGACCGCATCATACGCCCCGGTGAAGTCGTGGTCCGCAACCAGATCCTGATAAATGCGCTGCGCCGAAAGCCCGGCGGCCAACCCCTGCTGGATCGCGGCCGCAAACGGAACACACTGACTGGCCCGACCTGACTTGGACCCGGCGGGCACAAGGGCCGGTTTTGCGTCGGCAACAGCGGGTGAGCCGGCGGGCGGAATGGCCGGTTTTGAATCCGGCTTGGGCAGGTCCAGATAGCGGCCCACCGTCTCCCGGTGGAGGCCCAGTTCGCGGGCGATCTTGCGCGCCGACCAGCCTTTGGCCGCCAGCGTGGTGATGGAATGTTGCAGGTTCACGTTGCGTTGGTTCATCGCGCACCAGTGCGACACCCGTCGCCCAAGGCGCATTCCCACTCTCAAAGTGGCTGGTTTTCATCTGCCCCTCCCTGGCCGGTTTTGACCGCCCGATGACATGTCGCGCTGAGGTCGCTATGGACCGAGCAACACGCGGTAGATGCAGTTGGTGGTAATGGCACGGGCGCCTATGACGTCGAGGTGGAGGGGCATGGCCACAGGATTGGTGGTGGTCAGACTCACCCATGGCTGGCCGGGCGAGATAGCGCGGTGGTTTGCAGGGTGTAGTCTCAGACATCCTGACCCGGCGGGAAATGACGTGAGCTTGTCCTGATACCGCACGGGCCGTTTTGCCCGCGCAAGTCGTTGAAAGTCGGGGGGAATTTCCGCCGGATGGGATCAGGAACTTTCCTCAGTTGCGATCCCACTCCCCATTGAGTTCAGGATGTCTAAGTCTGGTCCGACGGGACCGCTGATGCTCACGCGGAAGTTAGCGCCGCTGAAACCCAGTGAAGTGAGTGAGACTGGTGTGAGTGGTCTGACCGCGATGGTAAACGACCGGGTATCACTCAAGGCCGGACCGCCAGTGTCGGTCACGCATACTTGGATGGTATTCGTCGTATTGGCGCTGGAAATTCCAAGCCGCCATGTGAAGCAGCCGATGACTGCGTACACGGTCGGGCCGATTGGGCCGAAAAGGGACTGAAAGTAAGTGCATTCGGGGGCGTGTCGAGGTCCGTGGCCGTGTTGACGAAGATCACCGTCGCACGCGGAAGCCGCACGAAGACCTCACTCCGCTCCTAGCGCGGCGGAGCGCCTACTGATCGGCATTGGGATCGGCGCGCTCCGGCGAGCCAGGACTGCGGACGATCGCGCGGCGGCCGCGGAACGGCACCTCGATCCCGTCGAAGGTGGCACGGCCCATGAAGACGCTGGGTAGCCCGGGGGCGCCAATCTGAACGGAATAGCTCAGGGTCCGCGGCTGCGTGTCGAAGAACGGACCCCAGGTCACCGCGCGGGCCACGGCGTTGTAGAAGCCGTGCGGTCTGATCGACTTCGGCACCAACTCCCAACCGATAGGCAACGTTTCGGTCACCTCATAACTCTGCACCTCGGGCGTGGGATACACCTGGATGACCAGTGGAAGTTTCACGGGCAAGGCACTGGGCGGGGTTTTTTGCGCCGGCAATCCCGTCCGGGTCGTCCGCTGCCTCCCGGATGCCATACCAGCGGGACCGACGGGCGCGTTGATCACCACTACCAGGAACGACTTCTCGTTGAAGAGGGGCGGCACGCCGTTGTCCGTCACCCGCACGGTGTAGCGGTTCGTGCCGACCTGCGCGGACATAGGTGTCCACCGGAGCACCCCGGTCATCGGATCGACCGTCATCCCGGACGGAGCGCTGATCAGGCTGAAGGCCAGCAGGTTGACGGGCAGGTCCGCGTCGGTCGCCCGCAGTTGCAAGGTGAACAACTGGCCGACTTGGTTGGTAATATTCCCCGCACCGATCAGCACCGGGGCGGCGTTCGCCTCGGTCACGATCACCGTGAATTGATTGGTCGCGCTCAACACCGGCACGCCGTTGTCGGTGACCGTGGTAATGATGATATTGGTGCTCGGTCCCTGCGCTTCCGTGGGCGTCCAGCGGATGACGCCATTGGTGTCGATCGTCGCGCCCGTCGGCGCGGTCAGCAGCGTGTAGGTCAGGAGGTTGGTTGGAAAGTCCGCGTCCGTGGCCGTGTTGGTCACCACCAGCAACGTCAGTTCCGCCAGCATCCGATTGGTTTGCGCAGGCAGCGTCGGGGCCGTATTCGGTGCCACCACCACCAAGAACGACTTCTCATTGGAGAACGGCGGGACGCCATTGTCGGTCACCCGAGCCACGATCCGATTGGTCCCAGCCTGTGCCGCCGTTGGAATCCACCGAATTATCCCGGTTACCGGATCGACAGTCATTCCGGCGGGAAAACTGGACAGACTGTAGGTCAGTGTGTTGGTGGGCACATCGTAATCCCGGCCCACCAAGTTAACCGTCAATAACTGGCCGACCGTGTTCGTGAAGTTCCCCGTGCCATAAAGAACCGGAGGTGTGTTCACCGAGGGAACTACGACCACAAACGATTTCTCGTTGAACAGCGGCGACACGCCGTTGTCCGTAACCCGCGCCACGATCCGGTTGGTGCCAGCCTGAGCTGCCGTCGGGATCCAGCGAATTATCCCGGTTACCGGATCGACAGTCATTTCGGCGGGAAAACTGGACAGGCTGTAGGTCAGTGTGTTGGTGGGCACATCGTAATCCCGGCCCACCAAGTTAACGGTCAATTGTTGGCCGACTGTGTTCGTGAAGTTTCCCGTGCCGAAGAGCACTGGGGCGCTGTTGACCTCCGTCACAATCACCGTGAACTGATTGGTGGCGCTCAGGGCCGGCACGCCGTTGTCCGTGACTTTGGTAATGATCAGGTTCGTGCTCGGCCCCTGCGCCTCCGTGGGCGTCCACCGGATGACGCCGTTGGTATCAATGCTTGCACCCGTCGGCGGACTCAACAATTGATAGGTCAGCGCATTTGTCGGAAAATCCGCATCCGTCGCCGCGTTGGTGACCACCAGCGTGGTCAGTTCCACCAGCGTCCGGTTGGTTTGCGCGGCCAGCACGGGGGCTGTGTTCGGCATGACCACTACCAAGAACGACTTCTCGTTGAAGAGCGGCGGCACACCGTTGTCCGTGACCCGTGCCACGATCCGGTTGGTGCCAGCCTGAGCTGCCGTCGGGATCCAGCGAATTATCCCGGTTACCGGGTCCACTGTCATGCCGGCGGGAAAGCTCGTGAGGCTGTAGGTCAGCGTGTTGGCGGGCACGTCGTAATCCCGACCTACTAGGTTCACGGTCAGCGGTTGACCAACCGTGTTCGTGAAGTTCCCCGTGCCGTAGAGCACTGGAGCGCTGTTCGGCACGACAACCACGAGGAATGACTTCTCGTTGAACAGCGGCGGCACACCGTCGTCCGTCACCCGCGCCACGATCCGGTTGGTGCCAACTTGTGTCGCCGTCGGTGTCCAGCGGAGGATTCCGGTTGCCGCGTCCACTGTCATGCCGACGGGAAAACTCGTGAGGCTGTAAGTTAGCGTATTCGTGGGTAGGTCGTAATCCCGACCTACCAGGTTGACGGTCAGTAGTTGGCCCACCGAATTTGTAAAATTCCCCGTACCGAAAAGCACTGGAGCGTTGTTCGGCATGACCACCACGAGGAGTGATTTCTCGTTGAAGAGCGGTGGCACGCCGTTGTCCGTCACCCTCACCGTGTAGCGATTGGTCCCCAGTTGCGCGGACGTCGGCGTCCACCGTATGATTCCCGTGTTTGTGTCCACCGTCATACCGGTTGGAGCACTGGGCAGACTGTAGCTCAGCGTGTTGGTTGGCAGGTCCACATCCGTCGCTCGCAGTTGCACTGTGAACAATTTCCCGGCTGCGTTCGTGAAGTTTCCCACGCCAAATAATACCGGCGCGTTATTTACCTCGGTAACAATGACCGTGAACTGGTTGGTGGCGCTCAGGGCGGGCACGCCATTGTCCGTGACCTTGGTGATAATGATGTTTGTGCTCGGCCCCTGCGCCTCGGTGGGCGTCCATCGGATGATGCCGTTGGTATCAATGGTTGCGCCCGTCGGCGGGCTCAACAACTGATAGGTCAGCGTATTGGTCGGAAAATCCGCATCCGTCGCCGTGTTGGTCACCACCAGCGTGGTCAGTTCCCCCAGTGTCCGGTTGGTTTGCACGGCCAGCACGGGGGCGGTGTTCGGCATGACCACCACAAGGAATGACTTCTCGTTGAACAGCGGCGGCACGCCGTCGTCCGTCACCCGCGCCACGATCCGGTTGGTCCCGACGTGGGACGTCGTCGGGGTCCACCGTATCATCCCTGACGGCCCATCCACCGTCATCCCCGACGGCGCATTCGACACGCTGAACGTCAGCCGGTTCGTCGGCCCATCCGGATCGGCCGCCCGCAGGGTGAGCGCAAACGACTGCCCAACCTGATTGGAATGGTTGCCGGGACCAAACAACACCGGTGACGCATTGGGTGCCAGAGTCGCCGTCGGCACCACGACCAGGAACGACTTCTCGTTGAACTGCGGTGGCACCCCATCGTCCGTCACCCGCACCGCGATCCGATTGGTCCCAACCTGCGACGCCGAGGGAGTCCACCTTATCATCCCCGTGCCCCCATCCACCGTCATTCCCAACGGCCCACTTGTCAGGCTAAACGTCAATCGGTTCGTCGGCCGATCCGGATCGTTGAATTGTAGAGCCAGCGCAAACAATTGCCCCACTTGATTCGTAAAGTTTCCCGTCCCATATAACACTGGCGCGGTGGGCGCCTCGTTGACCACCACCGTGAACCGGTTCGTCGCGAAAGCCGTGGGTTGATTGGTATCGAACACCAGCACCAAAAACACGTTCGTGGTGGGCCCCTGGATTTCGCTGGGTGTCCAGGTCAATACACCGTTGGTGGCATTCAGCACGGCACCCGTGGGCGCGCCGGTGCCCAGTGCAAAGCGCAGGGTCGGCGCAGTCACGTTCGTGGCGCGGTTCGTCACTGTCAGGAGGGTCAGTTCGGTAATTGTTTGGGTGGTCACCATGGCCAACGCGTTGCTCAACGGGCTGAAATTTGCCATCTGGGTGAAGTCGCGGATCATCACCAGTGCCAGCGGGTTCGCCAGTGTGTTGCTCGTCCCCGTCCAGGCGAGGAAGAAGTAGCCCGCCTGCGGTGTGGGCATCAGTGTCACCGTCGAGCCATTGAGGTATCTGGCTTGGTTTGGCACCTGGGTCACTTGGCTGCCGCCGCCGCCCGTCGTCACTATCAAGTTGCGCACGAGAGAAGTCGCGTCGGTCGGGTTGGAACCCTCCTGATATTCCTGTAAATTCGTTCGCCCATCCCCGTCGAGATCCGTGTTCGGGTTCGCATTCGGAACTCCAAAGAACCGCGTGGACCAGGTCTCGTAAGTCTCCGGCGTTCCGGCGGGTGTGAACTGCAAATTCATCCGCACCTGCTTCCCCCGGTCCGCCAGCGCCACCGTCAGGTTCGTGCCGCTCGCCGTCAGGATCGTCACGTTGGTTCCGTCCAGGTTCACCGTGCAGCCATACGTCGTGCTCGTCGTTGGAAACACCAGCGTATTCGAGGACAACATCATCCCCGCGAGCACTGTCTCGAAGGGCATCTCAACCACATACAGGAACTGCCCGTTTACATTGCTCACCGTTCCGGTCGCAGTGGCCACGTTGGTGCCCGCCGCAAACCGCCACGTCACCGTTCCGCTCGTGATGGCCGCTCCGGTGGCCGCGTTGGTCACCGACCCGTAGAGCACCACCCCCGGCTCCTGCAAACCTTGCGCCAGCACGCCGCACGAAGCGCCCAGCCAACCGGCCGCCAGCACCAGTCCGATGCCCGCCAGTCGTCTCACGCTCGTTGTCAGTTTGCCACTCATCGTGTCCCCGGATTATTCGCGCGGATTACGGCGCAATCAGCCGGTAAAAGTAAGTCACCGTATTCACCACATTCGTATCCCAGAATGCCGTCACCGGGAGGCCGCCCGGTTGGAATGCCCGCACCACTTCCAATTGGTTCTCCGTCGCCGCGATCTCCTGCGTCCGCAGCAGGTAATACGTCCGGTTCGTCGGCGCTCCCATCCACTCCATGTAATACCCGCCGTCCGGATGCGGCCCCAGCGCGGTGAACTGAAATCCCACCCGCGTCCCCACGGATTGCGCGACCAGATTCGTCCGCCCGCCCTGCGATCCGCCGCCGCCCGTGTAGGACTGCGCCGCGACCGAGTTCACCGTCAGGTTCACCTCCCGCACCTGTCCGCGCGTCGCCGCGCTGTGCGTCGTCGTCAGATTGCCCAGGCCGACGATGCTCGCCGGGTAGGTTATGCCCCCGACCGTGAGATCCTGAACCACCGCGTTCTGATAACTCGTCCCCGCCGCCGGCAGCGCAAACGCCGATGCTGACGCCACGTTCCCGCCCACCACCGATTCAAACGGCACCCGGAACCGGTAGGAGAACTGGTTGTTGATATTCTGCACCGGCGTCACAATCGCCAGCGCCGTCCCGCCGGGATCCTGCACCCGCCACGTCAGCACGCTCGCCGAGTTCGTCAGGCGGGCGTTCGCGTTGGCCGAGTTCGTGATCGCGCCGTAGTAGATGATCCCCGGCTCCGGGATGCCGTCGGCGCGGAGCGACGGGGTGAATGCCAGCGCGGCCAGTGCGAGCGCGAGCGGGGAGAGCAGTTGCTTGGATGTTTTCATAAATTTCTCGAGGTTGACGTGGGTATTATGTTTGTTGTCAATCGTTGCGAAAACTGGTGCCGAGACCGCGCTAGGGAGCAGCGTATGAAGGCCCCGCTCCGGCTTGACAGTGCCGTTCTGCCGCCGAACACTTTTGCCATGACTGTTGACCTCGCCAGAGACGTGGAAGATTTCGTGCGGGAACAGATGGCTGCTGGAACCTGCGCCGAGCCCGCCCAACTCGTCAACGACGTCCTCCGCTCCGTGCGCGACCAGCAGCGCCAGCCTTTCCCCGTAACTCCCGAGCTGGAAGCCTGGCTGTTGGAATCGGCTGACCAGCCGACGACCCCGCTGACCGACGCCGACTTCCAAGCCATTCGCACCCGCGCGCGCGACCGCCGCCCGGCCACGGCATGAACGTCCGCAAAACGGACGCTTTCATCGCCGACATCGAGCGGCAGTTTCAATGGTATCTCGACCACGCCCCCGGCGACGTGGCCGATCGTTACTTGGACGCCGTTGCGGCCGCCAGCCGGCTGCTTGGGCACCATCCCCGGCTTGGACCTCCGGGTCGGTTCACCCATCCACGCCTCCGCGACTGGCGCTTCTTTGTCGTCGCGCGTCCCTTTCACAAACACGTCCTGTTCTACGAAATCACCGGTGACGACGTCGTCCTCCGGCGGGCCATGCACGGGCACCGTGACCTGCCCCGGCGGCTGCTCCAGCCGCCGGGAGCGGCTTGAGAAAATCAGGCTCCCACCTGCGTCGCCGCTCACCCTCACCCCGGCCCTCTCCCATCGGATGGGAGAGGGGGAAGGGGCGGGCGCGTTGGCGGAATTCCAGAGGTCGCTCACCCACGCCAAGCCGGTCCCCTCGCCCCGCGGAGGGGAGAGGGCTAGGGTGAGGGGGCGGGCGGGAAAACCGGAGGGCGCGAGGAAATTCATGACGCTGAATAACCAGTGGCCGGTAGGGCGCGGTGTCCTCACCGCGCCGATGGAGCGTTCGCACGGTTCAGCGGCGCGCTGAGGACAGAGGTGCCCTACCAGGCAGCTAAGGAAATGCTGGACGCTGGGGATGGGCGCGTGGTGAAGCGGGCGGAACATACGGGGTGAAAACGTAGCCGCCGACGCGAGGAGGCGGATGGAAAGCACGCGAAATGCGGGGAAATCCGCCTCCTCACGTCGGCGGCTACGGGCCTGCCGCGGCGCGGCTCCGGGCGGATGGGGTGGACGCGAGGCCAACTGCGGAACAGCCAGTTGCCTTGCGGCAGGGAGCGGCGGGTTGTTCGGCTTCGGCTTCATTGGTTCGTTATGCCTGGTGGTCACGATAAGCGGTTCAGGTTATCCACTCGCCGCTCCGTTTCATCGTTGCCTGTTTGCAGCGGGGGCAGATGCCGCGCGGATCTTCGTCGGTGATGGGGCCGGACGGGCCGAATGGACCTTCGGCTTTGCAATTCTCGCAGGAGATGAGGGGAGCGGCCTCGCCTGGTGTCAACGTAATCAGACGGTCACTCTTCGGACCGATAAGGTGGTAGGATTTTTTGGCGGTGTTCTTTTCCGCCGACCAAGCTTCAAAGTATTGTTGGATGGTTTCCTCGAGCCGGTGGTAAGTGCCGCAATGACGGCAGTAGAGACCCACCGCCTGGCCAGTCACGGAGTGATAACTGCCCAGGGCAATCAGGCATTTGCAGTCGGAACATTGGTATGAAAAGGGCATGGCGAGATGAGGGTTAGGTTGGCGACCAGTGACAGGTAGGGCGCGGTGTCCTCACCGCGCCGGTGGGGGGGGGCGCACGGTTCAGCGGCGCGCTGGGGACAGACGCGCCCTACCAAGCTGCCGGGAAGGTATGCGGCGATGCGGCGATGACGGCAAGCGCGGCGTTCACGCCGCTTCAGGATGGGGAGGGAAGTGAGGGCTTGGAGAATTTGGACGCTGCGGGCGACCATGCGGTGAAGCGGGCTGAAGCCCGCGCTCCGGCCGATGGACGTGTCGCCGGTGAAAAGAGCGGTTTCCCCGGCCACAAGGGAGACTTCCCCGATCAAAAGGGAGGGTTCCCGAACCAAAAGGGACACCTCCCGGACGGCAGAGGAACCCTCCCGGACGACAAAGGAGCCCTCCCGGATGACGAAGGAACCCTCCCGGACGACAAAGGAGCCCTCCCGGACGACAAAGGAGCCCTCCCGGATGACGAAGGAGTCCTCC
>BJHT01000178.1 GCA_014193395.1 Verrucomicrobiota bacterium
GCGACATACTGCTCGCGTTCGCCCGGGGTTGTCCGGGAGCAACCTGAGGATGGCTAGATAGCTCAGTTGGTAGAGCAGAGGACTGAAAATCCTCGTGTCGCCGGTTCGATTCCGGCTCTAGCCACCAAACCTCCTTCCTTTTCCCCTCTCACATCGGGGCCATGTTTTGCGGAGTGCCCGCCATGCCGGGCCGTGGGCTGCCCGGCGGCACTTGACCGGGGATGAAACTACGCCGAGTGGCGATGCCACATTCTCAGCGGAGCGGCGATCGGCCCAGAATCGAAGCGCCCGCCGAGAGACGGAAGCGTTGAATTCCCTGGTGCCCCTCCTTCGGTGCCTGCTCGGCGGCGGCGATTGGAACCCGCCACGCTGCGATCCGAGGTTGGAATGACAGCGGCGGCGGCAGATGTGGTTGTCGAACGGGCTGCGGCTGTTGGCGCGGAAGATTCCGCCGCGAACAACGATCGGCACGAAAAAAGGCACGCGGGAAAACCCGCGTGCCTCGGTTGTTTCAGCGTTCGTGGAGAACTCCGCGTGCGCCGTCGCTCAGTAGCTCTTCGCCACTTCCGCCCAGTTGACCACGCTCCACCACGCCTTGAGATAGTCCGCGCGGCGGTTCTGATACTTGAGATAGTAGGCGTGTTCCCACACGTCGCAGCCCAGCAGCGGCGTGCCTTCGCAACCGGCGATCGCCTTGCCCATCAGCGGATTGTCCTGGTTCGGGGTCGAGGCAATCTCGAGCTTGCCGTCCTTGCTCTTGAGCAGCCACGCCCAGCCGCTGCCGAAGCGACCGAGGCCCGCCGCCTCAAATTTTTCCTTGAACGCATCGAAGCTGCCGAACGCCGCTGCGATGTCCGTCCCTAGCTTTCCGGTGGGCGCGCCGCCCGCCTTCGGCCCCATGATCCGCCAGAAGAACGTGTGATTCCAATGCCCGCCGCCGTTATTGCGCACGGGACCGCGGATGGTGTCCGGCACCGACGCGAGATCGGCGATCAAGGCGTCGAGCGATTTGCCCTCGAGCGCGGCATTGCCGGCGATGGCCTTGTTCAAGTTGGTGACATAGGCATTGTGATGTTTGCCGTGGTGAATCTCCATCGTCTGCTTGTCGATGAAAGGTTCCAGGGCATCGTGAGCGTAAGGAAGCGGAGCGAGTTCGTGGGCCATAATGTTTTTGCGTTTGTTGTGAGCGAACCGGGCTGTACGACCGCGGGGCGCTCGATTTACTGACCGCGAGGCTAGCAAAGCCATTTCGCCGATACAAGCGCGGCGGCGAGCGGAGTTTCGCGGAGCAGAGCGCCGGCGGTCATGGGTGACGGGACGATGGGTGAATGGTGGTCAGACCAGATTCCTCGCGTGCGAGGACTGGGCCGGTGCGTCACGAAGTTGGTGGCGAACGGCAAGGCCCGGACAGACCAAGCAAAAGCCGATGTAGCACGGCATTCATGCCGATTCAGTGCCCGGTGCTCCGGATGGGTGCGGCCGTGGGGCGACGTGCGGTCAGCGCCGCCGCGTGAAGGCCGCGGTTGGTTCGCGGCTGCCGCAGGTGGGTCGGTCAGAGCGTAAAGTCGGCCCAGACGGCGGCGTGGTCGGACGCCTGGCTGGCGGGGCTGGTGACTTCGGGGAAATGGGGGAACTGACCACCGTAGCTCGTGGCGTGATAGATGCCGCGGCGCTCGATGCCGACGGACTGGACGCTGGCGAAGAGGGGTTTCGAGCAGAGGAGATAGTCGAGCTGCTGCGTACCGGTTTGGAAGGTCCAGCGCGGTCCGCTGAACTTGGGTGAGTTGAGGACGTCGCGGAGATTCGGCGTGGCGAGAAGGTTTTTCAAAGGATGGATGGGCGGGTTATCTGCCGTGTCATTGAAGTCTCCGGCGACAATGACCAGGTCTTTGGCAAGGTTGAAGCGGCTGACTATCTCCCGGACCCGGTCGGCCTGCTTCTTGCGTTTGCGGTCGTTGTCTTCCTGGGATCCGTAACCCTGGCTTTTGCAATGGTTGCAGAGGAGCCAGAGGGTACGGTTGTCAGGGAGGGCGAGTTCGTATTCGGCGCAGTCGCGGCTGAAGACCGGGTACTGTCGCTTGTCCACTCCGGTGTAGGTGTCATCCACATGACTGCGGATGGAGCGGATTTCGAGGCGGCTGAAGATGCCCACATCGATGCCGCGCGGGTCATTGCCATCGACCAGCAAACAGTGCGGGTAGCGGGTTTTCTCCTGGCGGAGTAAATCGTCGTTGAAGCGTACGAGGGTCGTGCGGTCCTCGATTTCGACGAGGCAGACCACATCGGCGTTGCCGGCGGCAAGAACGCGCGCGGTGTTGGCGGTGCTGGTGGCGGTGACGAGTTCCTTGCGCAGTTCAATCCACCCATGCCAGGCATCGCGGCCCGCCGCGGTGATGGTCAGTTCGCCGGTCTTCTTGACGGTGTAGAGACTGCCCCGGGCCTCGATGAGGTCGAACCACGGGTTTTCCTCGCGGGTGTGGAATCCGTATTTCTCGAGGAGGGTAATCAGGCGCGCCCGGGTCGGTGGGTCGTAGGTTGGTAGCCCGAGCAGGGTGTTCAGCTCGAGCAAGTCGTTCAGCACCGCGCGGGCTTCGGCGGAGAAGCCTTCGAGATCAAGGACGGTGGCGCGGCGGTAGAGATTGTTGGCGTTGAAGGTGGCGACGCGGAGTTGCATAACGCAACAGGGGAGTAACTAGTGAGCGGCAAATAGTAATTAGTGATTAGTAATTAGTGATTAGTCGCTGGTCGCCAATCGCTAGCGTTTATGAAGAATTGGAGGAGGGAAAACAGGGGTGGGAGTTGTTGGCAGAAAGTTATAACGGGTAGCTGTTTGGGGCGGAGCGGTGGAACGGGTTGGCAGGCCGTTCCACCCCGCGGGCGCGGCATTGCCAGGTCAGATTCTGAAGGGTTTTTGGCTTTCGAAGGCGGGATTGGCGGCGCCGACGACGTAATAGTTTGG
Organism: Verrucomicrobiota bacterium; assembly: GCA_014193395.1. Classification (GTDB taxonomy): domain Bacteria; phylum Verrucomicrobiota; class Verrucomicrobiia; order Limisphaerales; family BJHT01; genus BJHT01. Next base: position 2,960 of record BJHT01000178.1, read on the forward strand.
ACATTGATAAGGCGGCATGAGGCGGGCGATTTTGTCGCGGAAGAGTTTATGGCCACCGGCGTATTTTCCATTGGCCCACACTTTGCGCAGGGTCTCGGTGAAAAGTCCGTTGCGGTCGCCATCGGCGGAGGTCTGGTTGTCCTGGCAGCCGGAGATGAGGAGGACGCTGGCACGGAGCTTGGCGAGTTCGGCGGGGCCGACGGCTTTTTGAATGGTGTCATAGGCTTTCTTGTTGGCCTTGTAGGTGCGAAGCGCAACGTCGGGCGGGAGCAGGCGTTGACGCGGGCCGCCAAGCGCGGCCGGGAGGGCGCGGGTGACACTGCCGCTATGGCAACTGTCGGAGAGGGCGAGGATGCGCACGCCGCTCTTGAATTTGCCCCACAGTTGATAGAGTTCGTCGTCCACCAACTGACGGTCGTAGAGAACCCAGGTCTCATCCTTGCGGTCTTTCTCGTCCTTGTTGGTGTCGGGGACCTGACCACCGTGGCCGGAGTAGGTGATGAGGAAGAGATCGCCGGATTTGAGAGACTTGGCGGCAGTTTCAATGGCCGCCATGACATTGGCGGCAGTGGCCTGAGAGGTGAGCAGCTTGTTGGTTTGGAAGCCTTGCTTGGTGGCGATGGCCTGCATGTCATTGGCGTCGAACTCGCACGCGGCGAGAAGGCCGTCCCAGCCTTGGTAATGGACGGGGTCAACTTGGTTGAGGCCGATATGTAGGGAGACTCCTTGAGCGGACATAGGTTTGAATTAGATGGTAGTTTTGGATTGGGGATCAGGTTGCCGAAAGCGCGGGAGGCTGCGGGACGGGAGTCTGCCAGTCACTCGCCCGAGACAGTCCACGACGACGCAGCGGATGGGAGCGGCGGCGGAATCCGTTGGCTGCACGAGTGAGTTGGTTGGCATTCACGGGTCACGGAGGGAGAACGCACCTCGCTGTCGGTTTGGATTACGGGTGAGTGGGTAGCTTAAGGGGTGGGGTGGCGACAAGACATTTCGGGTGTCTGCCGGGGGGCGACTCCTGCCGGCGACCTGAGAAGGCGGATTTCCGCGCCGTATCGGTGAGGCAACTGCGCCTTGTCACCTCGGCGGCTACCCGTCACAGAGGTGGTCGGAAGAAACGCAGCCGGGTGCTAATGAGATGGGGAATCGCGGAAAGCAATTGCGTCGCCATCCAATATGGCGGCATTGGAAATGCCGGCTTGTCATGGCTGAGCGTCGCTGCTGTAGTCCGGCCATGAAAATCCAACGTTCGCTCTTCTTACTCCTGCTCGTAACTCAACTGGCGTGGCTGGGCTGCGCAACGGTACCGATTACAGGCCGCCGCCAGTTGAATCTGCTCTCGGCGAGTCAGGAGACACAGCTCGGTTTCAACAGCTTTCAACAGACCAAGAGTAGTGTGCCGATCAATCGCGATCCCAAGCTGAATGACATGGTGCAGCGCGTGGGCAAACGCATTGCGGCGGTGGCGGATTTGCCGGGGGCGCAGTGGGAGTTCGTGGTGTTCGAGAGCAAGGATGCGAATGCGTTCTGTCTGCCGGGCGGGAAGGTCGGGATTTACACGGGCATCCTGCCGATCACCAAGGATGAGGCGGGGTTGGCGACGGTCATCGGACATGAGGTGGCGCACGCGGTGGCGCGGCACGGGGCGGAACGGGTGAGTGAGGGAATGATGATTCAGACTGGCGGACAGTTGCTCGGGGTGGCGATGTCGTCGGCGAATCCGCAGGTGCAGGCGCTGACGACAGCGGCCTACGGCTTGGGGACGCAACTGGGACGGACGCTGCCGCACAGCCGCGCGCAGGAGTCGGAGGCGGATCAGATCGGGCTGCGGTATATGGCGCGGGCGGGCTATGACCCGGCGGAGGCGGTGGGTTTCTGGCAGCGGTTTGCCGCCTACAACGCGAGCCATGGCGGCGGCGGCACGCCGTGGTTTTTGCGGACGCATCCGCTGGATGAAACGCGCATCCAGCAGATTCGCGGGTGGCTGCCGGCGGCGCAGGCGGAGTGGAAGCGGTAACAATGGGGCGTCGCGGTTTCGTGCCGCGGGACCGGCGCAGTTTGGTGTGGCCGGCCGGTCCCCGAGCATCGCGATGCTGCTGGATGCCCGGCATGTGCCGGAGGGACGCCACCATGAGCGCCCGGCCAGCGGCACGGACAATCGGTGCCGCGACCATTCCGGCCGCTCTTGGCAGTGCCGCCGAAGCGGCGCGAGTTCAGCGAAAAACGCCCAAACTCCAGAGCCAAGTTCATGTTTCATACGCGACATGAAATCGGCCGTGGGAAACTGGGAATCTGGCCCGCGACAGGCACCGCTCGACGGACGCGACAGGCTCCCCTACCCTGCGTCCGCAATGAACCTTTTGCGCTCCGCTTTCGCGCTCGTGCTGCTGTGGTCGGCGGCCATTTCACCCGCTCCGGCACGGGCCGCCGAGCGGTTTGATACGGTCTATCTCTCCGAGTTTTTGGCAGACAATCGGCAGGGTTTGCTGGACGAGGATGGCGAGCGTTCGGGCTGGATTGAGCTGCACAACGGCGGCACGACGCCGGTGAATCTCGGCGGTTGGTTTCTGACGGATAGCGCCACCAACCTGGCGAAGTGGCGCATCCCCGGCGTGGTCCTGTTGCCGGACAAATATCTGGTTGTGTTCGCATCGGCGAAAAACCGCGCCACCAACCTCGTTCATCTGCACGCGAATTTTCGCCTCGATCCGCAGGGCAGTTTTCTCGCGCTGGTGAATCCTGCGAAACAGATTGTTTCGGAATTCCCCCCGCTCCCGCAGAAGCCGGATGTCTCGGACGGGCGCGTACGCGGCGAGCCGGCGCTGCGCGGCCATTTTGCCAAGCCGACGCCGGGCAAACCCAATGCCAGCAGCGGTCCCGGCTTCGCGCCGGAAGTGCGGTTCTCGCGACCGGGCGGCACCTTTACCGCCCCTTTCACGTTGACACTCACGAACACGCCGGGCGGCGCGGTGATCCGCTACACGCTCGATGGCAGGCTGCCAACGCGCGCCTCGCCCGAGTTCGCCGTGCCGCTCGTCATCACCAACACAGCCTACGTCCGGGCGCGGGCTTATCGCGACGGCCAGCTTCCCGGCCCGGTGCGCAGCGAGGCGTATCTGCTCTTGAGTACCAACGTCGCGAGCTTCACCTCGACGCTGCCGGTGCTGGTGATGGACACGCTCGGGCGCGATACGCCGGTTTCGGCGCGCAGCATTTTTGCGCAGTTGTCATTTTTCGAGCCGGTGAAGGGCCGAACTTCGCTCACGAACCCACCCACGCTGGTCACGCGTGGCGGCTTTCACATGCGCGGTTCGTCGTCGATGGGGATGCCGCAGGCGAGCTTTGCGATGCAGTTTCTCGATGAGTTCAACCAGGAGCACCACCTCGCGCCCGTCGGACTGCCAGCGGAATCGGACTGGGTGCTCTACGCGCCGAACGGCTTCGACCCGATCATGATTCACAATCCCTTCGCGCATCAGCTGAGCCGCGACATGGGCCGCTACTCGTCACGCACACGCTTCGTGGAGGTGTATCTCGTGAAGAGCGCGGGCGCGGTGAAAGAGACGCACTACAACGGCATCTACGTGCTCGAGGAGAAGATCAAGATTGGCAAACACCGCATCGACATTGCGCCCGTGCGCGCCACCGATCTGCAAACGCCCGAGGTGACCGGTGGCTACGTTTTGAAATTTGATCGCACCGGTCCGGGCGAATCTGGCTTCGGCGCCGGTGGCGGCGGCATGGTCCACGTCGAACCCAAGGAACAAACGCTCCGGCTGCCCCAACGCGCGCCGCAATTGAAGTATCTCAACACATACTTCAATGACTTCGTCCGCGCGCTCAACGGCCCGAACTGGAAAGATCCCGTCGTCGGCTACCGCGCCTATTTCGATGTCTCCGCCGCGATTGATTTCCATGTGTTGGAAGTGCTCACGGGCAACGTGGATTCCATGGCCTTGAGCACCTATTTCCACAAGCCGCGCAACGGCAAGATTACGTTTGGTCCGCACTGGGATTTCGACCGCGCGCTCGGCTCGACCGACGGACGCGATGCCGATCCGCGCAACTGGAACACGGGGCCGTTCTTCGGTTACGCGTGGTGGCCGCGGCTCTTCAGCGATCCGGATTTCTGGCAACTCTGGGTGGATCGCTGGCAGGAATTGCGCGGCGCGCAGTTCTCGCTGAAGCACATCCACGGACTCATCGACCGCCTCACCGACGAACTGCGCGAAGCCCAACCGCGCGAGGTCAAGCGCTGGGGCCTGCATCCGCGCGGCGGCTCGTATCAGGGCGAGATCAATCACATGAAAAACTGGCTCTCCAACCGTGTGGAGTTTATCGACCGCCAGCTCACCCAGCCTCCGCGCCTCGCGCGCGAAACCGGCCCCGCCGGCACGCCCGTCATCGCGCTTGCGGCCCACACCAATGCCACCATTTATTTCACCGTGGACGGCACCGATCCGCGGCTGCCGCAGGGCGCGATCCGCACCAACGCGGTGGTTTACACCGGCCCGATTCCGCTCCGCCCCGAGACTCGCCTCGTCGCCCGCGCGCACGATCCCAAGCGCCGCCAGACCGGCGGCCCGCAATCCTCCACGCCGTGGTCCGGACCCGTGACCGACGACGGGCACGCGAGGACGCGGTGAGGCGGAGGCTGCGAACGAACGGCGGCGGGACCGGCTCAACTCGGCGGACTGTGATGCCGTTCCGGATGCCAGAATTTGGAGGCCAGCGGCCAGCCCAGCGTGTCGAGTTCGGGCCTCACGGGTTTTACCTTGGGCCAGGTGTAATGGCAGTCCAGGCAGTAGTACTCGCGCGGAATCGCATGCACGGCCATGAGCGCCACCTGGATCACCGGCGTTATGAACTTCCGGGTGATCTGCGGGAACTCGACGCGCGGCGAACGACATTCCGGACAGCGTACCGCCGCCGCCATCGTTGCACGCATGTCGGTAGATTCCTCGATCATCCGCTGCGCCCGCAGATAGTCGCTCTTCTGGACCTCGACGTGAACGGCCGCGAGCGGTTCGCACATGAACCAGAACCGTTCGAGTTTCGTTTCATCGTGAATGCGGGCGGGGATGCCTGACCGTTCGAGTTGATGTTGCAGTTGTTGAGCCCGGGCCAGCTCGTTGAAAGTTACGATAGGTAGAGTTTTCATGATGCAAGCTACACGCACTGCTTATGGAGGCCAATGGGTGAAATGACCGGGCCAGTTGGCGGACGCTACGTAATCCGGGCAACCAACGACACCCACCTCGCTCACTTGGACGCATCGGCCCTGCCCTGGGTGCGGCTCCCGCAAACGCCCAGCCTCACCGAACCAACGGGACGGGAATGTTCAGGTCCACCTCTTGCAGCGGGCCGAGCGGCTTTTTCTTCTGCTCGTAGCGGTCGATGACTGGCTGTCCGGCCCAGAGCTTGTAGATCACCCGACCATCATTGATCAGAAAGAGGGCCTTGAAATTCCAGCCCGTCTCGTGGGTCTTGCGGTTGAAGGCGAAGATGTCGAGGAACAGGTTTCCGTAGCGCTGACTGCGCGTCACCGTCGCATCGAGTTCATACGCAAGCGACTTGTCCTGCGCGGCCAGGAAGGCTTGCACCGGCGCGGGCAGGTCCTGAATCCGCACCGAGTTGTTCGGGACGAAGCGGTTGAGCACATCAAGGTAGGTCAGGACCTTGAGGTTCTGGCTGACGAAGGGATCGAAGCCCAGACCCTGGAGCTCGGCCAGCGTGGTCTTGCCCGGCTCAACGCGGTCATACGCGCCCTTGGCGTCGGCGAAGGTCGTCCACGGAGTCTTGGTGGTGACGTGACCGCTGGTGAACATGTTGGCGCAGCCCACGTTCCACAGCGCCAGTGCGGCCAGCAGCGTCACTTTGAGCCATGGAAGCCAACGGCCTGGAACCCGTTTCCAAAACGCGTCGCAAGTCGGGGGGAATTGCTTTGGCGTTGTTTTCATTCCATACCCAACATCCACCCGCCCGACAGCGCAGCAAGGGCATTCCAGCCCAACCCACCTTCAATTTGACAAAACCACACCTCCCGCATCACGGGTCACGAATTACGATATATGCCTCACGCCTCTTCCATCCTCGCTGGCGCTTCCCGCCTGCTTCCGTATGGTCCGCCGGTGGATTTACCGGACATCAAATCATTGAGCCGCGACGAACTCGTGGCGCGCCTCCAGGAATGGCAGCAACCGACTTATCGCGCCGACCAAGTGTTGGCGTGGCTCTACCGGCGGCGCGTGACGTCGTGGGACGCGATGACCAATCTGCCCAAGCCCCTGCGCGATCGCCTGCGTGACACCTTCCGCCTGCACACCCTGGCGTTGGTGAAGAAGCAGGGCGCGCGCGACACGACCCAGAAGTTTCTCTGGCGGCTCGCGGACCACGCGATGGTCGAGAGCGTACTCATCCCCGCCAATCCCGCGCTTTACGGCGAAGCCAGCGACCGTCACACGCTCTGCGTCTCGACGCAGGTGGGCTGCGCGTATGGCTGCAAGTTCTGTGCGAGCGGACTCGACGGCTGGAAGCGCAACCTCGGCGTTCATGAAATCATCGAGCAAGTCCTCGCCGTCGAGCGGAGCATGGCCGCTGATGCGCCGACGGCCCCGGCCACCACGACGGAGTCCATCCCCGCCACAGCCGCGCTTTCCGCCAAGCCGGCCGGCACCGACAGCCGCCTCATCAACAACCTCGTCATCATGGGCATGGGCGAGCCGCTGGCCAATTACGACAATCTCATCAAGGCGTTGACCCGCCTGAACGCGCCGTGGGGTGGCAACCTCGGCGCGCGCAAGATCACCATCTCGACCAGCGGCCTCGCGCCGCAGATTCGCAAGCTCGCCGATCATCCGCTCCAGTTTCGCCTCGCCATCTCTCTGCACGGCGCGACCGACGAAGTCCGCGAGAAAATCATGCCGGTGAACCGCAAGTATCCGCTCCAGGAACTCATCGCCGCCTGCGAGTATTATCAGGAACGCAAGGCCAGGATGATCACGCTGGAGTACATCCTCATCGCCGGCGTCAACGACAACCTCGACCAGACGAGACCCCTCGCCGACCTCGCCCGCCGCCTGCACGCCAAGGTCAATCTCATTCCTTACAACCAGGTCGAAGGCCTGAACTGGGTGCGCCCGACCGAGAAAGTGCAGGAAAGTTTTCTCGCCGCGCTCGAACGTCAGCGCGTCACCGCCACCCTGCGCCGCGAGAAAGGCCACGACATCGACGCCGCGTGCGGGCAACTGCGGCTGAAAACCGAGCGGGAAATCCAGCGCGTGCAGCCCGGCGCACCGACGGTTTGAGACCCAAGTTTGCGGCCCCCGCGTCGTTGGTACGGCAGCGGTCCCCGGGTGCGCTTCTCCTCCGACTGGATTGCCGTTCGTTTCACCCCCTGATTGCAAAAAGTTCGGCACCTGCCAACGTCCGCGCGGCATGACACATTCCCAAACCTATCTGAAACAAGTCGCCGAAATCGCTGCGGCGCTGGACCCCGCCCTCCTCGAGGTGCTCGCCACCAACCTCGCGGCCCTGCGCGAACGCGGCGGCCGGCTCTTTCTTCTCGGCGTCGGCGGCAGCGCGGCCAACTGCAGTCATGCGGTGAACGATTTCCGCAAACTCGCCGGCATCGAGACCTACAGCCCGTGCGACAACGTCGCCGAACTCACCGCGCGCACCAACGACGAGGGCTGGCCCACGGTTTTCGAGGGTTGGCTCAAAGTCAGCCGCGCCAACGAACGCGACGCAGTGATGGTCTTTTCCGTCGGCGGTGGCGACGCCGCGCGCAATGTCAGCCCCAACATCGTCCGCGGCCTCGACGAGGCAAAACGGCGCGGGCTGAAAATCTTCGGCATCGTGGGCCGCGACGGCGGTTACACCAAGCAGGTGGGCGACGTGGTCGTGGTGATCCCCACCGTGGATGCCAGCGCCATCACGCCGCACGCGGAGGCGTTTCAGGCGGTCGTCTGGCATTGTCTCGTGACGCATCCCGCCGTGCTGATGCAGGCGAACAAGTGGGAGGGTCTCGCGACCCCGAAACCCTGAGCGATGCGCCGCGCTGTTTTTCTCGACCGCGACGGAGTGCTCACCCGCTCGGAGGTGCGCGACGGCAAACCGTACGCGCCGCGACGCTTGGAGGATCTGGAGTTGCTGCCCGGCGTGGCGGAAACCACCCGCGCCCTGCGCGACGCCGGGTGGCTGCGCATCGTGGTGACGAACCAGCCGGACATCGCGACCGGTGATCTCGACCCCGCCGTGCTCACCGCGATGCACGACCAACTCTGCGCCTGGCTCCCCCTGGATGACATCCGCACCTGCTGTCACACGGATGCCGACGCCTGCAATTGTCGCAAGCCCAAGCCGGGGCTGCTGCTCGGGGCGGCGCGCGAACTGGGCATCGATTTGCGTGCCTCGTTCATGGTCGGCGACCGCTGGCGCGATGTCTCCGCCGGCAAGGCCGCCGGTTGCCGGACGATCTTTTTGGATTATGGCTACGCGGAAGAGTTGCGGGATGCGCCGGATTTCAACGTAAACTCGCTCGCGGAAGCGGGCCGGATCATTCTTGGGAAATAAAACTGAACGAACTCTTGGCCAACCAATTGCTGCACTCCTATGAAACCAATCCGTGATCTCCAGGTAAAAATCTTCGCCGACGGCGCAGATTTGAAAGGCATCGCCACCCTCGCGGCGAACCCGCTCATCAAGGGCTTCACCACCAACCCGACGCTCATGCGCAAGGCGGGCGTAACCGATTACGCGGCCTTCTCCCACGAGATGCTCCAGGTCATCGGCGGCCGGCCCGTGTCCTTCGAGGTCTTCTCGGATGACTTCGCCGAGATGGAGAAACAAGCCCGCGAAATCGCGTCCTGGGGCGCGAATGTTTATGTAAAAATTCCCGTGACCAATACGAAGCGCGAATTCGCCGGGCCGCTCATCCGCCGTCTCGCCGACGCTGGCGTGCAGCTCAACGTCACCGCGCTGATGACCAACGACCAGGTGCGCGACGTCCTCGCCTGCCTCCCGCCAACCGTGGCCAGCTATGTCTCGGTCTTCGCCGGACGCGTGGCCGACACCGGCTGCGATCCGCTGCCCGCCATGGCCGAAGCCGTGCGCCTCCTCCGAACCAATCCCAAGGCCGAACTTATTTGGGCCAGCCCGCGCGAGCTGCTCAACATTTTCCACGCCGACAGCATCGGTTGCCACGTCATCACCGTGACCCACGACATCCTCGCGAAGCTGAGCCTCGTGGGCAAAGACCTCGCCGACTACTCGCTCGACACGGTGAAGATGTTCTACCACGACGCGCAGGCCGCAGGCTTCCGCATCGCGACACGCTGAAGCAGCCGCTTGGAGACGGCTGTTGCACGCCGCCCGAACCGCGTAAACGCGGAACTCCAAACCGGGCTTTACCAACCGGTTTTTAGTGACTCCCTGCGGCCGCCCAAAGCCTCTCCAGAGGCACTCTCGGAGATAGTCAGTCCCGAGTTACCACACATCTGCCCTTCGTCAGGGGTAACTCGCGAACATGCGCTGCCACCGGCCTGCCAAGATAGGGGGCGCGATGATCGCAGCGCGGTTCGTGTTAGAGCCTGTTTGAAAACCCGGTTTGGACTTCCGCGTTTACGCGGTTCGGGCATCGTGGACCAGCGGGCCGCGTAAACGCGGAACTCCAAACCCAGTTCCTCGCGGCTCAAAGGGCTTTTCAAACAGGCTCTTAGGTTGAATCTTCCTTGCTGCATGTGTCGAAGTAGGCATCAATTCAGCGCACATAGCTGATGGCAGGCCAAGCTTGGTTTTAGTAGATTTTCAGTCAGGCGCACTCACCCATCAGACTACTTATGAGACCAGATTCCAGAAAGGCCGTGGGTAAATCCACGTCACGGGCAAGCCAGCCGCGCAAGTCAGCCACCAAAGGCAAAGGATCGCCGAAGGCGGCGGCGTCCGCTGCGACGAAGCTCAAGCCGGCGAAACTCCTGGCCGGCGGGAATACACGAATCGCCAAGGCCGACGGCGACGCGCCCGTGCAGACCTACATCGCAGCGATGCCCGGCTGGAAGCGCGACATCGGGAAGCGTCTCGACGCGCTCATCGTGGGCACCGTGCCAAACGTGCGGAAAGCGGTGAAGTGGAACTCGCCATTCTACGGGATCGCGGGCCGAGGCTGGTTTCTGGTCTTTCAGGCCTTCACTCACTACGTCAAGGTAACTTTTTTCGGCGGCACGTCGCTGCGGCCGGTCCCGCCCGGCGGCACGGGCAAGCTGGGCCGCTGGATCGACATCCACGAGCATGATTTCGACGAGGCGCAGATGGTGGCATGGGTGAAACAGGCGGCCGCGTTGCCGGGTTGGGGTAAGTCGTAGGTGTGCATCCCAGGCACTGTATCTGAATCGTCCGGTTGCGCAGCCGAATGCGCACAGTATCGGTAAGTCCTCGACTATGGAGATAGAGTTTTACTTCGGTATCGACTTGGGTAATTCGGGAAGGCCGGTTGGGAAAGGCCACGGACGCGCGGCGGCGCGTCCCTGCCGGAGATGAGTAAGCTGCAAACTAAGATGTTTATGAAAGCACGACAGGAATTGGTTTCGCAACTGACACGGCGGGCGTTTCTGGGGCGCTCGGCGGTGGGGACGGCGGCCTTGGCGGGGTTGTTGGGGAGGGATGGGTTCGCGGCGGCGGGCGGGGGCGGGGCATTGACGCATTTCGCACCGAAGGCGAAGCGGGTGATTTATTTGTTTCAGTCGGGGGGGCCGTCGCATCTGGAACTGTTGGATTACAAGCCGGGGCTGCGGGCGTTGCAGGGGACGGAGCTGCCGGATTCGGTGCGGCGGGGGCAGCGGTTGACGGGGATGACGTCGGGGCAGAAGGCGTTTCCGGTGGTGGCGTCGAAGTTTGGTTTCGCGCAGCACGGGCGGAGCGGGGCGTGGGTGGGGGAGTTGCTGCCGCATACGGCTAGGATGGTGGATGAGTTGTGCATTGTAAGGTCGATGCACACGGAGGCGATCAATCACGATCCGGCGAACACTTACAGCTAGACGGGTTCGCAGCAGCCGGGGCGACCGTCGCTGG
>BJHT01000179.1 GCA_014193395.1 Verrucomicrobiota bacterium
GAACCCCACCGCCACCCAATTCGAAACCCTCCTCGACCGCTACTTCGAGGCCCACCTCGCCGACCATCCCGTGACCGCCGCCTACGCCGGCATTCGCGACGCCGAGGGCCACCTCGGCAGCGCCACTCCGGCTTTCGTCGCACGCCAGGAAAAGCGCCGCCAGAAAACCCTCGCCGAGCTCGACACCCTCAACCCCCGCGAGCTTTCCAACGAACAGCACCTCGACCGCCTCGCCCTCCGCGCCCAACTCTTACGCGAGTGCGAAGACCACGCCCGCGGCTTCCATCATCTCTATCCTGGCGCGCCCGAGACCGCCCTGATCGTCCTCCTCCATGAACTCCAGCGCGGCGACGACGAACCCGCTCGCGCCGCTCGCAATCTCCGCTCGCTCCTCCGCGAACTCCCCCGCCTTCTCGCCGAGGACGCCACCGTCGTCACGCAACCCGAGCGCGTCTGGCGCAAAACCATGCAGCAGACCTGCGCCGGCGCCGGCTCCCTCTTTGACGCCCTCGCGACCTTCCTGAAAACGCACGCCCCCGCGCCCACCGACACGCGCGCCCTCGCCGCCGCCCGCCGCGCTTTCGCCGACTACGAAGCCACCGTCAACGCCCGCCCGCTCGCCCCCGCCGGTTCCTTCGCCGTCGGTCCCGCCATCCTGCAACGCCGCGTGCGCGACCAACTCGGCCTCGATTATTCCCTCGCGGAAATTGAATCCCTCGCCCAAGGCGAAGTCGCCCGCATCGGTGCGCTCCTCGCCACCGCGTGCGCGAAATTCGGCCGCGGAAAAACCGCCGAACAAATCATCCACGACGCCCGCGCCAACTGGAATCCCGGCGACGACCTCCTCGGCGTTTATCGCACCGAAACAGCCCGCGTCGCCGACGGCTTCAAGGCCGCCCGCGCCGTCACCTTTCCGAAAGGCGACGAACTCCAAATCCGTCCCGTGCCCGAATTCATGCGGCATCTCTACCCGACCGCCGCTTACTCGCAGCCCGGCGCGTTCGAGCAACGCCAGCGCGGCATCTTCTGGGTCAATGACCTGAGCCTCACCAAAACCACCGCCGCCGAGAAACTCGCCGAGCGCCAGCAACATTTCGGCATCAGCCTCACCTCCGCGCACGAAGCCTACCCCGGCCATCACCTCCAGTTCGTCACCGCCAACCGGCATCCCCGCAAATGGCGACGCCTCTTCGCCCACGCCGTGTTCTACGAAGGCTGGACCCTCTGGTGCGAGCAGATGATGGTCGATTTCGACATCGACCAATCCCCGTGGCTGCGCGTCCAGCAACTCCACGACGCCCTCTGGCGCTGCCACCGCATCCTCGTCGATCTCCGCCTGCAAACCGGCCGCTACTCTTACGAACAAGCCGCGCGGCATTTGCAAAAACACCTCGGTTTCACCGCCGCCCGTTCCGAGGCCGAGATCAATTGGTACTCCGCCGCCCCCAGCGTCCCCATGAGCTACTGGCTCGGGCGCCTCGAAAACGAACGCCTCCACCGCCGCCTCGTCCTCGGTCGCGGCTGGACCCTCCAGCAATTCAACGACTGGCTCCTCAGCTTCGGCACCCTGCCCCAGGCCTGGCTCGAAAAATATGGGTTGGATTAAGATACCGCCCGCCTCCCCTTGTAGGAGTCGAGGTAACGAGACTCTAACCTCATTCCTCGAGAAACACGCTCGCAAGTCCGTATCTCACCCAGCGCCGCAGACATATTCGCACCCGTCATACCCAACTCAGCCTGCCCGACTCACCCCGCCCCCGCGCCGAAAAGGTTAGAGCCTCCTAACCCGGATATTTCAAAACCTCATCGAAGCACAGGCCACCCGCGTTTGTAGCGCAGGTTTCCAAACCCACTGTGTCGCCGACTTGCCAGTCGGCAGGTTGTCGGCCTCGCCGGACGCGCCACGGGTTTGGAAACCCGCGATAGAGCTGGCTTGGAAGCCTGCGCTACAAAATGCGTGTGAGCTGCCCGCGCCAAGAGTCCGAGCCATTTTGTGGCGCGCGGGCTTTCCGCGAGGGCGCGGAAAACCGCACCCGGGGGCGGGTGCGGTCCCCATTCGGTTTTGGGGTTCGGTGACGTGGCCTGATTGCCGCGTGCCCTCCGCTCGCGGAAATCACTCCCACTCGATCGTCCCCGGCGGCTTGCTCGTGATGTCCAGGACGCAGCGGTTGACGCCTTTGACTTCGTTGATGATGCGGCTGGCGAGTTTCTCGAGGAGTTCGTAGGGGAGCTTCACCCAGTCGGCGGTCATGCCGTCCTGAGATTCCACCGCGCGGATGGCGATGGTGAAGTCGTAGGTGCGTTCGTCACCCATCACGCCGACGCTCTTGCAGGGGAGGAGCACGGCGAAGCTCTGCCAGATTTTGTAGTACCAGCCGCTCGCTTTCATTTCCTCGACGACGATGGCGTCGGCTTCGCGGGTGATGCGGAGCTTGTCGGGCGTGATCGCGCCGAGGACGCGCACGGCGAGGCCGGGGCCGGGGAAGGGCTGGCGATAGACGATCTCGCGCGGCAGGCCGAGTTCGAGACCGAGGACGCGGACTTCATCCTTGAAGAGGCAGCGCAGCGGCTCGACGAGCTGGAATTTCATGTTCTTGGGCAGCCCGCCCACATTGTGATGACTCTTGATGAGCGCGGCAGGATTGCCGGCGATGGGGACGGATTCGATGACATCGGGATAGAGCGTGCCCTGCGCGAGGAACTTGGCCTTGCCCGCGCGTTTGGTCGCGGCCTGGAAGACATCGATGAACGTCTTGCCGATGACTTTGCGTTTCTTCTCGGGTTCGGAGATGCCCTTGAGTTTTTTGAGGAACAGCGCGGAGGCGTCCTCGTATTGGAGCTTGAGCTTGAAGTTGCGGCCGAAGACTTCCTGCACGACCTCGGCCTCGCGCGCGCGCAGGAGTCCGTTGTTGACGAAGATGCAGGTGAGTTGGTCGCCGACGGCCTTGTGGAGCAGCGCCGCCGCGACGCTGGAATCCACGCCGCCGCTGAGGCCGAGGATGACGCGTTCCTTGCCCACCTGCGCGCGGATGTCTTCGACGGCCTGGTCGAGGTAGCTGCGCATGGTCCAGGTCTTGCCGCAGCCGCAGACGCCGTGGACGAAGTTGGCGAGCAGTTCCTTGCCGTGCGGCGTGTGGACGACCTCGGGATGAAACTGGAGGCCGAAGAATTTGCGCTCGCGGTTTTCAATGACGGCGAAGTCGCTGTTCTCGGTGGTGGCGACGACGACGAAATCCTTCGGCTGGCGCGTGAGTTTGTCGCCGTGCGAATTCCACACCTGCTGCGACTCGGGGAGGTTTTCGAAGAGGGCGCAGTTGGGATCGAGGACGGTGAGCGTGCCCCGGCCGTATTCGCGTTTCTGGCCTTTCTCGACCTTCCCGCCGAGGAACTGCGCGAGGAGCTGGACGCCGTAGCAGATGCCGAGGATGGGCACGCCGAGTTTGAAGATCGCCTTGTCGGGCAGCGGGGCGTCCTTGGCGTACACGCTCGACGGGCCGCCGGAGAGGATGAGTCCCTTGGGATTCATCGCGGCGATGGTGGCCGCCGGGGTGTCGTAGCGGACGATGGTCGAGTACACGTGGCACTCGCGCACGCGCCGGGCGATGACCTGGGTGTATTGGGAGCCGAAGTCGAGGATGACAATCTGTTCGTTCATGAGTTCAAAGGGGAAAAAAGAAAGGCCGTCCGCCACTCGGGGCGCAACGGCCGAAGCGCTGGAGCTAGTCTCAAGGTTGGGCGGGCGTCGCCTTCACGACCGCGACCTCGCCGTTGGTCGGATTGTAAACGATCTTCATGCCGTACGGCGCGGGCGGGATGCTGCGGAGAAAATTGTGCTTCATGAGTTCCGTGAGTTCCAAGGGGAAGCGGCCTTCCTCCTCTTTGAATGCCTTCACCGCGGTGGTGATGACCGAGAGATCGACCGTCTTTTCCGCCGATTTCTTGGCCTTGTTCAGCGCGCCCAGATAATCCACCGGGGCCGTGATCGGGCTGCCCGCGCCGCTCGCAGGCGCCGCCGGCTTGCTGTCGCCACACCCGGTCACAACCAGTGCCAGTGCGAACGAGAGCAGGAGGAAAACTTTCATTTTGCAACGATTACCAACCCCGGGTGGGAAACCAAGTGTTTATATTGGCCGAGCGCTGGGGAAGAAGCACCAAGGCTAAAGCTCAAAGCTCAAGGGAATCGCCAAGCATCAATCACTGACGCGGTAGAAATGTTGGGCGCCTCCGGCTTCCGCGCCTCGGTTCGGGACGCACGAGACGGGTGGAGCGAGGAGGCGGTGCTCGATGCAATGGCCACGGCACGAACGCTCGCAACGATTGTTAGCCGCCGCCGAGAGGGGGATCCCACTTCCGGGAACTGATTCAGCAAAGGAATGGTGCCAAAGGAATGAAAACAAGTTTCCCAGTCCCCATCCCTTTGCCTCCATTCCTTTGCCCAAAACTCGGCTGCCCCATTCCCCTGCCCCGCCGGCACCGCGTCGTTCACAGCCAACGCACCGCATCCGCCTACCGAGTTCGTTGCCTCCACGCAGCGGCGTTGCGGCGCTCGGGTTTTCCTCACGTCGTTTCCTGCAAAACCAGCGCGCCTTCACTTGCTCCACAGCTTCGTCACTCCCTCCCCGCTCAACGCGCGATTGAAGACCGCGATCTCATCAATGCGCCCCTCCCAATTGGAATCGTTGTCGCTGCGGCCGCCGAAGAAGCATTGCTCGAACGCAGCGGGGAAGTTGGCGGGCGCGGTGGTTTCCAATTCGAGCTGACCGTTGAGATAGGCGCGCACGCTGCCGCCGTCACGGACGAGAACGACGTGCTGCCATTGCCAGCGGGGGATTTCCGTTTTGCCGGCGACGACGGTCTGCGGTTTGTCACCGTGCAGGAAGATGAGCCGGCCCGTGTGCTGGTTCGTGCCGCCGATGCCGAGGTGATCGCCCGACGCGCCGAGTCCGTGGTCATGATCGCGGGAGAAGAGCCAGCCGCTCACATCGCGGGCCGTGTCCGGCATTCCATTCCAGAGCCATAGCGAAACGGAGTAACGGTCGCCGAGTGACGGCAGGCGCGCGCGCACGCGGCCGCCGACGAAATGCGGCGCGCGATTCTTTTCCCCCGCCTCGCAGAAAGCAGCCGAGCGCGGGCCTTCGAGATAGAAGGTGATGCCGGGTTCGTAGGTCGCGTCGTGCGCGTGGTCGGTGGAGTCGGCGGCGTGCGGGCCGGTGAACTCGTTCAAGCGCCAGTAGGCCGCGGGCTGAAGCGCGAGCACGCTGCGCGCGGCGGAGCCGTCGGTAAGCTTCCACGCGCGCCGCGGCTTCGCGGCGACTTGTTCCAGCAAATGAATGGCGGCCTCGGCGATCTTCGGCTCAGCCATGATTTCGAGACCGGCGGAGCGCGCGGCCCAGGTGTTGTAGCCGCCGAAGGGATGCTGCTCCGGCGGCGGGATGTAGCCGTCGCCGCCGTTGGCCAGCTCGATGACCATCGTGTTCGGCAGCGGGCTGGCGGCCTTAATTTTCAAGCCCGTGACCGCATAGGTCTCGCACGGCGTGGTGGCGATGGCGATGTCCCCGAGGCGCAGGGCCTGCACGACGATCTCGGTCTGTTGCGCCTCGTGCAGCAGAATCTGCTCGCGCGCATAAATTTCCGGCGTGGTCTTGACGAGCCGGTTGGTGACGCCGGCCATGATGCGGCGGGACCACTCGAGGCGTTGCTGATCGGGCACGCGATATTTCAAAACCATGCGGCGTTCGGCCATCGCGACGTCGGCGTCGGCGCGGTGCGCGAGGCCGGTGAGCGCTTTCTGCGCAAGATCAAGCAGGCCATTGGCGTATTGATCGATAGTGGGCTTGGGGCGGTCCTTTTCCGGGATGGTGTAATCGACGCGATAAATGTCGCCGCTGCAGCCATGCGACATCAGGCCGACGAAAGGGGATTTGCCCGCGACCGGCGTGGGCGCAAGGCGCGTCTTCAGGCCCTCGGCGAACAGTCCGAAGTAATCCGCGCTGATGTCGGCGTCGCCGAAATAGTGCATCGAAAAATTTCCCAGCACCGCAAGCGGCCGACCGTCGCGCGCCTGAATCGAGATGAGCGACAGGTCGGGATCTTTCGGCCCCGCCTCGCCGGTGACATCGTCCCAGACACGGCCCGCATGCATGTTGGCACGGATGTTCTTGTTGCCAAAAGGATCCTCCGCGAGCCGGTCCGGGCGACGAATCCACTGGCGCAGCGCGGTGAAATCACCCGCGTCGATTTTCGCGAAACCGACGCGGGCCGGTTCGAGATTGGCCTGCGCCGCGGCGATGGCCTCGACGAGTTTCGCGCGGAGGAACGGGACGTAGCGCGGGTCGGCGTCGGTGCCAAGACACCCCATCGAGGCCGGTGCGCTGTGCGCGTGCGTGGCGGAAATCAGGATGCGATCAGCGGCGATGCCCGTGCGTTTGGCCGCGAGCGCCTTGGCTTCATCCAACAACGCGCGCCCCATCATGCAACTGTCCACGACCACGATGGCGACGCGGGTCTTTTCATCGGCGAGCACGATGGCGCGGGCATTGACCGCAGTCTTGATTTTCGCCACCGACCGACTGGTCATGCCGCCGTTGACAAAGACCGGGAGGATGTCAGCGGGCGGCGTTACGTCGATGACCGCGGCCCCGGCTTGGAAGTCAGCGCGGGCAGACGGGAGCGCGATGGTGAAAAGTGCAAGCGCGACTAACGGGATGACGAGTGAGCGCGTGTGCATGGCGAGCGAGATGACCTGCAAGACAAAGTGACTTACCAGCATCGGTGGGATGTACGGTACGGCATGCTGTTTAACAAACGGACCACTGAAGACCCGCTGGACCGGGCAACCTTCGATCGAGGCAGGAATAACCGCCGCCTTCATCGACGGACTGCCGTCGAGATGGATGGCCAACAGAAAACCCCCGTTCTCCCCCCGCTCGACGCCGACGCCACACACCCCAGGCTGCTGGAGCAGTCGCCCAGAATACCTGCGTTTTATTTCCCGAACTTGTTGCTCAGAAGCCATGGCCACAAAAGGTATCTCTCGTTCATGCCAGCGTCACCCGCAAAGCCTGAAGCACTTCGGCAATCCGCCCCCCTTGCAGGAGTCGAGGTAACGAGACTCTAACCTCCTTCGCGCCGACCGCGCTGCTCTCGCGGAAAAACTCAGAACCTTCACCCATCGTCTCCCGCTAAACTCCGCGCTGACAGGCCACCCCCGAACTTTCCGTTCCGAATGCACGGCCAGTTCGCGTTGACAACAAGCACGGGCTTCCCCGAGAACTCCCGCAGATTCAAGGCGACCACAGATTAGGATTTCCGATCTGTGGTCGCCTTGAATCTGCGGGAAATCCGTGGCCGGTAGTGAACGCCAGGCGCATCGAGAAATGGAAGCGCAACCTTTCCGTGAACCTCCCCCCGTGTTGACTGAGACGTGCGGCGACCCTGAACTCCTTCCACCCGACCGCGCTGCTCTCGCGGAAAAGGTCAGAGTCTGACAACGTACCCACCTTCCTTTTTCGGGTTCGATGGCCCCATGCAGCACCGTTTCAGCGCTCGGGTCCTCTTCACGTCGTCTTCCACAAAAGCCGCGAGTGGCGCACGTTTTTCGTGCGCGGGGCGTTCAAGCTTGACGCTCACGACGCGCTCCGGTTGCATAGCGCCGAAATGAAAAAGAATTTCTTGGCGGTTCTCGGAGTGGTCGCGGTTTTGGGCGTCACATCGGGCTGCATCAATACTTTGGATGGTCGGTATCGCGCCGCCGTTCCCTTCCGCAAGGACAAGATCATCAGCCGCTATGAACGCTCGGTTGAGCAGGTCTTCGAGGCGGCCAAAGTCACCTTGAGCGCGAACGGAATTCTCGTCGCCGAAAACACGATCAACCACACGCTGGTGGCCAAGGTCGATACCCGCACGGTCTGGGTCGCAGTGGACCAAGTCGAGCCGACGGTCACGGAAATCGTCACGCAGGTCCGCACCAAGGCCGGCGGCGTGGACATCGATCTCGCCTCTGAACTGGACAAGCAGACCGCGCTGCATCTCAAGTAGTCACAGCGGCACTTCAGCCAGCCGCAGAGCCAGGGTTTCCCCCTGGCTCTTTTGCTTTTCCGGGATCCAGCCCGGCGATCCGTTCACTCCCCGAGCCGGAAAATGCGGCTCCGCGCGCGCTCGGCACCGGCGGAATTGGGGAACCGTTCGATGATTCGCTGCAACGTCCGCCGCACGTCGCGCTTCTCCGCTCCAAACCGCTGCTGCAAATCCGCGATCCGCTCCAGCCAGCCCACGACCTCGCGCGGCTGCTGATTGGGCGCGGCGATCATGATTTCCAACTGCCGCGTGGCCCAGTCGAGGCGCTCGAACTGATCGGCG
The DNA here is from genome assembly GCA_014193395.1 of Verrucomicrobiota bacterium. Classification (GTDB taxonomy): domain Bacteria; phylum Verrucomicrobiota; class Verrucomicrobiia; order Limisphaerales; family BJHT01; genus BJHT01. Next base: position 8,359 of record BJHT01000179.1, read on the forward strand.
TACAGCAGGACAAGCTGCTCGCGCGTCACGTTGTCGCGCGGGTATCGCTCCAGCCGCTGCAGCAGCTTCTGCTCGGCTTCGGCGGGCGTGTCAGCGACCGGCATCTGCACATCCGGCCGACCCATCGCATACGGTCGAGCGCGATCCTCGACTCGCAACTTCCGCCGATCGTGGGCCTCCATGACGTGGTCCACCGACGGCAGACTGGCCAGCCGTTGCTCGGCGATTTGTGCGACCTGGGTGCCCGGAAATCGCGCGGGAATTTTTGCTAACTCCGCGCGGGCGGCGACGGGGTCCTGGGAAAATTTGAGATGCCATTCCGCCAGCGTGGTGAGCGCGGCCGCAATCTGCGCCGGAGCGTGGCCCGGTTGCTCGATCAGGCGCTCGATGGTGATCTGCGCGGCGGGGAGGTCGTTCAAGTGCCCGGCCTGCAGTTCGGCAAGAAACATCTGGCCTTCGTAATCGGTCGGGAATTTTTCCAACTGCAACCGAATCTCCGCCACGGCTTCGGGAATCTGGCTCCGAAACATCAGCGCCTTGGCCCGCGAATAGACCGGCCGCGGCTCAACCTCCCGCCCTCCGCCGTCGTAGAAACTGGTGAGAAACCGCGCCACCGCGTCGGCCAGATAATCCCGCGCAATGTAAAGGCTGGGCAACCACACGACCACCAGCACCAACGCGTAGCCGATGAAAGTGTCGATCCCCCGCGCACGGTAACCGAACGATTCAAAGGTCCGGTCCAGGCAGTACAAACCCACCACCATGCCGGTGACCGCCCACTGCACCAGCCGGAGCCTGGCTCGCCAGTCCGTGCAACGACGCAGCCAGCGATGCCCCACCCAACCCACGGCCACAAAAAACAACGCCCACCGCAACCCCGTCCAGAGCGTGTCGCCCCAGCCGTCCATACGCCCTAGTCATCCGGCAGATCAAACGCGATGGTCGTCCGCGAGTCGGCGCGCTCGTTGCGGATTTCCATCTCCTTCAACTGCCAGCGGCCGTTGACCTTCTTGAATTTTTTCGGCGTGAACGTTTTGAAGAGTTTGTCGTTCGCGTCATACGCCTCCGCCTTCACGATTCCGAGCGTCTCCGTGTCCACCCACGACACCACACGGCGGTACGCGCCCGGTGCCGGCTTGGGATTCGAGCTCTCTAGAACGCGGCAAGCCATGCCCTTGAGCAGCTCCTTTTTGATCACGCGCTGCACCGGCCAGTGAAAAAATTCCAGCCCCAGATCAATCACCCAGAAGTCCGAACCCGCGAACGGAATCATCGCCTGGTTGCCGGTCAGTTGCGTCACCTGTTCCGTTTCGCCGCCCGTGCCCGCAATGGTTGCGAGCACGAACAAATTCGGCCGCGGCGGCGCGTGGATGACCGTCAGCAGGGCCGCGCGGTTGTTGCCCGTATCGTGCATGAGATACAGGTTCTGCCAGTTCGTCGCGGTGACGATCGTCTGGAACTTGATGGGAATCTCGATCCGTTTACCGCTCTCGGGGCGAATCTTGAGGCTGCCCGTGAGGCTGTTTCCCTCCACCGGCCTTTGCGCGATAATAGAATTGGCCAGCGCGCGGCCTTCCAACCGCTCCTGACTGAAAGGACTGCCGCCCGGATCTGCGGCCACCGCCGCAGCGACAGCCAGCCACACGACCGCTCCCGCCGCGAGCGACAGGACCACACCACATTTTGTTTTCATCTCAGGCCAGGGCCGCTGGCAGCAACTCGGCGACACGGCTGACGAAGTGAGCCTTCATCTTCTCGCGCACCTCGACCGGAACCTCGTCCCAGTCTTTGCGGTTCTGCGCGGGCAGGATCACTTCCTTGATCCCCGCCCGGGCGGCGGCCAGCACCTTCTCCTTGACCCCGCCGACTGGCAAGACCCGACCTCGCAAACTGATCTCGCCCGTCATCGCCACCACCGACCGCACCCGTCGCTGCGTGAACAGCGACGCCAGCGCGACCACCAGCGTGACCCCGGCGCTCGGCCCGTCCTTCGGCGTCGCGCCCGCCGGCACATGCACGTGAATGTCGAACCGGTCGTAATCAGAAAGATCAATCTTCAGTGCCTTGGCCTGGCTGCGCAGATAACTCAGCGCCGTCTGCGCGCTCTCCTTCATCACGTCGCCCAGCGATCCGGTCAGCGTCAACGTCCCCTTCCCCGGCATCCGCGTGGCCTCGATGAACAAAATTTCCCCGCCCACCGGCGTCCACGCCAAGCCCGTCGCGATGCCCAATTCCGTGATCGATTCCGCCGCCTGCCGCTCAAACTTCGCCGCGCCCAGATAATCGCGCAGCCCATCCGGACTGATTGTGATCGGCGCCGTGTTCTCCGGATTGGCCACCACCTGCCGTGCCGCCTTGCGCGCCAGCGAACCCAACTCGCGCTCGAGCTGCCGGCACCCGGCCTCGCGCGTGTAATCCACAATCAACCGCTGCAACGTCTTGTCGGGAAACCGTACCTGCTTCGGCTTCAACCCGTGCTCCTCGATCTGCCGCGGCGCGAGATGCCGACGTGCGATCTGCAACTTCTCCGCCGTCGTGTAGCTCGGCAGCTCGATCACCTCGAGCCGGTCCCGGAGCGCCACGTTGATCGGGTCCAGCCAGTTGGCGGTCGTGATGAAAATCACCCGCGACAGGTCGAACGGCAGGTCGAGGTAATTGTCGAGAAAGGTCTTGTTTTGCTGGGGATCGAGCACCTCGAGCAACGCCGACGCCGGGTCGCCGCGGAAGTCCGAACCAATCTTGTCGAGCTCGTCCAGCAGCAGCACCGGATTGTTCGTCTCCAGCCGCCGCAGCGTTTGAATGATGCGCCCCGGCATCGCGCCAACATAGGTCCGGCGATGCCCGCGAATCTCCGCTTCGTCGCGCATGCCCCCGAGCGAAATGCGCGCAAACTTCCGGCCCAACGCGTCCGCCACGCTCTTGCCCAACGACGTCTTGCCCACGCCCGGCGGCCCCGCCAGGCACAGGATCGGGCCTTTCAAATTGTTCTTGAGCTGGATGACCGCGAGGAATTCCAGCAGCCGGTCCTTCACCTTTTTCAGCCCGAAATGTTGCTCGTCAAAAATTCGTTCCGCCGCCGCCAGATCGAGCGTGTCAGTGGTGGACCTCGACCACGGCACCGTCACCAGCCAGTCGAGGTAATTGCGCGTGACCGTGTATTCCGCCACGGCGGGCGGGGTCTGCTTGAGCCGGTCCAGCTCCTTGAGCGCGACTTTCTTCACGTCCTCCGGCAACTGATTTTTCTCGATCAGCAGCCGCAGATTGTCCGCCTCGCCCGGCCCCGCCTCGCCCTCGCCCAGCTCGCGCTGGATGGCGCGCATCTGCTCGCGCAGGAAAAATTCGCGCTGGCTCTTGGACATCGCGCTGGCGACGTCGTTCTGAATCTTCGAGCCGATGTTCAGCACCTCGACCTCGCGCCCCAGCAACGGCAGCAGCCGTGACAAGCGCGCCTTCACCGAACCCATTTGCAGCAGTTCCTGCCGCTCTTCCAAATTGAGATTGAGATTCGCCGCGATCAGATCGGACAGCGCTGCCGAGTTCTCCGCATTCAGCACCGACACCTTCACCTGCTCCGAGATCGCCGGCGACAGGTTCATGATCTCCTTGAACTGATTCTGCGCCTTCCGCGCCACCGCCTTCAGTTCCAGCGTCTCCTCCTCGACATCCGCCATCACCTCGACCCGCGCACACAAATACGGCTCCGTGCTCGCGTATCCGGCGATGCGAAACCGATGCAACCCCTCCACCAAAATCCGCACCGTGTTGTCGGGGAATTTCAGCATCTTCGTCACCCGCGCCAGGCAGCCGAACTCCCACAAATGCTCGGGCAACGGATTTTCCACGTCCGGCCGCCGCTGCAACACCAGGCCGATGAAACGATCCCCCGCCACCACCTCATCCACCAACTGAATGCTCTGCTGTGTCTCCACCAGCAACGGCGAAACCATCCCGGGAAAAATGACAATGTCCGACAACCCGAGAATCGGCAGTTGCCGCGGCAACGCGCGCGGAGCGGCCTTGGGCGTGATGGCCTCGTGCTCTTCACTCTGCTGGCGCAGGATGTCGATGAATTCCGATTCGGGTGGGGTCATGGGGATGCCTTAAAAAATCTCACTCGCGCCAACGGGTAACCGTCCGGCTCAGACCTTGGAACCCGCCTCCGCATCGCCCGCCGTCTGCGGCGGAACTTCGATGCGTAGGAAACCGTTTTGATACGAAGCCCGGGCCTGCGACAGATCATAGCCCGGCGGCAGTTCGATCACCGTTTCAAACGGGCCGTAATTGATCTCCATCATCTGAAACTTGCACTTCGCCGGCCGGTTCGCGTCCTGCCGGTGGCCGCTAATCTTGAGCAAATCGCCCTCCATCACCAACTGCATGTCCTCCTTGTGTACGCCGGCGATCTCGACGTGAACCACCACGCCGGCGTCCGTGACATACACATCCGTATTCGGCACCCACAACGTCACGGCCGTCGTCGGACGCACCGCTCCCGGCCCTGCCACCCGGCCAAAACTGCTCGATGGACTCGATTTGCTCATTTGTTTCTTGCCCCTTGCATCGGAAGAAATCTCCCCCGCCTGAAACCTATTTCGCCTTCACAATCACCCGCGGCCGCTCGCCCTTCTTCCCGCACACCACAATCGACGACTTGTTCCCCGCCCCGCCCGCGCACCCGCATCCGCCGCCCCCCGTGGGCAACGCCCCGCGCCGCTTCACCAGCTTGCGCAGAAACAACCCCGCCGTAGTCGCGATGATGGCCCATGTGACCGCTGCTTGCCAATCCATGCCCCGACCGTAGGCCAGTCGCGGGGGAGGGGGAAGTGATTAGTAATTAGTGATTAGTAATTAGTAGTCCGTCAGGACCACCCAAGCCCCAAAAGAACACCCTTCACGGATCACGCCTCACGGACCATGGATCACGCCTCACTCCCCACTAATCACTAATTACTAATTACTTCCCCCCCGCCCCCCACTCCCCGCCCAGTTCGTGTCGCCCCCAGCGCGTCCCTTTTTCATCCTCCTGCATTGCAAAAAAATCCCCGCCACCCCACAACCTCCCAATGCGTCACGCACCTATCGACTCAAAACTCTTCGCCGCCAACCGCGATCGCCTCGCCCGCCTGCTCCTCCCCAACTCTGTCGCGGCGGTAAACGCCAACGACATCCCGCCCACCAACGCCGACGGCTCGCTCATCCCGATCCCCAATTCCGACCTTTTCTACCTCACCGGCATCGAGCAGGAGGAAAGCATCCTCGTTCTCGCCCCCAACGCCCACGACGAGAAACAGCGCGAGATTCTCTTCCTCCGTGAACCCAACGAGCACCTGAAAATCTGGGAAGGCCACAAGCATCCGAAGGACGAGGCGGAGAAAATCTCCGGCATCAAAACCATCAAGTGGCTCTCCGAGTTTCCCATCGTCTTCCGCCAGCTCCTCTGCGAATCCGAGCACGTTTACCTCAACACCAACGAGCACAAGCGCGCCGCCGACACCGTCGAAACCCGCGACCTCCGCTTCATCCGCCAGACCCAGTCGCAGTATCCGCTCCACCAATACGACCGCCTCGCGCGCCTCATGCACCGCCTGCGCGTCGTGAAATCCGAGCCAGAAATCGAACTCCTGAAACAGTCCGTCGCCATCACCGAAAAAGGTTTCCGCC
>BJHT01000180.1 GCA_014193395.1 Verrucomicrobiota bacterium
GCAAATCCAGCAGGGTGTCCATGGTGGACGTGCCCTGATTGAGAGTTCGGGACATGGTCTCGAATTTTACTTCGCTGTCGGGCTGGAGCCGCACGGTGGTGCCTATGCGCCGGAAGAAGATGTCGATGCGGGAGTCTTTTCCCGCCCGGACTACTGCGCCTTGGCGGAAAATCAAGAGCGCCTTCGCCGTTGCGCCCGACCGACCCGAACCACTCAGGGTAAAGACATCCTGCGCGGTCAGGGGAGTGAAGGTGAGACCGTCGAGTGAATAGTCGCACTTGCCTTGAAGAGAGACGACGACCGCGCTGGGGTTGGCGTCGTCGGGCGGGATGCTTATTTGGGAGCCGGAGCCGGGGAGAGGTTTTGGGTCGGCGGCGGGGAGTGAGGCCGGAGCGAGGAGGTGGAGCAGGACTAATCCGACAACGGGGAGAGAGATGGCTTTCATAGCGGGGCGGAAGTTAGGCCGGGACGAAGTCTTCAACCATGGGGTGTTGACCCCATAGCCGGAGGGCTTGGATGGGCAGACGGTGTGGGTGGTTCAGCGGCTCGTGGCTGAGAGTATGCTTGAGACGGCAACTGTTCCGAGTGTCCCGCTGAATCAGGCATGGCCACATGAACCAAGTATTGCCCGGCTGGTCACAACCATGGGTACGAGGGAAGGCGCCGACGAGTTTGCCCGTGGGGGCGGACTCGCGGGCGGGCCGTCCGCGCTCCCGTTGGGGGGCGGGCGGCGAGATGCCGCCGGAACTTGCAGGCGGGGACGCCTGCGGTACCGGGGTGCGGCGGGCGGTGCCGCGGCGCACGAATCCCACGCGGTCGTCCTATCCAGCCGGGGCCGAAGCTGTCACGGTGAAGCGCAAGCACTGAGCGCATGAAAACCAAATCATCATTACCGGCACGCCTACGGAAGAAACCCACCCCCGTCGCGCGTGAGACTCTTCTTACTCCGGCGGCGAGCGTCGCCTTTCCCATTGTCGGCATCGGAGCGTCGGCAGGAGGGTTGGAGGCATTGGAGCAATTCCTCGGACACGTCCCGGCGGGGAGCCGGATGGCGTTTGTCATCGTGCAGTACCTGGATCCGACGCACAAAGGGATCATGCCCGAGCTGCTCCAGCGCGCGACGCAGATGAGGGTCGTACAGGTGAAGGACCGCACGAAGGTGCAGCCCGAGTGCGTGTATGTGATCCCGCCAAACAAGGACATGTCCATCCTGCATGGCGTGCTGCATTTGCTCGAGCCGGCGGCCCCGCGCGGGTTGCGGCTGCCGATTGATTTTTTTCTCCGGGCACTGGCGCAGGATCAGCGGGAGCGCAGCATCGGGGTGATTCTCTCGGGAATGGGTTCGGATGGCACGCTGGGGTTGCGCGCCATCAAGGAGAAGGCGGGCGTGGTGCTGGTGCAGGATCCGGCGACGGCGAAATTCGATGGCATGCCGCGCAGTGCGATTGACGCCGGGCTGGCGGACATCGTGGCGCCGGTGGATGAACTGCCGGCGAAGATCCTCGCGTTTCTCCAGCGCTCGCCGCTCATCGCGCGAGCCGACGTGGCCCTTGAGGACAAGACGCAGAGCGCTCTGGAAAAGGCGGTCATCCTCTTGCGCGCCCGCACCGGCAATGACTTTTCCCTCTACAAACGGAACACGCTGCAGCGCCGCATCGAGCGGCGCATGGGCATTCACCAGATTCACCGGCTGGCCGGTTACGTGCGCTATTTGCAGGAAAACTCGCAGGAGCTGGATTTGCTCTTCAAGGAACTGCTCATCGGGGTGACGAGCTTCTTCCGCGACCCGGATGTGTGGGAGAAGCTGCGCCGGCACGTCCTGCCGACGCTGCTGGCGAACCGGTCGCCGAGCCACGCGCTGCGGGCGTGGGTGCCGGGCTGTTCCACGGGCGAGGAGGCCTATTCGCTGGCCATGCTCTTCAAGGAGGCGGTGGAACTGGCGCGACCCAAGGGGAATTTCTCGCTGCAAATCTTCGCCACCGATCTGGACCGCGATGCGATCGACAAGGCGCGGCAGGGTTTCTTCCCGGAGAACATCGCCGACGACGTGTCCGAGGAGCGGTTGAAGCGCTTCTTTACCAAGGAAGACCGCGGCTATCGCGTGTGCAAAGAGATTCGGGAGATGGTGATCTTCGCCCCGCAGAATCTCATCCACGATCCCCCGTTCACCAAGCTGGACCTGTTGTGCTGCCGCAACCTGCTGATCTATCTCACCGGCGACGTGCAGAAGAAACTCCTGCCGATGTTTCACTACAGTCTCAGTCCCAGCGGCATCTTATTGCTCGGCAGCGCTGAGACCATTGGCGATCACACCGAACTCTTCGCCCCGCTCAATGGCAAAGCGCGCCTCTACCGGCGCACGGAAACCCTGGCGCGCCCCGAGCTGATCGCGTTTCCTTCCGCCTTCAGCGCCAGTCCGGCCGCCGCCCCTGAGGTCAGTCCGCCGCCCAAACCGCCGGCCAGTCTTCAGTCACTGGCCGATCAGTTGGTCCTGCAACGCTACGCCCCGCCGGCCGTGCTGGTGAATGACAAGGGAGATATTTGTTACATCAGCGGCCGCACCGGGAAATATCTCGAACCGGCCGCTGGCAAGGCCAACTGGAATCTCTTCGCCATGGCGCGCGACGGCCTGCGCTACGAACTGACCGACGCCTTCCAGAAGGCGCTGCGCAAGCCCGAGACCGTCACGCTACACGGTCTCGCCGTCGGCACCAACGGCGGCAGGCAATGGGTCGATGTCGCCGTCCAGCAACTGCGGGAACCCGGACCATTGCACGGATTGGTGATGATTGTGTTCACGGATGTGGCCACGCCGGTGGCGGCCGTGGCGCCGGGACGCGCGACCAAGTCAGCGGTCCGCAGTCCGCGGGTGGCCGAACTGGAGCAGGAACTCCTGCGCGTCCGCGCGGAGTCGCGGGCCACGCACGAAGAGATGCAGACCTCGCAGGAGGAACTCCGGTCGGCCAACGAGGAGTTGCAATCCACCAATGAAGAATTGCAGTCCACCAACGAGGAACTCATGACCTCGAAGGAAGAGATGCAGTCGCTGAACGAGGAGTTGCAGACGGTCAACACGGAGTTGCAGTCCAAGATGGATGAGTTCGTGCGGACCAGTGATGACATGAAGAACCTGCTCGACAGCACGAACATCGCGACCCTGTTCCTGGACAAGGAAATCAACGTGCGGCGGTTCACGCCGCAGATGACCAAAATCATCAAGCTCATCCCCGGCGACGTGGGCCGGCCGATCACCGACCTGGCTTCCGAGCTGCGCTATCCCGAGCTGGCCGACGACGCCCGTGAGGTGCTGCGAAAACTGACCGCGACCGAGAAACCGATCGCCGCGCGCGACGGCCGCTGGTTCACCGTGCGCATCATGCCCTACCGCACGCTGGACGACCGGATCGACGGCTTGGTGCTGACGTTCGCGGACATCACGGCCGCCAAGACGTTGGAGGCGAAGCTGCGGGGAGCGGGGGGAAAGTAATTAGTAATTAGTGATTAGTAATTAGTCGGCGGAAGAGACGGATCGAAGAATAGATATAGAGATAAAAAGAAAACGAATGATGAGCCAATTGGAACAGGCGCATAGGTTTGGGGACTGGATGACCAGGAGGCAACGCAATTGCCAGCCGGTCAGGCGGGCTTCCCGAGCAGGGATGGATAGGCTGCGAGCCGACCAGGCGGTCAACTGGATGATACCGCGCAAGACTCCGCCGTTACTTCTTTCTCCTCCGCCGGTGACTGCCATCCCCGGCCTCCTGACTAATCACTAATCACTAATTACTAATTACTAATTACTTCCCCCCTTCCCCCGCCAGCCATGAAACCCACCCCCACCCCCGCCACTCCCGCCAATCCCGCCGCCCGGCCGGCGGAGCTGCAGCGCCGGGCCGAAGCGCAGGTGCGGAAGCTCCGGCGGCAGGAGGGGGCCGCGGCCGCCGCGCTGGCGGCCACCGCCGATCCGCAGCGGCTGCTGCATGAGTTGCAGGTTCACCAGGTGGAGCTCGAGTTGCAGAACGAGGAGCTGCGGAAGGTCCGGGATCAGTTGGAGGCGGGGCTCGAGAAATACAGTGATCTCTACGATTTCGCCCCGGTGGGTTATTTCACAATCGACGCCGACGGCAGCATCCAGCAGGTCAATCTCACCGGGGCCAGTCTGACGGGCCTGGAGCGCTCGCGGTTGGTGGGGCAGCCCTTTGGCGCGCTGGTGGTCGCGGAGTCGCTGCCGGTTTTCAATGTCTTCTTGGAACGGGTCTTGGCCGGCCAGACCAGGCACTCGTGCGAGGTCACGTTCCGCAGCTCCGGTCGGACGCCGCGGACCGTGAGCCTCGAGGCGCAACGCTCGTCCACCGGCCGGGAGTGTCGCGTCGTGGTGACGGACATCACTGAGCACCGGCAGGCGGAGGACAAAGTGCGCGTTTCGGAAATCCGCTACCGCCGGCTGTTCGAGGCGGCGCATGACGGCGTGCTGCTGCTGGACCCCGGCACGCGCAAGATCACCGATGCCAATCCATTCATGACCAAGCTGCTTGGCTATCCGTACGAACAATTGGTCGGGAAGGAACTGTTCGAGATCGGATTGCTCAAGGACGAAGCGGCAAGCCAGGAGATGTTCCGGAAATTGAAACGGAAGCACGGAGTCCGCTACGAAAACCTGCCGCTGGAGGACCGCGATGGCCGGCATCAGGAAGTCGAGGTGGTCGCCAATCTTTATCAGGAGGACGGCCGCGCCGTCATCCAGTGCAACATCCGCGACATCACCGAGCGCAAGCGGGCGATGGATGCGTTGCACCGCAGCGAGGAGCGCTATCGCAGCTTGTTCACCTCGATGGACGAGGGCTACTGCATCATCGAGATGTTGTTCGACAAGCGCCACAAGCCGGTGGATTGGCGCTTTTTGGAGGTGAATCCTTCGTTTGAGAAACACAACGGCTTGCACGGGGCCACGGGAAAATTGATCAGCGAACTGGCCCCGGGACTGGAGGCGTCGTGGTTTGCAACTTACGGCCAGGTCGCGGTGACGGGCGAACCGGTCCGCTTCGAGCACCAGGCGAAAGCGTTGGGCGGCCGGTGGTTTAATCTCTACGCCTTCCGGGTCGGCGGCGCGGACAGTCGCAAGGTTGCCATCCTCTTCACCGACATCACCGCCCGCAAGCACACCGAGCAGGAACTGGCGGAGAAAGCCCGCCTGCTCGACCTGAGCCACGACGCCATCATTGTGCGCAGTGCACAGGGCCGCATCCGGTACTGGAACCACGGCGCGGAAGAGCTGTACGGCTGGTCCGCGAAGGAGGCGCTGGACCAGCTCAGCCACCGCCTGCTTAAGACCGAATACCCCAAGCCCCTCAAGCACATCACCGCGGAGCTGCACCGGACGGACCGCTGGATCGGTGAACTGGTGCATACGGCCCGCGACGGCCGGCGCATCACCGTGCTCGTCCGCAAAACGCTGGATCGCGACGCCGCGGGCCGCCCGGCTTCGGTGCTGCAAACCATCACCGACATCACCGCGCGCAAACAGGCCGAGGCCGCGCAGCTTCGCCTGGCCGTGCTGACCGCCGCGCACGACAAACTGGCGGCGGAGATCGTCCGCCGGCAGGCGGTGGAGGAGACGCTGCGGCACAGCGAGCGGCAACAAGGGCGGCTCTTGGAGGAGGCGCGCCAGTTGCAAGAACAGTTGCGGCAACTGTCCCGGCAGGTGCTCCGCGCACAGGAGGAGGAGCGCAAACGCATCAGCCGCGAGCTGCACGATGTCATCGCGCAGACCCTGGCGGGCATCAATGTCCGGCTGGCCGCCTTGCAGAAAGCCGCCGCGCACAACCCGGCGGGGCTGGCGGACAAGCTCGCGCGCGCGCAACGGCTGGTCGAGAAATCGGTGGACCTCGTGCATCAGTTCGCCCGCGAGCTGCGCCCGACGATGCTCGACGATCTGGGGCTGATCCCCGCGCTGCATGCGTTCCTGAAAAGCTTCACCACCCGCACGGGCGTCCGCACCAGCCTGACGGCCTTCGCGGAGATCGAGCAACTGGACACGGCCCCGCGCACGGTGCTCTACCGCGTCGCGCAGGAGGCGCTGACCAATGTCGGCAAACACGCGCACGCCAGCCACGTCGCCGTGAGTTTGAGAAAACTGCCCGCGGCGGTCCGCATGGAAATCAAGGACGACGGGCAGTCCTTCGCGGTGGACCGCGTGTTGAAATCGCAAAAGAACCAGCGACTCGGGCTGATTGGGATGCGGGAGCGCGTGGAGATGGTCGGCGGGAAATTTGCGGTCGCCTCCACGCCGGGAGCGGGAACGACCATCCAGGTGGAGCTGCCCTTTCCGAACGGCGGCGGGGGGAAGGGAGTATGAAACGCTGCATCGCGGTGCGGGCGGACGGCGCAGAGGGCGGCGGAGCGCGGGGTGCCAGGCGAAGATTTCCGCGACGGCGTGTTTTGGAGTGCGGTGACTTGTCACCGCTTTTGCGCAGGCGACTGGTCGCCGTCGAAGTTCGGCGCGCGTTCATACTCGCGCGCACGCCGGCGCTGGCGCGAGCCGCGAGCGCCCCTTTCCGTATCCACGCCTCCCGCAATTCGACGGCGACAAGTCGCCTCGAAAAAGCGGTGACAAGTCACCGCACTCCCAAACGGCCTCCCGGGGCGTCACCCCCGTCCGAACGATTGCCCGCGCCGTTGCCCCTGAACCGTAAATGAAATCCCACCCGCCCAAATTCTCCGCCCCGCCGATCCGCCTGCCCCGCTGCCCCACCGGCATCCAGGGCCTCGACGAAATCACCGACGGCGGCCTGCCGCGCGGACGGCCCACGCTCGTGGGCGGTGGCGCGGGCTGCGGCAAGACCCTGCTCGCCGCGGAATTCCTCGTGCGCGGCGCGGTGCAGTTCGATGAACCGGGCGTGTTCATGGCCTTCGAGGAGACGGAGAAAGAATTGACCGCCAACGTCGCCTCGCTCGGCTTCGATCTCGCGGGCCTCGTGCGCCGCAAAAAAATCCTGGTGGATTACGTCCACGTCGAGCGCAGCGAAGTGCAGGAGAGCGGGGATTATGATCTGGAGGGATTGTTCGTCCGGCTCGGGCACGCGATTGCATCCATCGGCGCCAAACGCGTGGTCCTCGACACGCTCGAAGTGCTCTTCGCCAGCCTGCCCAACGAGGCCATCCTGCGCAGCGAACTGCGCCGGCTCTTTTCCTGGCTCAAGGACAAAGGCGTCACCGCCGTCATCACCGCCGAGCGCGGCCGCGAATCCCTCACGCGCCACGGCCTCGAGGAATACGTCTCCGACTGCGTGATCATGCTCGACCACCGGGTCAACGATCAGATTGCCACGCGGCATCTGCGCGTCGTGAAGTATCGCGGCGCGCTGCACGGCACCAACGAGTTTCCGTTCCTCATCGGCGACACGGGCCTGAGCGTGCTGCCCATCACGTCACTGGGGCTGAACCACAAGGTGTCGAACGCCCGCATCGCCACCGGCATTGCGCGGCTCGATGCGATGCTCGGCGGGCGTGGTTTTTTCCGCGGCAGCAGCATTCTCCTCACGGGCACCGCGGGCACGGGCAAGACCATCATCTCGTCGAACTTCGCCCACGCGGCCGCCCGGCGGGGCGAGCGCGTGCTCTTCTTCTCGTTCGAGGAATCGCCCAATCAAATCATCCGCAACCTGCACTCGATCGGCCTGCGTCTGGAGCCGCTCGTGAAACGCGGCCTGCTGCGGTTTCACTCGGCGCGGCCCTCACTCTGCGGCCTGGAAATGCACCTCGCCACGATGTTCAAGGAGATCGCCGCGTTCAAACCGCGGGTCGTCATCGTGGACCCGATCACCAGCCTGATGGACCTGGGCACCGTCTCCGAAGGCAAGGGGATGGTGACGCGCCTCATTGATTATCTGAAGGCCGGCCAGGTCACTTCGCTCTTCACCAGCCTCACGCAGGGCGGCCACGCGCTGCAACAAAGCGAAGGCGGCATGTCCTCGCTCATGGACTCGTGGATTTTGTTGCAGGATTTCGAGGGCAACGGCGAACGCAACCGCGTGCTCTACGTGCTCAAGGCCCGCGGCATGAAGCACTCGAATCAAATCCGCGAGTTCCTCATTTCCGACCACGGCATCGACGTGGTGGACGCCTACATCGGCGCCAGCGGCGTGCTCACCGGCTCCGCCCGCGCCGCGCAGGGGGCGCTCGAAAAAGCCGCCGTGCTCGCCGGCCAGCAGGAGGTCGCCCAGCTCGCGCGCGAAGTGGAACACAAACGCGCCGCGCTCGAACGCCAGATCAACGGCCTGCGCGCCGAGTACGAAACCGAGGCCGCCGAATTGCGCCGCATCGCCGAACAGGTGGGCACGCGCACGCTCGTGCTCGGCACCGAACGCGCCGCCTCCGGCCGCCTGCGCCAGGCCGATGCCAAGGTCGCCTCCGGCCGGCGGGGAAAATCCACGCACACGGGGAAACACGGATGAAAACCACAACGATTAAACGCGGCGCCGCCCGGGGCGTGACCGGCCATGGCGTTCCGGAGCGCGGCGTTCACGCCGCGGCAACCTCCGCGAGCGGAAACGCTTCGTCGCGGACCGCCGCGGTGGTCAATCGGACGGTGCGGCGGCCCACAGCCCGCGCGCCGCGCGCCCGTGCCCAGCTCTGGCAACTGCGCCTCTACGTCATGGGCCAGAGCGCCCGATCCCAGACGGCGTTCGCGAACTTGCAAACCGTTTGCGAATCCCTGCTCAAGGGCCGTTACCGCATCACGGTGATCGATCTCGCGCAGCATCCGCACCTGGCCAAAGGCGACCAGATTCTGGCCATTCCCACCGTCGTGCGCCGGCTGCCCAAACCCGTGCGCACCCTCATTGGCACGCTCTCCGACACCGCGCGTGTCCTCGTCGGACTCGATCTGCGCGCGGCGCAGTAGCCGCGCCATTTGCCCGTGAAAACCAAACCCGCACCTCGCGCCACCAAGGCCGCTGCCAAGGCCCCGACCATCCGGGCCAGGGGCAAATGCCTGCTGCGCCTGTTCGTCGCCGGCGCCACGGCCCGCTCCCGCCAGGCCATCCTGCGCGTCAGTGAATTGTGCGCCAACGAACTGCAAGGGGGCTGTCAGCTTGAAGTGATCGACATCTATCAGCAGCCCCACCTCGCGCGCGAACACCAGATCGTCGCCACCCCGACGCTCATCATCGAGTTCCCGCCGCCGCTGCGCCGGTTCATCGGCAACCTCGCCAACATCACCAGCCTGTCCGTCGAACTGGACCTGCTGGCGAAAGGGAAAATCGTGCTGTGAAAAAACGCGTGCGACATGGCGGAGACGCGGCTGGCTTGAGCGGGCGACGAGTTTGCGGCGAAGCTCAAAGCTCAAAGCTCAAAGCTCAAGGGAAGGACCAAGCTCCCAGCTCCAACAAGTCACGGAGCGCAGGGAAACCCCGGCGCATTTCCCATTCCGTGGACACGCGAGATTCACCCCCGCGTTTCGTGGCCCCGCTTGAAGCTTGGTCCTTTGTGCTTCCCTTGAGCTTTGAGCTTTGTCCTTGGAACTTTTCGCGCGTCTCTCCCATTGCTGCCGCAGCCCGGCTCCTCGTCCCGGAGGGACACCGCAGGAAATTAGCCGGGGGCAAGCCCGCGCCAGCGGGCGCAGCCCCCGGTCACCGCGGCCAACGCACCCTGCCCCAGCGGGGCATCGGAGAAGTTTTTGTCGGCGGATTTTCCGCAGCATCTTCGCTCCCGGCCGTCGCATCGGGCCGGTCGGGCTGCGGACGAGTGTCCGGTCTCCCAGCCCATTTCTTCGATGCCCCGCTGGGGCAGGGAACCACTCCTCTCGGTTTCCGGGGGCTGCGTCCGCAGTTGCGGACTTGCCCCCGGCTAATCTCCTCCGGTGTCCCTCCGGGACGGCCAATAAGCGGCCACGTTCTGAGACAGGTGGTTCCAACTGCATGGCTGCTGCCAATCCCGAGTTGCCCCGCCCGCCTTGCAGCCTGCTCCTTGCTGCTTCCCTTGAGCTTTGAGCTTTGTTCTTTGAGCTTTGTCTCCGCCGGAGGCCACCAATGAAAACCCCGCCCCCTGCCCCGTCCGGCGCCCTCGCCGCCCTCCGCCTGCGCCTCGCCGACGCCGAGGAAACCCTCCGCGCCATCCGCGGCGGCGAGGTCGATTCCGTGATGGTCACCGGCAAGGAAGACTCGCAGATCTTCACGCTCGACGGGGCCGAGCGCGCCTATCGTTTCCTCATCGAAGCCATGAACGAAGGCGCACTGACCCTCACGCCCGACAAGATGATTCTCTACGCCAACCAGAGCTTCGCGCGCATGGTCCAATGGCCGCTCGAGCAGATCGCGGGCGGTTCCTTCCGCCGCTTCTTGTCCGCCGCCGACGGGGCCACGCTCCGCGCGCTGATGAAAAAAGCCGCCCACGACGGCACCAAAATCCACATGTTCCTCCACGCCCGCGATGGCTCCCGACTGCCGGTGCAGATTTCCATTCGCCCCCTCGCCCGCGAGGGCCGCCACCCCGTGACCATCGGCATGGTGGTGACGGACCTGACGGAGTCAGTGCGCACCGAGGAACTGCTGCGAGCCTTGACCCATCGCTTGGTGCAGGTGCAGGAAGCCGAGCGCGGGCGCGTGGCCCTCGAGTTGCACGATCACATCACGCAACTGCTGTGCGCCGTTCTCGTGCGCAGCCAGACCCTGGCAGACCAACTTACCGCCCGTGACGGCCCGGCCAAACGCGAAGCCAACAAACTGCGCGAACTCCTCGGCCAGACTGCCCTGGAAGTCGAGCGCATCTCGCGCAACCTGCGCCCGAGCATCCTCGACGACCTCGGCCTCGTCGCCGTCCTGCGCGTCACCACCACGGAGTTTATGGAACGCACCGGCGTGCCCGTCACGCTGGCCTGCGTGCCCCTCGCCGCGCGGCTCCCTGCCGACACCGAACTGGCGCTCTACCGCATTCTTCAGGAAGCCCTCGCCAACGTGGAACAGCACGCCCGCGCCCGCCACGTCACAGTCACACTCACCCAGCGTCAGGACGGCGTGCAGTTCGTGATTCAAGACGACGGCATCGGCTTCGACCCCACCCGTCTCCCCGCCCGGCGCGATGCCAAAGACCGCCTGGGTCTGCTCAGCATGCGCGAGCGCGCGACCTATGTGGGCGGCACCCTCACGGTCAAATCCATCCGCCGCCGGGGCACGGAAATCGCCGTGCATATTGCGCTGCCGACGGTGGGAACCGAGAAACCAAGGATAAAAACGGATAAACACGGTTGAACCTTGAAAAACAAATTGTGACCACGAAAGACACGAAAGACACGAAAAGGGAACGCATTACCGCCAGACCACGGCTCACCCGGCAGGTGAGATCTAGCGAAGCCCGAAGAACTCACTCTCAGCCTTCCTTTTCGTGTCTTTCGTGTCTTTCGTGGTTCCTCTCCACTCCGGTTTTTCGGATAAAGATAAAAATTAATTCATGCTACGGCACTTACTAGACAAACCCCGACGTTGCGAACACCTCTTCCCCAACCGTGCCCATCTGTGTCCATCCGTGGTTAATAATCCCTTCCTAACTCCCAACTCACTTATGAAAAAAATCACCGTTCTCCTGGCCGACGATCATACGATTGTGCGCGAAGGCTTCCGCACGATGCTCGAACTCGAAAACGATCTGCAGATCCTGGGCGAAGCCTCGGACGGCCGCCAGGCGGTCGCCCTCGTCAAAAAACTCCGGCCCACCGTGTTGTTGATGGACATCGCCATGCCGCTGCTCAACGGCCTCGAAGCCACCCGCCAGGTGCTCCTCGCCGTCCCCACCACCAAGGTGCTCATCCTCTCCGCCCACAGCGATGACGCCTATGTTACCAACGCCACCGAAGCCGGTGCGGTGGGATTTCTCCTCAAACAAACCTCCGTCCACGAGGTGTGCCGGGCCATCCGGGAAGTCAGTCAGGGAAAAACCTTTTTCAGCGCCGCCGTTTCCAAGCGGCGCGACCGGCTCCATCCCACGACGCCCGACCGCACCGGCAAGCTTAACAAGAAAGCCACCCAACTGACCTCGCGGGAAATGGAAGTGTTGCAACTCATCGCCGAAGGCAAGGCCAACAAGGAAACCGCCTCCGAACTCGGCATCGGCATCAAGACCGTCGAGAAGCATCGCCAGCATCTCATGGAGAAACTCGACATCCACGACACCGCCGGCCTCACCCGCTACGCCATCGGCGCCGGCATCATTGAGAGCAGCGTGCAGGTGACCATTGTCTAACTGCGGCGGCGCGGCGAATCGCTGCCCGCAAAATTATGCGAGACAGTAGAGATGAAAAAGTAGCTCAAAGCTCAAAGCTCAATGGAAGGTGGGGATTAAGTTCAAAGTTCAAAGTTCAAAGCTCAAAGTTCAAAGTTCAAGGAAAGGACCAAGCTCCAATCACCAAGCGTGGCGCGGTGGGAGTGCGACCTATCAATCATTGCGATAGTTCGTGCCGCAGCCGCCGATGCGAGATGCGCGTCCGTCTCCCTCGCCCCGTGAGGCACGAACGGGGAGAGGGCCGGGGAGAGGGGTGCCCCACTCTTGCAGACGGTCTGGCCGTGACGGAGCGCCTCCTCTCCCCAACCCTCTCCTCCGTTCCGAACGGAGGAAAGGGAGCCGGAAGTCACGGTCCCGACGGCACGAACAGTCGCAAAGCTGGCTGCTTGCCTTTCTGCAATAGCGGGAACCGTGCATCCATTCATGCCGGTGCTACCGCTCGCAGAAGTCGCCTGATGGCCGCGCTCCAGCCCCTCGTGTTAAACCAACTTCAGCGCTCAGCTTGAACCCTTGAACCTTGGTACTTCCCTTGAACTTTGAACTTTGAACTTTGAACTCTTTTTTCCCGCTCCCAAACCACCACCCCCCCATGACCTGGTCCCCCCTCAACCTCACCGTCCGCGTCGGCTGTAGTCTCGCCTACGAAACCACCATTCCTACTCCCGTGCTCTTCGTCCTCCGCCCACGGCTCGAAGGCCGGGTGCTGGTGATGCAGGAGAAACTCTCCTTCGGCATCGGGCAGCCGGCTTACGAGTTTCAAGATTCGCACGGTAACATCACCTATCGCTCCCTGCTCATGCCGGGACGCAATGAGATAAGGCACGATGCTTTAGTCGCCGTCTCTTCCCTCCCCGATACGCGCCAGATACAGGGTAGCCTACTCACCGTCGCCCAACTCCCCGCCGAGTTACTCCGCTACACGCTGCCCAGTCGCTACTGCGATTCCGACAAGCTGCGCGACTTTGCCTGGAACCAGTTCGGGCAAATCCCCCACGGCCTGCCCCGCGTGCAGGCCATCTCCGATTGGGTCCACAACAACATCGAATATCGCTTTGGCTCGGGCCGCCCGGACCTATCCGCCTCCGAAGTCATCCACCGCCGCCACGGTGTCTGCCGCGACTTCGCCCACGCGGCCATCGCCCTCTGTCGCGCCTTCAATCTCCCCGCCCGCTATGTCACCGGCCACCTGCCGGACATTGGTTTTCAAGACCCGGGCAGTGCGATGGATTTCCATGCCTACTGTGAAGTCTATCTCGGCCAGGACTGGCTCACCTTTGACCCCCGCTTCAACGTCCCCCGCATCGGCCGCGTAAAAGTCGCCCACGGCGCCGACGCCGTGGATGGCGCATTTGCGACCATCTACGGCGAAGCTAAGCCCGCGTACTTTGAAGTCTGGGCCTATCAGGTGAATCCCCAGCAAGTCTCCGTCGGCGATCCCATCGACTTATCCCGCCGCCTCGATGGCACGCCACATGTGCGGCTGACCTAACCCCTAACGATGCCCTCCGGACGACCGGAGCGCGGCCTTCACAGACGGTGTGAAAAGCGCCGCCGATCGTAGCCGCCGACGTGAGGAGGCGGATTTCCCCGCCATTCGCGTGCGTTCCAGCCGCCTGCCAACGTACCCCCTTCCGCCTCCTGAGCACGACGGCCCCGGTTCTGCCCCGCTTTCCGGCCCGGGTTTTTGCCGGTCAACGGCGGCGGCCGGGTGTCACCTGCTTCGTAGCCAACCTGAATCTGCCGCCC
>BJHT01000181.1 GCA_014193395.1 Verrucomicrobiota bacterium
AGAGCACCATCGCGGGCTGCACGCTGCCGCTGACCCGCAGGCCCCAAAGTTCAGCGTCGCCATCCTTCACGTCCGGCACAGTCTCGATCGTCGAGCCAGGATCGGTGAGCGCGCGCAGCGTCCACGCCCAGACCAGAAAGAGCGCCGGCTCATCCTTGCGCTCCGTGTAGCCCGCTGGCGACTTGAGCCACCAATGCCGCGGCGCATCCAGCACACTCTCGCGTTTCGCACCAAAGCCCGTGTCTTTTTCACCAATCAGCACGCGGTCCTTGAAGGTGAAATAGCCGAGCAAGTTGGTCTCCCCACCACCGGCCAGCACCGCCTTTTTGATCAATGGGATCGCCGCCGGAGAGACCGTGCCTTTGAGCGAATTGGCGGCGAGTTCCGCCGCGCGCAGGCCGGCGGGCGGCGCAGACAACAGGGCCACGAGCGCGAGCAGCAGGGTTTTCATGGCGTCATTCTTGATTCGCGGTGAGTTAATTCGACTGCGCCGAGCGTGACAAGCACGACGGGGATGAAGCCGTCACCGGGCACGGCGCTACGCGCTGCCGCTTTCGCTCTTGTGTCGGTCCGGCACCACTGGTTCGCTCGCCCGCGATTCCGAGGGCGGCGGTGGAAAGCTGCGCCACACGAAAGAACGCCACGCATTTTCAATTCATCCGCCCCCGCTTTCGCCATCACGCATGAACGACCCAGCCTCCGTCGCCCCCGCTGCCTGCCGCTTCCGCGTCGCGTCGGCTGCCGACGCCGCGGCGGTTCACGGGTTGTTCGCCGAGTATCTCGCCAGCCTAGGGTTGACCCCCGACGCCGAGTTGGACGCCGACCTAGTGGACTTCCCCGCCGCCTACACTGCGCCGGGCGACACTTTCCTCGTGGCAATCGGAGCGGACGGTCAACTCCGCGGCATGGGCGGCATCCGGCGCGGCGAGCTGCGACGGGTGTTCGTGCGGGCCTCGCAACGCGGCCGCGGCCTTGCGCGTGCGCTCGTGCTGCGACTCCTGCAATTCGGCATCAGCACCGGGCAGATGCAGTTCCACGGTGTCATCGCGCGGTCGAACGGTTCCATCCGCGAGGTGGATCTCGCGTGCGGCTTGCTTCCCACCGGTCGTGTCCCCGCGCACCCCAAGCAGCGCGACTGTGAAATTCTCGCCGTCACGCGCCCGCTCGTTTTGTCCCGGCCCGGGATGCTTCTTGTCGGCGGCACGCCGGCCCATTGGCGCGCGCTGCTCGCGGAGTTTGCTTTGCAGTTCAACGTGCTTTTCGCCTGGCAAGAGTCCGAGGCCGCGGCTGTGGACGTCGTACGCGAGCAGGCCACCGCCGGCCGATGGACCGGTGCCATCCGCTGCGATCTGGCGCGGCCGGAGCGCCTGCCCTTTCTCGCCGACGTCGTTCAAACGCTCGCGGGACCGTGCCGCGCGCTCCTCGTCCTGCCCGGTGCTGAAACGCTTTTCCCCGCGCTGCAACAAGCCTTTGCCGCGCAGCTCGCGACCCACCGAGCCGCGCAAATTCTGCGTGTCACCGAGCCCTTCCGCCCGGCTGAATTGAGGGCCCTTCTCCCCACCGTCATCACGCGCTAGTCTCGCGCCCTAATGCTGATCATCGCCACCACCTTGCGGCCCAGCCCCGTTCACGGCCTGGGCGTGTTCACCACGCAACCCGTCCGCGCCGGCACCGTCGTCTCGCGCTTTCTGCCGCCCTTCGATGTCCAATATCCCGCTGTCCTTCTCGCCGCGCTGAGCGACGCCGAGCGCGCCTATCTGCGGAACTTCGCCTACCGCAGCCGCTACACCGGCCTCTACATCCTGACCGGTGACCACGACCGCTACATGAACCACAGCGACACTCCCAACGTGGGCATGAATCCAAATGGCAACACCGAAAACCTCGCCCTCCGCGACCTCGCCGCCGGCGAAGAACTCACCTGCGATTACCGCACCTTCGATGCCGACTGGCGGGAAAAACTCGGCCGCACTGGAAACTAGAAACCGTAGGGGAGATGAACCACGAAAGCCACGAAACACACGAAAACAAAGGCTGAGAATGACTTTCTTCGGCGCTGAAAGTTCTCACCGGTTCGAGGAAACCAACCCTGCCAGCAACTCTTCCCCTTTTCGTGTCTTTCGTGTCTTTCGTGTCTTTCGTGGTCGCAACTCCCCGTCCTAATTCCAAGTCGCTCGCCAGATGAAACTCCTCACCGACTACACCCAGTGGTACGACCATCTCTTCGATGACACCGGCCCCATCTTCCACCGCACCGCGCGCACGCGCGGCGGACTTGCCAAGCGCGACCAGTTCCAACTGTTCGAGCGCCTCGGCTGGGCCGTCCCGCCGCACGGCGTGATCGCCGAACTCGCTACCCGCACCGGCCTCGCTCGCGACTGGCAATTCCCCGCCGCCACCTGGCAGCGCGAACTCGACGTCATCGTCTATCTCGACGAATTCCAACATCAGGGTGAAGGCAAGCTGAAGCTTCCGCTCGCCGACGCGCTCGCGAAATTCCCCGACCACTACGGCTCGCTCTTCATCCCGCTCGCCAATCCCGCCGTCAGCCTCCGCCACGTCCGCTTCGGCCGGCTCGGCTTCTGGCTCCGGCAACAAGGCGGCGACGACTGGCGTTCCAACCGCAGCGACCACGAGACCGTCCTCGCCCACACCACCCACGCCGAGGCCAACCCCATCCCGCGCGTCCTCTGGGCCGTGGATTTCCTTCCCGCACCCACCGGCCTCCTCGCCGTGGACTTCAACACCGCCCCGCAACTGGTCACCCTCCACGAGACCAGCGCCCTCACCGCCGACCAAATCCGCACCGAACTCGACTTCGCCGCCGCGACCGGGCCCGACACGCTCCGCCAATTCTGAACAAACGCGCCGGCAGTGAGCACGGTTGCGTCAGCAGCTTCCTTATTCTAATGCGCGTTCAAGATGAGGCTAAGTCGCTGGGTCTTTCCGCCGCTGGCGGCGTTGCTCATCAGTCACAGATCCCGTCTGGATATGCTCCTTCCTCGCGCCTTGCCAGCCGCACAAATCCCCGGCGCGACTTAGCCTCATCTTGAACGCGCAATAGTATAGTGATGCAACGATCTGGTTCAGCCCGGTGATGGCCAGCGCCGCCGCTTCCGTTTTGGCCCGTCCGATTTTTCGGCTCAAACGGCCGACTGACAGCGTGCGAATCTGGCTGATTTTCACCCGGGATTTTTCCGGAAGGTCCGCGTTGTCCAATTTCAGCCGCAGGGGAAATCCAGCGCGTTGCGGTTGGCTGGTCAGCGCCATCGCGATCACAGTGCCGGAGCGCTGGTTGAAAGTAGCGTTGCTCACGATCACCATCGGTCGTTGACCGGATTGCTCGTGTCCCCTGGCTGGGTCGAGGTCGCCCCTCAATCTTTGGGCCATGCGGAAACCTCGGTGGCGAGTCCTTCATCCGCCATTGCCTGCACGGACTTGGGATCGAGCTTCGCGCATTCGCGCGCGAGTGCGCTGTTGTCCATGTGGCTGATTTTTTCGGACACCGCTTCCTGAACAACCTCACTGCGGCTGCGAAACGACCGGGTTTTGACCGATCCGTCCAAACGCTGCAGGAAGTTTTTATCCATGGAGATGGCAGCTTTGGTGGCGCTCATGGCTCACTTATTACTAATTGCTATTTCCCTCTCCCCACTCTTGCCACGCGCCCCGCGCCCGCTACCCTGCGCCGCACTTATGCAGGTCAACAAACTCCTCCACACCCGCTACCGCGTGAACGATCTGGAACGCACCGTCCAGTTCTACAAAAACATCCTCGGCCTCGCCGAGGTGCGCCGCCACAAATCCCCGCGCGGCTCCGAGCTGGCCTTTCTCAAAGCCCCGCAGAGTGAGGAGACCATCGAGATCTGCAGCTTCCCCGCCAGCGGCCCCGTGCAGGTGCAGGCCGACCTCACCCACCTCGCCTTCGAAGTGGACAGCCTTGAAGCCTTCGGCCAGCACCTCGCCCAACACGGCCTCAAATACTCCGACGGCCCGACGATGAAGCCCGATGGCAGCGGCGGCTTCGCCTTCATCGACGCCCCCGAAGGCTACGAGATCGAACTCATCCAGCGCCCGAAACAAAAAGACGCGAGCGCCGGCTACTGATCCCTGCCGCGCGGTGCGCGGAAGCTCAAAGCTCAAGGGAAGCACCAAGCACCAGGTCCCAATCCCGGCTCGCCCCCCTCGAAGCTTGTGCCGCGGGGGATTGTCGGCGGTCATCATTGAGAGTCTGTTGGAAAACTCGCCGGAGCCGCAGGAGACCGGGTCCGGAGTTCCGCGTTTACAGGGCCCGCTGGTTGCACGCCACCCGAACCGCGTAAACGCGGAACTCCAAACCGCGGTGGTCAAACCAGCACCAGGAAAATTCGGATCAAGACAGAATTCCGAACCTGCCTTGGTCCTTGAAAACTGATCCTTCCCTTGAACTTTGAACCTTAAACCTTGAACTTCTCCCCCCCGGCATTGCCTCCGCTCCCAATCTGTGGCGAACTCCCCCCATGCAACCGCTCCTCCTCCGCCTCGCCCTCGCCCTTCTTCTCTCCGTCCCAGCGTCGTCCTCCCTCGCCGCCCCGCGCCCCAACATCATCGTCCTCCTCTGCGATGACCTCGGCTACGGCGACCTCGCGTGCTTCGCCAACCCGACCATCAAGACCCCGAACCTCGACCGCCTCGCCGCCGACGGCATCAAGTTCACCCATTGCTACTCGTCCTTCCCCGTCTGCTCGCCGTCCCGCGCCGGCCTCATGACCGGCCGCAACGCCAACCGCTCCGGCATCCGCGACTGGATTCCCCCGCGCTCCGGCGTCTGCCTCCGCACGAACGAAGTCACCGTCGCCACCCTCCTCAAACGCGCCGGCTACCGCACCTGTCACGCCGGCAAATGGCATCTCAACAGCCTCGTCGATGGCACCGAACCCACGCCTGGCGACCACGGCTTCGACCACTGGTTCTACACGCAAAACAACGCCGCCCCGAGCCACGCCAACCCCACCAATTTCATCCGCAACGGCCAGCCCGTCGGACCGCTCACCGGCTACTCCTCCGGCCTCGTCGTCGATGAAGCCATCCGCTTCCTCGACGCCGCGCCCGGCAAACCCTTTTTCCTGAATCTCTGGTTCCACGAATCTCATGAACCCATCGCTGCCGCCGAGGAATTCACCCGACTCTACCCGGACGTGGACAACCCCAACCGCGCCCAATACTACGGCGATGTCACCCAGATGGACCACGCCGTCGGCCGCCTGTTGAAACACCTCGACACCCGCGGACTGCGCGACAACACCTTCATCATCTTCGCCAGTGACAACGGCCCCGAAACCCTCAATCGCTACAAAGGCGCGCACCGTTCCTACGGCACACCCGGCCCGCTGCGCGGCATGAAACTCCACGTCACCGAGGCCGGCTACCGCGTCCCCGGCATCCTCCGCTGGCCCGGCCACGCCGCGCCCGGCACCGTCAGCGCCGAACCCATCAGCAACCTCGATTTCCTCCCCACCTTCTGCGAACTCGCCGGCGTCCCCGTCCCCGCCGACCGCCCCATCGACGGCACCAGCCTCCTCCCCATCCTCGCTGGAAAAACCCTCACCCGCGCCCATCCCCTCTACTGGCAATACGACCGCGCCATCAGCAAACCCTGGACCGTCGCCCTCCGCGACGGCCCGTGGAAACTCCTCGCCAACTCAACTCTCGACCAATTCGAACTCTACAATGTCGTGGAAGACATCGGTGAAAAACAAAACCTCGCCTCGAGCGAAACCGCCCGCCTCACCCGCATGACCACCGCCCTTCGGAAACTCCACGCTGAGATCCAAGCCGAGGGCGCGCGCTCGGGGAACCCAGCGCCGAAGGCGGGAGGGGGAAAGTAGGGGGAAAGTAATTAGTAATTAGTGATTAGTAATTAGTTCTCACTGCCAACCCTCCATCTAACTCTCAACCTTAACTCCTAATTTCTGCCATCTGACGCCTAACTCCTGTCTTCTGACTCCCGCCCTCGCCCCCTAATCACTAATCACTAATTACTAATTACTTCCCCCCCATGGACACTCCCCTCGCCACCTCCCTCCTCACCCGCGCTGCCTCCGGCGACCTCGAGGCTCAATACGAACTAAGCTGGCGTCACGCCCTCGGCATGGAACTGCCCGAGGACGACACCGAAGCCCTCAAATGGCTCCGTCTCGCCGCCGCCCGTGGACACGCCCTCGCCCGCAACAACCTCGGCGCCCGCCACCTTTCCGGCGAAGGCGTGGACGCCGACCCCGTCGAAGCCTACCGCTGGTTCCATCTCGCCGCCGAACAAGGCGACCGCAAAGCCGCGAAAAACCGCGACACCGTCGCCGCCAGCCTGACCCCCGCCCAAATCACCGAAGCCCTCCGCCGCGCCGCGCAGGCGGGTTAGCAGATGCGTTCCGCACCTGAATTCCGAACGACAAATGGACACCTTCTTACGCTCACGGCCTAACGAGGTCGCTGGTAAGCATACAATACTCCGACCCACTTGGCACCCATTTGAAGCAACCGGCCTTGTGCCAAAACAAGCTGAATAGCCACAGTCGCTATCGGTAATTACGAGTACCCCACAGCAAACATGAAAGTTCATGAATGGTTTCTCCTAACGCTGGCGATCGTATCACCGCTTGTAGGTCTCTCCTGGCTCGCATGGGTCCGAAGGAAGATTCAACGGAGCCATCGTAATCGGTGGCTGCTCTCTGGCATGACGGCCTTTCTCCTGACCCCAACATTCATGTCTCCCTACGGCGCTTGGGTCATTTATCCGGCATGGTACATGATCATACATCTCCTCATGGGCGCTGGTTTGCCTTGGGTATTTCTGCTTTGTGTTGTTCCGGTTCTCTTTTCGGCTTTACTCATCAATATACTTTTAGCGCGGCTGACTCCTTGATTCGTTGCCTGACATTCTTTCGAGCCGAGGAACTGACCTCGGGTTCGAGTTTGGGATGATCACTTAGTCTTTCGTCCGCATGGTCCTTGGGGAACACTCGGTGATTCCAAGTTCTTCTACGCTTGGAATGGTGGGAGTTGACCGTTTTCTTGCTGTCAATTCCAATTCCCTAACTCCCTTTCCACAACCGCGATTCTCGCCACCACCTGCTCTGGCACCCTATCGTTTGGGCAGGTTCCCACATCTCAACCACAGCCGCGCCGGCAGTTTAGTTTCACGCCGCTTGCGCGGCAAATTCATAGACCGGGGTTTCAATGACCCGCGCCGGCTTGAGCCGCGAGCGGATGATGGCCTGGAGCCGGCTGACTGTGTCCGGGCTGAAAAGTTGCTCGCCGGTCTCGCGGCACACGCGGGCCGGGACGTGCTCCACGACAATGAAGCGCCCGTCCACTTCCTGCGTGTAGGTCACGAGGCATTCTTCAAAGGTCTCGTTCCAAGTATGCGTTTTCATTTCGTCTTTCTCTGTTTCAGCGTCGCGTCCCATTCCGCTGGGTCCGGCTCGTAGGCAGTGATGACTTTGACCAGCGGGCGGCTAGGATGCGTGCATTGCACATGAAGCGGCCGCTGCTGTGCGGCGCGTCCGAAGAGCAGACAGCTTGGGCCATATTTGTCGTTAGGATAATCTTCGATCACTTCACCTGTCAGCACCGTTTGCGTGACCTCTTGCGGCGTGATGTTCCGCGCCACCATCTGTCGGACGGCGTGAAGGGAATATTCCACCTGGCCGAGGCCAAACTTGTGGCGAAGAGCTTCAATCATGTTGGCCGTGAGTCATCTGGCAAAACCCAAGTCTTCCGCCGCACCAGCGCACCCGCGCGCCAAAACTCAGGGTTGGTCAAGGATTTCATCCAGCGGCCTCACTTTTCCGGCCGAATAGTCCGCCAGCGCCTGATCCGCCAGCCTATCCAGCCGTCCAGCGGAAATGTCCGCATCAATCTGCTGGTCCCATTCCTGATCGAGATACTCCTGTAGCCAGATTGCCACGGCGCGGGCGTCCGGGACGGGCATCTGGCGCAGGGCGTTTTCCACTTCGGCAACTGTGGTCATAGCGGTAGATTAGATATGGCGAAGATTTTGGCAACTATCGTGGAGCCGGAGCTATGCAAAATGGCATTAACTTTGGTTCGTTACCTCGTGTGCGGTTCTGCTGTCGCGGTCGCCCGAGTTTTCCGAAGGCGCCCCACGCCTCCGAGCCGGGAAGATCGGCTGTCAACCGTTCCCCCGCCGCGAATTCCCTCGCCAACCCGCTCCGTCGCCCTACCGTTCGGCCCGGCTCTTACATCTTGGCCACCGGCGGCGGCGGCCCCCACGGGCGATTTTTTCAAACCGAAAGCAGAATTCTTATGGACGTTCAAATTGCAGCGCTGTGCGACTCGGCCTCGGATTACAACGGCAAGCTGTGCCTGCTGGGCGCGTTCGATTCGATCTATGTGCAGCAGTTCCCGGCGGTGCATCCGCATTGCTCGATTGCGCTGCGCCTGGTGTTCAACCAGGCCGAGGAGGGCCGCCACCAGTTGCGCCTGAGCCTGATCGATGCCGACGGGCGCAGCCTGCTCCCGAAGATCGAGCCGGCCATCGAGGTGCGCATGGGCAAGGACAGCTACTTCGCGACGAGCAACCTCGTGTTCAATCTCCAAGGCATGAAGTTCGACAAGCCCGGCCAGTACTCGATCGACATCAGCCTCGAGAAAAACATGATCGCGCGCATTCCGCTCCAGGTCATTCAGGTGCCGCAAAATCCCGCGTGATCGTCGCGCGGTCCGGGCGCTGTTGCCGGTCCGCACCGCGCCTCGTCTCGCGCCGCCCCGCCGCCCGCTCCCTCGTCGCCATGAAACTCCGCCTCTGCCACGGCGACCTGCATCTCGCCCCGCTGCGCACGCGGATGCCCTTCAAATACGGCATCGCGACAATGACCGAGACGACCTACGCCTTCGTGCGCCTGCGCGTCGAGATCGACGGCCGCAGCGTCGAGGGCATCGCCGCCGATTCGCTCCCGCCGAAATGGTTCACCAAGGATCCGCTGAAACCGCTCGCCGACGAGGTTGCGGAAATGCTCGCGGTCATCCGGCACGCGCTGGCGGCGGCGGTCGGGCTGGGCGGGGAGAATGCCTTTGAAATCTGGCAGCAGCTTTACGCGGTGCAGGGCGCGTGGGGCGCGGCGCAAGGGCAGCCGTCGCTGCTCACGCATTTCGGCACCTCACTGGTCGAGCGGGCGCTGATCGAGGCGGTGAGCCGCGCGGCGGGCCGGCCCTTTGGCGACGTGTTGCGCGCGGGCGGTTTCGGTTTGCAGCTCGGCCAGATTCATCCGTCGCTCGCCCCGTTCACGCCCGCGCAACTGCTGCCCGATCGGCCGCTGGCGCAACTCATCGCGCGTCATACGGTCGGCCTGAGCGATCCGCTGACCGACGAGGAAATTCCCGCGGGCGAGCGGTTGAGCGACGGCCTGCCGCAATCGCTCGTCGCGTGCATCCGGGCCTACGGGTTGCGGCATTTCAAGCTCAAGCTCAATGGCGACGCGGCGCGCGATCTCGACCGCACGCGGCGCATCGCGGCGATCCTTCGCGAGCACGCCGCCGCTGACTTCGCCTTCTCGCTCGATGGCAACGAGCAGTTCAAGACGCTCGATGACTTCCGCCGGTTCTGGGAGGAAATGCAGCGCGACGCCGGGCTGCGGGAATTCCTGCGGCATCTCCTGTTTGTCGAGCAACCGCTGCATCGGAATCAGGCGCTGCGGCCCGAGGTCGGCCCGGCATTTGCCGCGTGGCCGGACCGGCCGCCGTTCATCATCGACGAATCCGACGGCGCGCTCGACAGCCTGCCCGCGGCCCTCGCGCTCGGCTACCACGGCACCAGCCACAAGAACTGCAAGGGCGTGTTCAAAGGCGTCGCCAACCGCTGCCTGCTGCGCCGGCGCGAGCACGAGCAACCGCACGCCGCCGCGTTGATGAGCGGCGAAGACCTTTGCAATGTCGGCCCCGTCGCGTTGCTGCAAGACCTCGCGGTGATGGCCACGCTCGGCATCGCGAGCGTCGAGCGCAACGGGCATCACTATCACCGCGGCCTCTCGCAATTCCCGCCCGAGGTCCAGGCTCAGGTGCTCCGCCATCATCCCGATCTGTACCAGGCCTCCGCCGCCGGCTGGCCGACGCTGCGCATCCGCGACGGCCAGCTCGATCTCGGCACCGTGAACGCCGCGCCGCTGGGCGTGGGCTTTGCGGTGGCGGTAGAGCAGTTTGGAGCCGCTGCGTAATTTGTAGGAGTCGAGGTGACGAGACTCTAACCTCCTTTTCCCCAAGCCCGCCCCGCGCGGAGAAAAAGTTAGAGTCTCCTTACGTCGTCTCCTACAAGGTGGGAATTCGCTTCGTTCGCCCTCGGGAGAAGATGTTGAGAGAATCCGGTGGCGCGTGCCAAGGTGCGCGGCGTGAACATTGAACTCATCAACACCGGCTCCGAATTGATGTTGGGCCGTGTGCTCAACACGCATCAACAGTGGCTTTGCCGGCAGCTCGCGGACCGCGGGTATGTGGTGACGCGGCAGGTGGCGGTGGCGGACACGGGGGCGGACATCCAGCAGGCGGTGCGCGAGGCGCTGGCGCGCGCGGATTTGATCATCACGACCGGCGGGCTGGGGCCGACGTCGGATGACATCACGCGGGATTTGATCGCGCAGTTGCTGGGGCGCGCGCTGCACGAGGATGCGGGGATGGTGGCGCACATCGAAAAATTTTTCGCGCATCGGCATCGCGTGATGCCGGCGAGCACGCGGGTGCAGGCGATGATTCCCGAGGGCGCGGTGATTCTGCCGAATCCAAACGGGACGGCGCCGGGGCTGGCGATGACCGTGGAGCCGAATCCGTTTCGCGCAGACGGGCGGCGGTCGCTGCTGGTGATGCTGCCGGGGCCGCCGCGCGAGCTGCGGCCGATGTTCACCGACAGTGTGGTGCCGCTGGTGACGCGGGAGTTTCCGCTCGCGGGCGAGTTCGTGTGTCGCACGCTGAAGACGACGGGCATTGGCGAATCGGTGGTGGAGGAGACGGTGGCGGGGCCGTTGAAGACGCTCACGGATGCGGGGCTGGAGCTGGGATATTGTGCGCGGACGGGCGAGGTGGATTTGCGGTTCGTGGCGCGCGGACCTACGGGCGCGGCGCAGGTGGCGGAGGCGGCGGAGATCGCGCGGCGGTTGCTCGGTGCGGCGGTGTATGGCGAGGGGGATGACCAGCTCGAGTCGGTGCTGGTGCAGTTGCTGACGGCGCGGGGCGAGACGCTGGCGGTGGCGGAGTCTTGCACGGGCGGCTTCGTGGCGAATCGCATCACGAATGTGCCGGGGGCGTCGGCGGTTTTTCTGGCGGGATTGGTGACCTACAGCAACGCGGCGAAGCAGACGTTTCTCGGCGTGCGCGCGGAGACGTTGGCGGTGCATGGCGCGGTGAGCGAGGCGGTGGCGCGCGAGATGGCCGAGGGCGCGCGGCAGCGGACCGGCGCGACCTACGCGCTGGCGACGACGGGCATCGCGGGGCCGACCGGCGAGACACCGGGGAAGCCGGTGGGCACGGTGTTCATCGCGCTGGCCGGGCCGCGCAGGACGACGGTGCTCGCGAAGGTGAACCGGTATGAGCGGGAGACGTTCAAGTTTGTGACGGCGCAGCAGGGGCTGGATTTGGTGCGGAGGGAAGCGGAGGGGGGAAAAAGTAATTAGTAATTAGTAATTAGTAATTAGTAATTAGTGATTAGTGGGGAGAGTGCGGGCGCTGGGAGATTCTGCTGTGAAGGGAAAAATGGCGGCGGCATTTTGCGGCGATGGCCGACTTCAAGTTCAGACATCCAGAGAATGTGCCCGGGAAATTTTACGTGGATTCGCAGTGCATCTACTGCGGGCTTTGCGATGAATTCGCTCCGATGGTGTTTCGGAAGCGCGACGAGGACGAATCCGCTTTCGTGTTCCACCAGCCGACGACTTCAGAGGAGTTGCGCCTCGCCATGGAGGCGGTCGAAGGCTGTCCGTATGATTGCATTGGCACCGATGGTCAGTGATCCAATCGCGCAGCCCGTCGGCACAGGACAATTATGAAAACGAAAGTGAACGCGGAGGCTGGTTTGGCGACCCACTGGGGACGAAGAGATTTCCTCAAAGCCGTGGCGGTGGGAGCGGCGGGATTCTCGGACGTGTTTGCCCGAGCCGCAGAGCCGCGGGTGCCGGTGGTGGATGCGCATGTGCATTGCTTCGCGGGCGCGGGTGATGCGCGGTTTCCGTATCATCCGCAGGGGACCTATCGGCCGCCGAAGGCGTCGCCGCCGGAGTTGCTGTTGCAACGGATGGATGGCGCGGGCGTGGATTTCGCGGTGATTGTGCATCCGGAGCCGTATCAGGATGACCACCGTTTTCTCGAGCGTTGTTTCGAGGTCGGCGGGAAGCGGTTGAAGGGGACGTGTTTGTTTTTCGCCGGAAGGCCGGAGTCGATTCCAGACATGCAGGCCTTGGTGAAACGGAATCCGGGGCGCGTGGTGGCAGCGCGGATTCATGCGTATCAGGCGGACCGGCTGCCGCCGTTCGGGAAGCCGGAGTTGCGCGAGTTGTGGCGCGCGGCGGCGGATCTCGGGCTGGGGGTGCAGTTGCATTTCGAACCGCGGTTTGGGATCGGGTTCGAGCCGCTGATCAAGGAGTTCGCGCAGACGACGGTGGTGATTGATCACCTCGGGCGGCCGTTTCAGGGAACGAAGGAGGATCATGCGGCGATCGTGCGCTGGTCGCGGTTCCCGAACACGGTGATGAAAATCTCGTCGCTGCCGACGCCGGAGGAACAGCCGCTGGAAAAAGTGACGGCGGTGATTCGCGAGTTGGCGCAGGCGTTTGGCGCGGACCGGATGATTTACGGCGGAGGCTTCGATGAGAACGCGACGGCCGAATCGTATCGCGCGTATCGCGAGCGGACGCGCGGGTTGCTGGCGGGATTGTCGGCGGCGGAGCAGGCGAAGGTGCTGGGCGGGACGGCGGCGCGGGTGTTCGGTTTCGGCAGGGCGTGAGGGGAACCCAAGCGCCGAGACGGTGGCACATGGGGCCATCGGGTCCGAGAATGGAAGGGGGACGTTGGCAGGCGGGCGCCCCGTCGAGCACGTCTCGCTCATCATGAATCTGAAACCCGGTCGCCGAGACTGATTGGGCAAAGGAATGGAGGCAAAGGAATGAAGGCAAAAATTCCCCGTCCCCATTCCTTTGCCTCCATTCCTTTGCCCCAAATTCCCCTGCCTCGTTGTGATGCGTGTATCCGCCACCGCCCGGCGAGCACCTTGGTTGGCGCATGCGGACACGGAGATTGAACCGCGGCTGGACACGGAAAGAGGGGCTTGATTTCGGATCGGACGCTCCATTTCTCGATTGGGTATCGGAGTTGTTCTCCCAAATCGTGAACGCGTTTCCATCCGTGTTCATCCGTGTGCAGCCGTGGTTTTCTAATTCCGCTTGTGTCGCGCCGCGTTGTGGGATGGCCCCGTAAAAAAAGAAACTGGCGGCTGCTTGCGCAGGCCGCCAGGCAACACTTTCGTGTCAGCAGGACGTCAGGCTGAAAGCCCAACGCTGGTTGGTAGGATGCAGGTGGGACTGTTTGCCCCAGCCATGATGACCGGGGCGGTGGGTGTGACATTTTTTCGTTTGGCGAAAGAATGTTTCATCTGCATGGAAGTGGATTTAGCAGGGGCCATACCATCACCGGAAGGGCGTGTTTGCTGGGGTTTTTCGGGGACCGGGCGTGGCGATATCCCATTCTTTGTCTCGTAGTTGGACAGCGTGTCTGTTTTTGCACACGCCGGGAGGCGGCACAAAAATGGAGGCAGAAAAATGGGGAAGCGGATTTTTTGCGATCGAGATCGGGAGGGGTGTCGGTGGGAAACGGCTGGGGGTACCGCAGGCGTCTCGCCTGCGGTACCGCGCCCCGGGGCGGCCCGCTTCCCGACTTCGGCGCAGGTACGGCGCCCCCATGCTGC
>BJHT01000182.1 GCA_014193395.1 Verrucomicrobiota bacterium
GGAGCACTGCGTCTTCTACGCCTTCCTCTCGACCGGCACCGACTCCACCACCTGCGGCCGCCCCTGCGACAAACACGACGTCCGCCTCCGCGACCGCGTCGGCGCCGAGCAGCCGCTCAAGGCCGACGCCGGCTGCCGCAACACGCTCTACAACTCGCAGGCCCAGACCGGCGCGGAATTCGTCACCACGCTCGTCGCCGCCGGCCTCCGCCATTTCCGCATCGAGTTCCTGAACGAAACGCCCGACCTCGTCGCGCAGATCATCGCGAAATATCGGCTGCTCCTCCGCGGCGAAATCACCGGCGCGCAACTCTGGCGCGAGTTCAAACTCATGAACCAGCTCGGCGTCACCCGCGGCCAGGTCGCGGGGTGAACCGCGGCGATTCTTCAGCCGCAGCTGAACCGAAAAACTGCGGTTGAGTTGAACCGAGAAGCGTGCGAAAGGACTGAAAACAAAGGGCCGAATTGTGGCTGTTCGGCAACGGGCGCACTCCATTCCCGCCGTTCCTAACTCCTCTCCCCGCCGATTCTCATCCGGCCCGCCAGCGATTTCAGCACCTCGGCGATGCCCGCCTTCCATGCCTTTGCCTCGGGCGGGTCGGGGTCGAACGGGTTGAGCAGCGTCAGCGGTTCGCCGCCTTCGACACCGAGGATTTCCCAGTCCACATGGTAGCGGGTGTCGTGCTGTTCGAGCCATTGCATGAGGCCCGAGCGCGCGTGGGCACGGGTGTTGGCCGGCGGCTGGAACATGGCATCAGCCACCGCGTCATCGGTCAGTTGCCACGGCGCGGGTGTCTGCGCCAGCGCGAGGCCGATGTTTTCCGCGGGGTCCACCTTGTGAAATTCGAGGTCCTGCGACTTGAGCCACGGGTCCGACCAGGCGAGGCCCTCCTGTTCCTTGAACTGCTCGAAGAGCCATTTCTTGGTGATCCAGTCCACCTTGCCCACGAGCGCCACCGGCCCTGTGCGCAGGGCGGCGAGCGTGTCGTCCCAGATTTTCAGCAGCGCATCGGTCTCGTCGTCGCGCCCGTGGAATTCCCGCCGCGCCGCGTCGCAATAGCTCTGGAGCAGCTCGACCACATCCGCCGTGGAACCATCCGCCAGCGCGACGCGCCACGGCCCCGAAGTCTGCCGCGACAGCTCGCGAAAAGTGGTCACGGCATCGGCCAGCGCGACCTTGGGCAGCTTGTCGATTTCGATCAGATCGAGCACCAGCGCGGTCGTGCCAAGCTTCAGCAGCAGCGTGGTCGGCAGCACGCTCGTGTCGCCGTGGAGCAGGTGCAGGCGGCGGTATTTGCGCGGGTCGCCGAGCGGTTCGTCGCGGGTGTTGATGATGGCGCGATTGAACTGCACCCATTCGTAAAGGTCGTTGTTGATGTAGTCGGCGCGCTGGCTGATCTGGAACAAATCATCCGCGCCCGCGCGCATCATCTGCCCGCGCAGCTCGGGCGCAACCGTCGAGCCGACCCGCCCCGCGCCCACGTAGAGCAGCCGCACGGTGAGAAACGCCAGCAACGACAACACATTCGCCTCGTGCAGCGGGGCCGTGCGGCGGACCAGATAGTTCTCATGGCAGCCAAACGTCGCGCCCGTGTAGTGATCGATGTTGTTACGGATGAAGCTGACCTCGCGGTCCAGATGCAGTTCCCGCAAGGCCCGCGCGATCAAGGCGTCGCCCGCGCGGTCGTAGCGCAGCAGGTCCAGGAGTGAGAGACACTCGGGCGTGCAATACTCCAGATGCCCCATGTCGATGTAGAGGCGACCGCCGTTGAAGAGAAACCCGCCGTTGCCGGAAGGTTCGTCCCAGTCGCGATGATGCACGTCGATCAGGCCGAGCTTCCGATGGGAGAAAATCCAGTCGCGCACGCGCTCGACGGCGCTCGTGGCGCCCGGCGGCAGGAGCGACAGGCAGCCATATTCGGTCTCGATGCCGACAATGCGGTTCATAGCGGGTGCGAATGAAAGTGAGGCGCCGGAGCGCGGCGTTCACGCCGCAGAAAGCCACGAATGAAACGGTGTGCTTCAAACCCCGCCGCCGGGCGCACGCTTCTGCGGCCTGAAGGCCGCCCTCCGGCCCGCGCCGCCGCGGTTGCACGCCCCCCGTTCATAACCCCACTTGCGCCAGCGTCAGCGGCTCGTATCGCGCCGCGCGAGGACCGCGCCGCGCCAGCCAGCCAATCTCGATCACCTTGCCCGCGACCGCCGCGCGCCAGCCGGCCTGGCGTTCCGCCACCGACGGCAGCGTCTCGCCGAACGGCCGCTTCTCCACCATTGCCCACCACGCTTGCAACAGCAGGTCCGCCACGTCGCGGCGCTCGGGCTTGCCCGCCAGCTCGCGCACCAGCCACGCCCGGCATTCTTCCTCGCTGTCCGCCTGACTCGCCGCCACGCCGACGCCGCCCGTCTGCAACTGATACGCGCCGTCGAAATGCAGCCGGAAAATCGCGTCCGTCCCCGCTTCGATTCCCAGCTCGATCAGCAGCAGCTCGACGAGAAACGGCGCGGCGTAAATTTGCTCGAAGTTCGCCTTGAGCTGCGCGCTCAGGCCGAAGCTGATGAGCCGCCGCAAACTCACATCCTCGGGCGCGCGCGTGAACGCCTCGACATGCGCCGCATCGATGGCCGCCTGCCGGACCTTCTCGATGTCCGCCGGATGCCCCAGCCCCGCCAGCGCGAGCCGGTCGAACAGCTCGAACACCTTGGAATGTCCGCTGCCGACGCCCAGCAGCAGCACACCGTCGGGCAGCGCGGCGGCGAACACCGGCGAGCCGCCCTTGAGCTGCTCGCGGACATATTCCCGGCGGTTGGCCACCGCCTCCAACCAGCGATAAGGCTCCTCGGTCATGGGTTGATATACTCCGCTTGTTGCGCGTCCGTGATCGTCCGCACGCCCGCCGCGTCGAGGACTTTCAAGGTCGCAAAAGTTTGTGCCGCCGGATTCACGCCGCCCGTCGCCGAATCAAATTCCGACGCCACCATCAGCAGCCGCAGCGCGAACCGCACCGCCTCGCGCAGATTCATCTGCGACGGCCGCGGCTGCCCGAACTGTTCCTGATAACTGAGAATGCTGCGGATTGTTCCCGAACCCGAGCCTGACGCCGCATACCCCACCGCCTCAAACTGCGCCCCGAGCGGATCGTAAAAAAACACCTGCGGCTTCGGCGGCGTCACCGTGAAATCCAGCCCCGCGAACAGCGGCACCACCACGCCCACGCCCTGGAGCGTCATCGGCAGATTGTCGCGCAGCAGCCGCGCCAGCGCGCGCACCTTGGCCGGCAGGCTGAGCCGTTGGAGCTGGCTGCGGCGGTAATACTCGAAGGAAGTTTGCAGCGCGCGCGCCATCTCGAACGCAGTCGCCGGCACGCCCGCAATCGCCAGCACCGAGGTCGAATCAATCTCGATCACCTTCTCGACTCGGTCGGTCACGATGAGATTTCCCGCCGTCGCGCGGCGGTCGCCCGCCATCAACACGCCCTCGGCGAAGTGGAAGCCAAACACCGTCGTCGCCTGCAACTGCACCGGCGCGTTGGCGGACGCCTCGACGCGCAAGGGCGCGACGTTGTGCGCGGCGAGCAGCGAGAGAAAGTCGCCGGCAATCGGAGTGGGCGCGCTCATTGGCCGGTGCGCTGGCGATACCGCTTGGCCTGGTCGGGATCGACCTTGCGCATGCGCTTTAGCAACTCCTCGGTGTTGGGCTTGTCCACCTTCGGCGCGGACGGGCCGTCGCCACCGCCACCGCCGGGGCCGGGGCTCACAGGACGGGTTTTCTGGGCTTGGTCAGGCATAACGAGTTTCTTTTTAAGTTACATCCAGAGCCGGTTTCGCAGGTCGTCCGGCGACACCGCTGCATCGACTGCCGCAGCATACCGCCGCACTTCCGCCGGCGCGAACAAATCCAAGAGGGAAATTTTCACCGGCCCGTCCGCGCCGCGCAGGGTGACGTGATCCCACTGCGCCGAGACGATTTCGTTGGGAAATTTCTGAATGCAGCGCCCGCGCACATAGGCCCGCGT
The DNA here is from genome assembly GCA_014193395.1 of Verrucomicrobiota bacterium. Classification (GTDB taxonomy): domain Bacteria; phylum Verrucomicrobiota; class Verrucomicrobiia; order Limisphaerales; family BJHT01; genus BJHT01. Next base: position 4,014 of record BJHT01000182.1, read on the forward strand.
GCTGCGCGGCGGCTCGCGCAACGCCAGCAGCACGCTCTCCTCGTCCGGCACGCCGAGCATTCCGCCGCCCTGTTCGAGGCCGTAATACAGGCCCTCCGCCGGATCAAGCCGGTGATATTCCAAGTCGAGACTCCGCAGCCACGGATCGTCCGCGGGAAGATTTTCCGCCGCCTGAAACTCCCGGATCAACGCCAGCTTCGCCACCCAGTCCAGCCGGTTGCGGCAGCGCATCGGGTCCGCTTCGAGATCGTTCAGGACCGTTTCCCAGTCCGCGGCCAGCGCGGCTTTTTCCGGCTCGTGCAGGTCGCACAACTCGCGCACCGCCGCGAGATACTCGCGCTGCACCGCCAGCGCCGTCGAAGGCCGCGCCCCGGCCAGCAGCAGTTCCCAGCGAAACCGGGGATCGCGCGAGATCGCCGGCAACGCCGCCAGCGGATTGGCCAGCCGCGGCCAGTCGCGCTTCGGATCGCGCACCAGCGCCTCGAGCACCAGCGCCAGCGCACCCACCTTCAATCGCGTGGCGAAAGGCGACATGTTCGCGTCGCCGATGATGACATGGAAGCGGCGGAACAACTGCGGATCGGCGTGCGGTTCGTCGCGCGTGTTCACGAGCGGCCGGCGCTGCATCGTATCGACGCTTTGCAGCTCGCTGAAAAAATCGCTGCGCTGCGCGATTTGAAAACCGGGCGCGACGAATTTGTCCTCCGCCTCGAACGCGAACTTCCCGGCACCCGCATAAATCTGCCGCGTCACCAGAAACGCCTGCACACCCTGCGCCAGCCGCTCCCACGCCAGCGAGCGCGGCAGCAGGTAGTTCTCGTGGCAGCCGTAGCTGTGGCCATCGAAGTCCGTGTTGTTCTTGTAGAGCCGCACCGTCGCGCCGCGCTGCTCGGACAACCGCCGCGCGCACGCCGCCAGGATGCGTTCGCCCGCGCGGTCGTGCGCGACGAGTTCCGCCAGCGTGCCGCATTCGGGCGTGCAGTATTCGGGATGCGCGTGGTCGTTGTAAAAACGCGCCCCATTGGCCAGCACCACATCGCTCTTGATCTCCGCAAAGCTCAGTTCCCGCCGCGCATCTTGATCGAAATAATTCGCCTCGTCCGTGTCCTGCCGCAGTTCATCGACATGGAAGCCGCGCATGTCCGCATGAGGATCTTCGCTCCCGTAATCCCACCGCATCAGCACGCCCGGCGACTTCACGCTGCGCACCAGCGCAATGGATTCCAGCACCACGTCCAGCTCCTCCGCGCCATCGCGGGCGATCCCGACCTCGGTCTCGATCCCAAACTGGATGGGCAGCGCTTTCATGTGGGGCGCGAAGTTCCGCCGGTTCGATTCGGCGCGCAAGGGTTTTGCGAGGGGATTGCGATTCTGCGCATCGTCCACCACCCGGCTATGCCACACACACGGTGCAACTCACTGGGCGAGCTGAAGCACCTCAACCGGCGACAGGACGCGGTGGAAGACTAGGGTGCGGCCAATGAGTCCGCGATAGTAGGCGTCGTGGAGATAGAAGATTTCTGCGCCAAGAATGAGTGACGGCACAATCACCGAGTCACTCGGGAATTTTCTGGTGATGCCTTCGCCGACCGGCTGGCCGTCGAGATAGAGACGGACGAACCATTGGCCGTCGTGCGGTTGGGCGGTCATGGCGATGTGATACCAACGGCCGTCGTCGAGCTTGGTCTGGGTCGGGATGACATCGTTGACGTTGATTCGAGCGGCGAGCTGGTAGGGGGCCTTCTGTCCGTGCAAGCCGAGAATGAACCGGCGCGCGCCATAGCCGATCACATCGCCCTTGCCGCCGTGACTGGACTTACCCATCTCCAGCGCCGGCTTGATCCACGCGGCAAGAGTAAGTCCCGCAATGGGTTCGCCGCCGCCATGATGACCGGTGAGGGCGACGGGCAGAGTATCTTTGCCGGCATAACTCGGGTGGTTGAGGTAGCTGCGCGCCAGACCGCTGTCAGTCCGGTAGTCTTTGCGGCCCGTGGTGTTCTCGGCAAAACGCAGCGCCGGACGGCCAGAGTCAGTGACCCAGTCGAGGTTCGCCAAATCAAGATGACCAAGCCCTCCGCCGCTGGCGTAGTTCAGGACAAAGTTACCTTTGCCTTCTTCCATGCGGTAGTCGGCGACGGCTCCCGGGAGTGACTGGGCATAGACCGGAGGCTGGGTGTTTGGGTGTGGCGCGACGCCGGCGGGGAGCGGTTCATTGTCACCTAGCTTTCGGAAAGCGACGTCGGTGACCAGCATCTCTCCCGTGCCCGAGTTACCAAGCGCGAGAGTCAGTGCGCCAGCCTCTTCGGGTACGTCGAAGAGGAAGCCTTGTGGTTTCCAATCGAAGGAACCATTGCCTACGAAATGCGTGGCGGCGGCGAGTTTCTGATTGGTCTTGGCCTGGGTGGCCTCGAGTTCAAGGCGTCCGCCGGGGCCGTGGGCATTGACGGATTTGACGAGGGCGATGACGGCGTAGCGGCCTTTGGCCAGGGGAGCGGCTTTGGTAAGAGTAGCTTTGGCAAAGGAGGCGGGGCCGAGTTTCATGGCGAACCCGCTGCCCGCCCCGCAGTTCTTCTCGAGTTCGTAGGTGGGGCGGGTGTTATGCGCGGTCATGAAGGGTGTACGACCTAGTATCCATGACTCACTCATAGGCACGAACTGGCTGAAGGTGAGCTTCGGCCATTCATCAGCGAAGATATAATGATGCTGCGGATCAAGGGTAGGTGCGGGATAAATTTTGGAAGCTTTGAAGAGTGCCCCAGCTTCCGCGGCCGGGACACCAGTGTAGCGGTATCGGACTTCCAAGCGCGTGCCGGGTTTCGCCGTCTCGGGCGCGAAGCTGACGCCCGTGTCGTAGAAGGCAGCGCAGACGGCGGTGTTTAGTTTGCGGCCCGTGCTGGTGGCGCTGCTGATGTCATATTCCACCGCCGGGGCGACGTGAAGTTCCTCCAAGTGGCGGCCGAACCAGACCCGCGCGCCGCCGCTGGTTTCGAGATCGTATTGGGGGCCGGGATCGATGGGATAGACGGGGCGGTGATAGAGTTCGCCACCGCTTTTCTTCGCTACCAAATACTGCCAGCGGAAGGGATCGAGCGGGGTGTGATGCTCGAAGTCGAAGCCATAGCGAAAATGGAAGGGTTCGCCGGGCAGCACCTCCAGCGCGCTCTCAATGTCATAAGTGTAAGTGCCGCGTTTGGCATCGTAGCCAACCGTGAGAGTACTCTGGGTGGTGAAGCGATCCTTCACACTGCGGGCGGACCAGGTGGCTTTCAGGGATGCACCGCCGCCGGAGGTGACGGGGGCAGTCCACTTACTGTCGGCATCCTTGAACGCACCTTGGTTCGCCAGGTCCCAGTGTGAGTCCCAGGTAAGCTGCGGTTTATAGCCGGGCCGAAGCTTGGCAAACATGCTGGGGTCTTTCTCATGGTGAAGCTGGAGAATGGGTTCATCACCATCGAAGACAAACTGCCGTCCGCCGAGAAAGGGGCGAACGGCGAAGTTTGGCGTGTGCGCGGGCGGCGGCGGGCGGGTAAGGAACCCCAGCTTCCCGACCGAGACATTGCTACACGTGACCTTTGCCCCACCGTTGGCCGCAATGCCGACGGCACCGCTGGTCAACGGGAGGAAGGCGTCCTGCCACTGAATTTTCTGCGCGCCGTCCACACTTACCCCGATCAGACTGCCCTGCGCGGTCGCGACGAGTTGGTGCGGCTCCTTGAGCTTCACCACGCACGGCACGACGCGCACATACCCGCCTTCAGGCCATTTCACGAGTGCGACGACCTGATACCGATGCGAGAGCTGGATGCGATAGCCGCTGTTGGTCCCCGCGCGCAGGAGCACGCCCGCGTCGAAGCCACCGTCACTGAAGGTGGGATCGGGCCAGGCGCTCCAGCTTTGACCAAAGAATGTTTCGGATTTGGCGGCTTCGGTGATGGTGACCGTGGCGGATATCTGAGCGTCGGCGAAGTCGGTGGGCGAACGGAGGGAACTCCATTTCTCGGCCGTCAGCGTGGCGGTGGAACCAGCGAGAGTCGCGCCTTTCCACGCCGCCGGATGCGGCGTCCAAGCGGTGAGATCGGCCGCAGGGGATTGGGCGAGTGCGAGGGTGACAAACAGCAGAAGGGCGGCGAGGGAAGGTCTGAGGTGCATAGGAGACGCGGGAGAAGTTGGCAGAAAAATGGGGACAGAAAAACAGGGCTGGAAGAAAACAAACTCGCGGCTGAAGGGGGAAGAGTCGCGGGAGGACTGGCTTTTCTGGCCCGCCACCAACCGTTTCTCGCGCGTGAGTTTCCGCTCGGTCGGGCGGGTTTGGTTTCGCAGAGCCGGACCATTCGCGCCGACGAAACCCTTCCGCTCCTGGCCAACGCTCCCTACCCCTTCCACTCCGCGACCCGATAGGCCGGCAGCTTCACATTCTCGCGGTTCTGAATGCTCACGCGCTCGGCTTCGCACATCTTGAAAACTTTCTGATAGACCTCGGGGCTCATCAGCACGTCACCACCGGGAGTGCAATCCGAGTAAAGCAACGCGCGCGGCACGAGGTCGCCGATCAAGGTGTAGGTCAGCTTTTCCGGCGTCCCGAGGAAGCCGTGGAATACTTCGGCAGTGTGAACGGCAATTCCGATCTGGCACGTCACCAAGCCCGCCGCGGTCCGCCGCTGGTTGATCTTCGTCACCGCCGCCTGCATGGCGCGGGCGGTCTTGAGCGCCTGTTCCTGCTGATGTTCATCCGGCTCGGGGCTGCCGAACACCGCGACAATCGCATCACCGAGATGATGCAAAATCGCACCGCCGTGCTGGAAAATCTCGTCCGTCAGCGGCAGGAAATAATCGGAAACCAGTGAGGCCACCTCTTCGGTCTTGAGTTTGAAACGCGCGGCCTTGAACCCGACGAGATCAACCACCAGCGTGGTCGCCATCGACTGGTCCGCCCACGGCGTGAGATGTCCCTGCCCGGCGCGTTCCGAGAGGCGTTCCTGAATGCGCGGGGAGAAACGCGGGAAGCGCCCTTCCACATCGGCCACCAACTTCGGTCCGGCGGCCACGGATTGCGCGGGCTGCAACCACGTCAGGGGCGGGCCGACTTCCGCCTCGACCTTCTCCGCTTTGGCCTCGGGGGCGGCTGGGGCGGGCGCGGACGGAGGCGCGGACTCCGTCGCGGTTGTGGGCGCGGATGCGGATGCGGATGCCGCTGCTGGCGCGGCCGCGGGCGCGTCGCTTCCACTCGCCGATCCGACGGCCGCCCCGATGGCCGGCACGCCGTTGGGGCGCACGGGAATCGCAATCGTCGCGTATTTCGACTCCGGTTTTGCCGGCATGACGACCGCCGCACCAGGAGGCGCGGGTGCCGGCGCGGACGTGGCCGCAGGCGCAGGCGCAGGCGGCGGCACAGATTTCGAGGCTCCGACCACTTTCACCCCTGCCGACGGAGCCGGCGAAGCCGGCGGGCCCGACGCCACGCCGGGCTTGACCACCACCGTCAACGCTGCCGGCGGCACTGGCGCGGCGGGTTGGACCGGCACCGGCGCGGGGGCGGGAGCGCTTGCCGCACCATTTTTCTTCAGCAACTCCGGCTTGAACTCGACCATCAGGATCGTGTCGCCGACCTGCACCACCGACTCCGGCAAAAGCTTCTTTTGATCGATCGCCTCGCCGTCCACGAAAGTTCCGTTCGTGCTCTGCAAGTCCTCGATCCAGCACTCGTTTTCGACAATCTTGATGCGGGAATGCTTGCGGGAAATCTTGGCGTCCTTGGCCAGATCAATGTCCGGCGCCGTGAGCGGACTCAACCGGCCGATGGTCACCTCGGTGCGATCAAAGTTTTTCACCACCTGCTGGCCTTGGAACGAACAAGTGATCCGCAGCAGTTGCGTCTGCGGTCCGAGCACCGGCCGCACGACCGCGGGGGGCGCGGGTTTCTCCACCTTTTTGACCACCGGAGCGGGCGCCACCGTGGCCGACACCGAAGCAGGCGGCTTGGCCGACGCCGTCGCCGTGTTTGACTCAGCCGCCGAGGCCGGAAACGGCTTGCCGCCGTTGTCCGAGCGCCAGTCCACCTCGATCACCGTGTCGCCGACCACCACCTGCGACTCGGGTTTCAACCGCTCCTTCGCTACCGGCACGCCATCCACCAGCGTGCCATTGGTGCTGTTCAAATCTTCGATCCAGCACTCGTCCCCCTGCATCTTCAAGCGGGCGTGTTTGCGGGAAATCGTCGAGTCCTTGCCCAGGTCCAGGTCCGGCGCGGTCAGCGGACTCAACCGGCCGATCAAGACCTCCGTGCGGTCAATGTTCCTGACCGACTTCTCGCCCTGATATGAGTATGTGATCCGCATGAAATTATTTAAGTGGCAAAAAACGTACCCGCCCCCGCACTACTAGGCAATACGTAGAAACAACTTAATGTTGTACGGGAAAATGCCATTGCGGATTCACTTTCAAAATCAGATAAACCCGCGGTGATCCACCCGGCCACAGCCAATTCGTCGAATCTTCCCCGCCATTCGTACCCGGTGACGACTCAAATATCGCCCTCTGCCCACCGCTGCGATTGATCACCCGCACCCCACGCACCGCATCACCCATGAATCTTCCCGCCTCCGTTTTTTTTCAGCCCGCCCGTCGCTGTCAACCCCTGCCACTGGTCATCCTCATTCTCGTCGCCCTCGCACCTACTCTCGCTCTCGCCGCCGACCTGCTGCCGCCCGGCCATCGTCCGCAGCCGCCCGCCGTCCACGCCCTCGTCGGCGCGAAGGTTGTCATCAGCCCTACCCAAACTCTCGACCCCGCCACCATAGTCATCCGCGACGGTCGCATCGAAGCCGTCGGCAAAGATTTCGCCGCCCCCGCCGATGCGCGCGTGTGGAATCTCAAAGGCGCAACCATCTACGCCGGCTTCATCGACCCATATCTCTCGCTCTCCAGCGGCGGTCCCGCCGCGCCCGTGAGCACCGCGATGACCATTCCCATCACCGCCGCCAGCGGGATTAATTTCTTCGGCATCGAATCTCCCGAGCGCGGTGGCCCGCCCGGCGCGGGCTACGAAGTCGCCCGCGTCTCGCCGCAACTCCGCGTCGCCGACACCTACGCTCCCAATTCCAAAACCCTCGAGGAACTCCGCGAAATCGGCTTCACCTCCGGTAACGTCGTCCCCGCCAAAGGCATTTTCCGCGGCACCAGCGCCTTCGTCCTCCTCGGCGACGGCAATGCCAATCAAGCCATCCTCAAAGCCGATGTCTTCCAACACCTCGCCTTCGAGACCGCACGCGGCGAAGACCGCGCTTACCCCTCGTCGCTCATGGGCATCATCGCCGTCACGCGCCAGGCCCTCCTCGACGCGCAGCACCACAAGCTCGACCACGCCGATTACGCCAAAAATCCCGCGCGCCCGCGCCCCGCTTTCAACCCCGCCCTCCAAGCCCTCGACGCCCCATTGCAAAAGCAAATCCCCGTCGTCATCGAACCCGGCAGCGCCCTCATGTTCGACCGCGCCGCCCGCCTCGCGCGCGAGTTCAACCTCGCCGCCATCCTCTGCGCCAGCGGCCACGAATGGCGTCGCCCCGACCTCGCCAAAGCCGCCGCCTTCCCCTGCATCGTCCCGATCAATTTCCCCGCCGCCCCCAAACTTCCCGACGAAGACGACTGGGCCGACGTCTCCCTCGACCAACTCCGCGCGTGGGATTTCGCACCAGAAAACCCCGTCACTCTCCGCCGTCAGGGCCTCGAGATTGCCCTCACCACCCACGCCCTCGGCGACCGTAAATCCTTCCGCAAAAATCTCCAACTCGCCCTCGACCGCGGCCTCACCGAAGCCGACGCCCTCGCCGCGCTCACCACCATTCCCGCCAAGCTCTGCGGCCTCTCCGCGCAACTCGGCACGATTGAAAAAGGAAAACTCGCCAACCTCACCATCGTGGACGGCCCGAGCTACTTCGATCCCGAGCAAAAAATCCGCGAAGTCTGGATCGAAGGCCGGCAATTCCCCACCCAACCCCCTGCCCCGCCGAAAACCGCCGCGAAAAATTCCGAAGCAAAAACTCCGGACGCCAAACTCGCAGAAACAAAGAACCTGGAAACCAAAGCCGCCGTCACCAACGCCCCCGCCCTCAAACCCGCCACGCCCCCGTTGGTAATCACCACCGCCGGCTCCGGCAACACCGTCACCATCACGACCAACATCACGACCTTCACCACCAACGGAGCAACCGCGACCGCCACCGTCATCGTCTCGACCTCCTCATCCTCGTCGTCCTCGACCACCGGCAAAACCAACACCGCCGCCACCGCCACGATCACCATCACGACCACCGAAGCGCCCAAACCTGACGCACCCAAAACCGATCCCGCAAAAACCGATCCCGCAAAAACCAACTCCACCACCGCCGCCACACTCCCAACCGACAAACCCAAATCCACCCCAGCCCAAGAACTCCGCGACCTCCACAAAAAACGCGTCGCCAAATCCCCGCAAACCAACCGCGGCCCCCTCGCCGCCCCGCGCGCCATCTTCATCAAAGACGCCACCCTCTGGACCTGCGGCCCCGCCGGCAAACTCGAGCACGCCAACCTCCTCGCCATCGACGGCCGCATCGTCCGCCTCGGCACCAACGCCGTCCTCCAGCCCGGCGATCCCTCCGGCAAAGACCTTCTCGAACTCGACGGCCGCGGCCTCCACGTCACCCCCGGCATCATCGACGCCCACAGCCACAGCATGATCCTCGGCGACGTCAACGAAGGCACGCTCCCCTCCACCGCCATGGTCCGCATCGCCGACGTCATCAACTCCGAGACCGAAAACATTTACCAACAACTCGCCGGCGGCGTTACCGCGGCCAACCTCCTCCACGGCTCCGCCAATCCCATCGGCGGCCAGAACGCCGTCATCAAACTCCGCTTCGGCGCGACCCCCGAGCAGATGAAATTCGCCGAGGCCCCCGCCGGCATAAAATTCGCCCTCGGCGAAAATGTGAAGCAATCCAACTGGGGACCCAAATACACCACGCGCTTCCCCCAATCCCGCATGGGCGTCCCCACCTTCATGGACAACCGCTTCACCGCCGCCCGCCAATATCTCGACGCCCTCGACCGCCAGAAAAAAACCGGCGGCCCGCCCATCCGCCGCAACCTCGAACTCGAAGCCCTCGGCGAAATCCTCCTCGGCCAGCGCTGGATTCACTGCCACTCCTATCGCCAGGACGAAATCGTCGCCTTCCTCCGCACGATGGAATCGTTCAACATCCAAGTCGCCAGCCTCCAGCACGTCCTCGAGGGCTACAAAGTCGCCGACGAAATCGCCCGCCACGGCGCGGGCGGCTCCACCTTCTCCGACTGGTGGGCCTTCAAGTTCGAGGTCTATGACGCCATCCCCTACAACGGCAGCCTCATGCGCGACCGCGGCGTCGTCGTCTCCTTCAACTCCGACTCCTCCGACCTCGCCCGCCGCCTCTACCTCGACGCCGCCAAAGCCGTGAAATACGGCAACACGCCCGAGATCGAAGCCCTCAAATTCGTCACCCTCAACCCCGCCAAACAACTCCGCATCGACCAACACGTCGGCTCCCTCGAACCCGGCAAACACGCCGACTTCGCCCTCTGGTCCCGCGCTCCGCTCGACTCCGCCACCGTCTGCCAGCAAACTTGGATCGACGGCAAAAAATATTTCGACCGTTCCCTCTCGACCGCCCGCGCCCAATCCCTCGAAGCCGAACGCTCCGCCCTCATCACCAAAGCCAAAAAAATCTCCTCCCCACCCGCCGGCACCCCGCCTCCCTCCGAAGCCGCCAAAGCCGCCTTCTTCCACCGCGCCCTCGAACAAGCCCACCGCCTCCTCCAAGACTGCCGCGACTGCCAACTGAAAAACGACCAGCCATGAACCGCCCTCCCACCACCGCGACCACATCCACGCCGACCTCGGACCTCCCTCTCCG
>BJHT01000183.1 GCA_014193395.1 Verrucomicrobiota bacterium
GATCAACATCCAGGATGTTTCGGTGGACTGGCTGTCAGCCAATGAGGGTGCCTTTAATGCCGTGGTGCGGGCGGATGCGCCGGGCTACACGGCGGGGAAGCAGTACTTCGAATTCAATCTAGCCTCCGCCTATGATGGCCGGACCACCTTGCGCAAGCCAGCGACATGGACCGGGCAGCGTCAGTCACCCGGGAAAGTCCAGCAGGCCAGCTCCGAAAAGATCAGAGCCCAAACGCAACTACGCCAGGCACTGGACGATGCCCAGGGTGCGAAGCTCTCATTTGATGAGGCGTTGGACCTGTTTGCGCGGCAGAACGACACCTATCACAAGATATTCCGCCTTCAGGAAAAGGAGTTTATCTTGGACACCACGCTGCGGTCGGCAACATTAGCCAACGATCTGTTCAACCAATCCCAAGAGGTTTTCAAAGAGAACATTGACCGGCAAAGGGAGGCGGCCGCCGAGGCACTTCCCCAGATGCTTATCGCCGGGTTGGCGGCTGGTGGGGATTTTACGGCTCCAGGTCGGGCGGCAATCAAGTCAATCGGGAGCGGTGCCATGGGGCTTGTTGAAGGCATCCAGTTGGCGGCGAACTTCGCCATCAGCGCCCTGGACTTTGCGGCGGAGACCACCAAAGCAAAGCTGGATTTCTATGATATCCCAGCCGCCGAGCGTAATCAGGCGGTGATCGAGTCCCTCAATGCGTTGGCCGGCCAGTTCGGAGATTTGTCCAGCCACTTCGACACCATCAATCAACGCAGCCGTGACTTGGATGACAAGCAGCGCGCCCTGACCGCACTTCTGGCGCAGGGCGAACGGTTGCAAGCCGAACGGCAGATTTTCCGGCAGCGCTCCGCCGCCGTGATCCAAGGCTTCCGCACGCGGGACGCCGCCTTCCGCATCTTCCGCAATGAGAAGCTGGAACGCTACAAGTCGCTCTTCGATCTTGCCTCGCGCTACAGCTATCTGGCCGCCAATGCCTATGACTACGAAACCGGCCTGCTGGGCACCATCCGGGGCAAGGCCTTCGTCAATCGCATCATCAACGCCCGTGCTCTCGGGGTGGTCAAGAATGGCGAGCCGCAATACGCGGGGAGCAACACCGGTGACCCCGGCCTCTCGAGCGCCCTGGCTGAGATGAAGGCGGACTGGGACGTGCTCAAAGGCCGCCTCGGTTTCAACAACCCGGATGCCTACGGCACCACCGCGTCGCTGCGGACGGGCAAAGAAAGAATCCTTCCCGGTTCCGATGGCGACTCCAACTGGCAGGATGTGCTCCAGCGGGGCCGCAAGGACAACCTCTTGGAGGATGCGGACGTGCGCCGGTATTGCCTCCAGATTGACACCGGCGACGGGCTACCCGTGCCCGGCATCGTGCTCACTTTCAGCACCACGATTGCCAAGGGCATGAACCTGTTCGGCCTGCCCTTGGCCCCGAATGACGGGGTCCTGGATGTCAGTTCGTTCGCCACGAAGCTGTTTGGTCTCGGGGTTGCACTCGAGGGCTATCGGGGGATGCAGGATCCGGTCGCCAATGGCACGGCGGTGACGGGTGCCGGGGGCATCTCACCCGTGGACCCGACCCTGTCCTATCTCGATCCGCTGGCTCTCTCCGGCTATCCCTATATCTACTTGATCCCGGTCGGGACCGATTCCATGCGCAGTCCTCCGCTGGGTGATGCCAGTGTGATCCGCACCTGGACGGTGAACGACGTGGCGATTCCGCTGCCGTTCAATATTGGTGGTTCGGACTTCTCGACGAAGCAACTGTGGCAGTCGAGTGACTCGCTCACGGAGGCGCTCTTTGCGGTGCGCAAACATCAGGCCTTCCGTCCGGTGGCCACGACGACGGCCTTCAATAGCAGCCTCTACACCGGCTCGGGCAGTCTGCAGCGCTCGCAGTACACGAACAACCGCCTGATCGGCCGCTCGGTCTGGAACAGTCAGTGGAAGCTGGTGATCCCGGGCAACCGTCTCCTCAACGATCCGAAAGAAGGTCTCGACCGCTTCATCCAGAGCGTGAAGGACGTGAAACTTCATTTCATCACCTATAGCTACTCGGGCAACTAACCGCGAACGCCACTTATTATGACTACCACGACTAGGAACCAGGCCGCTGCGGCACCCCGACAACCGGTTAGAGGATTAGTGTCGGCGCTGCCGGCGGAGCGCGGCGTTTACGCCGCTTTCACGTGCGAACTGAAGGGTGCGTTGGCAATGACGGCACCGCCCACCCGTCGGGCGTTGAAGCGGCCTGAAGGCCGTGCTCCAGCTCGCCACTCGGTCCTTTGGCTGCTGCTCGGTTGCATCCTTCATAATTCATCCTTCTTAATTCCGGTCTTCGCCTATCCTCCCGCCCCGCACCATCTCTTCTATGGCATGGTCCGGGATGAGTTTGGCAGTCCGATTGCCGCCGGTGCCGAGGTTATTTTGGAGACACTGGCCGGGGTGCAGATCAAGACCACGGTGATCCCGAATCTGGAGCCGGGGGTGAACTATCGTCTGGCGGTGCCGATGGATGCCGGGGTCACGTCCGATCTCTACAAGCCGACGGCGTTGCGGCCGACGGTGCCGTTTCTGATCCGGGTTCGGATTGGGACCGTGAACTATCTACCGATCGAAATGATCGGTGACATGTCCCGCATGGGCCAGCCCGGCCAGCGCACACTGCTCAATCTTACTCTCGGCGAAGATACTGACGGCGACGGACTGCCCGACGCGTGGGAACGGCTGATCAATCCGGACCTTACCAAGGTTCGTCCCGGTGATGACTCCGACAAGGATGGGTTGACCAACCTCCAGGAGTACCTGACCGGCACCTATGCCTTCGATCCGAAGGACGGTTTCACGCTGAAGATTGCGCGCATGAACGGAAGCGCGCCGGTGCTGGCGTTTACGGCCATCACCGGGAGGACTTATACCCTGCTGGGTGCGCCGGATCTGAAGAGCGGGTGGACGCAACTGGAGTTCAAAGAGTCGGCGGCGGCGGCGGGCGCGACCATGGCGAGCTACGCGGCGGCGAATGTGCGGTTGATGGAGATCGAGCACCGGCAGCCGACCAACGCGCCGGCGATCCGTTTCTTCAAATTGATGCTCCACTAGCGGGAGACCGGCTAATGCTATTCCCGAACGCCACTCCAGCCGCAGCCGGGTTTCGCTCCGTGCCAGCAGTGAGAGTCGAACTTTGGATTCGGTTCTTATGAACCTTGCGTCCGAACAAATTCGCGCTGGTCCGCCAGGCTCCGCCGCGATTGGCCGGCGCCTGGGGTGCTTCCTGTTTCTGCTCGCTACTCTGTCTTTGCCGCTAGGATTGTGCGCCCAAAGTCCCGCTCCGCCGATTAGCCGTGTTGCCGGACCGTCGGCGGGAAGCTACCGGACAGGGCAGAATCTGAACTTCACGGTGAACTTCAGCACCGCGGTCACGGTGACCGGCACCCCGCAATTACCGCTGATAATTGGCTCCACCCGGATTAATGCCACCTATGTCTCGGGCAGCCCCGGCACCGCACTGGTCTTCACCTACAACGTCCAGCTTGGTGACACGGATAGCGACGGCATCACCGCCGTCTCGCCATTCACTCTTGCCGGCGGAACCATCCGCACGGGCGGCACGGATGCGACACTCACCTTCACCCTACCTGACACCACGACCGTGCTGGTGGACACGACTCCTCCGACGGTAAGTATTGGACCGCCCTCGGTGAGCCGCACCAGCACCGGGCCCGTGAGTTACACGGTGACTTATGCGGACATCGGGTTTCGCTTCAGTGTGCTGGACGTGCCGGATGTGGTGTTGCGTGCGACCGGGACGGCGGACGGCGTGGTGGCAGTTACCGGGAGCGGCATGACACGGACGGTGACAATCAGCGGCATCAGTGGGGAAGGCACGCTGGGCATCTCCATCGCCGCGGGCACGGCTTACGACGTGGCGGGAAACAGTGCTCCGTCGGCCGGACCCAGCGCTGTCTTCGCGGTGAAACAGCCGGTGCCCAATGCCGCGCCGAGCTTTGCACTGAATGGTGGAGTTTTCAGCAGCTACAACACCAACCGGGTCACGGCTTGGGGGACGTTTGTTTCCAGCGAGGGGAATATCCCGGCGGGCTTGAGTGCGACGGCCATTGCGGCGGGCTTCAATCATGGTCTGGCGGTGCAAAGTGACGGGACCGTGGTGGCATGGGGCCAGAACAGCGACGGCCAGACAACGGTTCCCGCCGGCTTGAGCGGGGTCAGTGGCGTGGCCGCGGGACAGAACTTCAGCGTGGCGTTGAAAAGCGACGGGACCGTGGCGGGCTGGGGCTTGAATGATCGCGGCCAGCTTAACCTTCCGGTCGGGTTGACCGACGCGATGGCCATCAAGGCGGGGTTGTATCATGGACTGGCATTGCAGCGCGGGGGGACGGTGGTGGCGTGGGGCGGCAATGCTTATGGCCAGGCCACTGTTCCCGCCGGGCTGTCGGGGGTGGTGGCCATCGCCGCCGGCGGTCTGCACAATCTGGCGCTGAAGAGCGATGGGACCGTCGTCGCGTGGGGCTTCAACGGCACCTTGGCGGCGAGTGTGCCGGCTGGGCTGGGCACGGTGGTGGCCGTGGCGGCGAGTTTTTACCACAGCGTGGCCTTGAAAGACGATGGGACGGTGGTGGCGTGGGGCTTGAATCTCAATGGTCAGACCACGGTGCCGGCAGGGTTGACGCGGGTGGTGGCGATTGCGGCGGGGATCAGCCACAGTGCGGCGTTGAAGAGTGACGGAGCGGTGGTGGAATGGGGGCGAAATGTTCCCGGCGAAGTCAGCCTGCCCGCCAGCCTGCGGGGGGTGACGGCCATCGAGTCCGGCTACGCGTATTACACGCTTGGGCGCTACACGGAGGCCATCGTGTCGGTCTTGGAAGATGCGGGGGCATACACGACCAACCATTTGGTCGAGAACATCTTTTCGGGTCCCGTGGGTGAGGATCCGCAGACCGTGAGTTTGGTCGTCAAAAACGACAACCCCGCCCTCTTCAGCGTCCAGCCTGCGATTGATGCCGCCGGCACCTTCACCTTCACCGCGGCGCCGGATGCCTCCGGCATGGCGACCGTGAGTCTCGTGGCGCGCGACGACGGGGGGACAGCCAACGGCGGGGTGGATACGAGTGCGGCGCGTAGTTTCACGATTGCGATCACGCCGGTGAATGACGCCCCGACCACCTTCCTGCCGACGAACCGCGTGCTGGTGGTGGAGGACAGCGGCGACTACCGGAACTTCAGCTTTGCCCTGTTCTCGGCCGGCCCGGCGAACGAGTCGGACCAGCGGCTGACGGTCTCGGCGAGCAACGACAACCCGGGATTGTTCCGCGCGGCCCCGGTCGTGACCGCCGGGGGTTTGCTGACTTTCACCCCGGCCCCCAACTCCAACGGGATGGCGACGGTGACCCTCATCGTGCAGGACGACGGTGGCACGGCCAACGGCGGCGTGGACCGGATGACCAACACCTTCACGATCACGGTCCTGCCGGTGAATGATCCGCCGACCATCGGGTTGGCAACCAACCAGGTGGTGGTGCTGGAAGATAGCGGGGCTTACCGGAACTCGCTGGCGAGCTTCACCACCGGACCCACAAACGAGACCGGCCAAGGCCTCACTGTCACCACGAGCAACAACAACCCCGCGCTGTTCAGCACTCCGCCGATGATGAGCACCAACGGCGTGCTGACCTTCACCCCGGCCGCCGATGCGAACGGCGTGGCGATCGTCACCATAGTCGCGCAAGACGATGGCGGCACCGCCAACGGCGGTGTGATTGCGAGCACGAACGCCTTCACGATCGCGGTCACGCCGGTGAACGATGCGCCGACGCTCGCGCCGATGGCGAACCCGGCGGCGATCCTGGAGGACGCCGGGCCGCAGACGATCAACCTGCGGGGCATCAGCGCGGGCGGGAACGAAAGCCAAACCCTGACGGTGGTGGCGACGTCGAGCAACCCAAGTGTGATTCCGCATCCGACTGTGACTTACACCAGTCCCACTGCGACCGGCAGCCTGACCTATGCGCCCGCTGCCAATGCGAATGGGACGGCAGTGATTACCGTGGTGGTGCGGGATGATGGCGGGCGCGCCAACGGCGGCGTGGACGCGGTGACGAACCAGTTCACGGTGATGGTGGTGGCGGTGAACGATCCGCCGACGGTAGCACTGGCGACGAACCAAGTGACGGTGCTGGAAGACAGCGGTGGCTACACGAACCGAACCTTCGCCGTGTTCACGGTCGGTCCCGCCGATGAGGTGGCGGCGCGGCAAAGCATCACCAACGTGACGATCCTCAGCGTGACCAATGCTGCGTTGTTCAGCGCCGGTCCGTCGTTGAACTCCACTGGCGAGTTGACCTTCACCCCGACCCCCAATGCCAACGGAACGGCGCTGGTGACCTTCATTTTCCGAGACGACGGCGGCACCCATGGTGGCGGAGTGGACACCACTACCAACACGTTTCTCATCACTGTGACATCCGTAAATGACGGGCCCAGAGTGAGCTTCGCCCAAGACCCGCTCGGGGTTGGACAGGACAGTGGCGCACACGCCATGGCCGGCTTCGCCACGTTCTCGGCCGGTCCGCCCAATGAACTGTCGCAAAGGCCGGTGAGTTACGCCGTCACGGTGGATAACGCGTCGCTGTTCAGTGCGGCCCCGGCCATCAGCCGCACGGGGTTGTTGACCTTTACCCCGGCCGTTGGCGTCCATGGCGCAGCACGGGTGACGGTGGTGGTGCAGGACGAGGGCGGAAACGAGAACGGTGGCGTGGACCAGGGAACCAATACGTTTTCGATCACCGTGGCGACGGCGGGCAATACGGTGCCCACCCTGGCGCGGCCCATCAGGGATTTCAGCGTGAGCGAGGATGGGGGCAACGTGGTGACCAATCTCGCCACCGTATTTGCGGACATGGAGACACCGGCCGCGGGCCTGAGCTATCGGGTGGTGGAAAACACCAATGCCGCGCTGGTGACAGCGACGATCTCGGAGGGCACGAATCTGGTGCTGGCCTTTGCCAGCGATGGTTTTGGGGCGAGCCGCATCGGCGTCAGCGCGAGGGACGATGGCGGCCTCGGGGTCACCAACACGTTTGTCGTGACCGTGAACCCGGTCAATCACGCACCCAGCGTCACGTTGGCGACGAACCAAGTGGCGGTGTTGGAAGACTCCGGCCCGATCACCAGCAACCGTTTCGCGGCTTTCTCGCCCGGCCCGTTCACTGAGTCAGCTCAGACCGTGAGCGTGCTGTCGGTGGCGAACGACAACCACGCGCTGTTCCGCGCCACGCCGGCGATTGATGACACGGGGCGGTTGACCTTTACGCCCGCTGCCCACTCCAACGGCGTGGCCGTGGTCACGGTGGTGGTGCAGGATTCTGGCGGCAGGGCCAATGGCGGCGTGGACCAGGCGACCAACATTTTCACGATCACGATCACGGCGGTGAACGACGCGCCGACGATTGCGCTGGCGACCAACAACGTCGTGGTGCTGGAGGACAGCGGTGCTTACCGCGCGGCGCTGGCGACCTTCACCGCTGGCCCGGCGAACGAGTCGGCTCAGGCCCTGACGATCACGACGAGCGACAATAACTCCGGCCTGTTCCTTGCGGTCCCGAACGTGAGCCTGGGCGGAGTGCTCACTTTTACCCCGGCGGCCAACTCCAACGGGATGGCGACGGTGACGATCATCGCGCAGGACAACGGCGGCACGGAGAACGGTGGCGCGGACCGGACCACCAACACCTTCACCATCAACGTCACGCCGGTGAACGACGCGCCGGCCATCACCCTGGCGACCAACAACGTGGTTGTGCTGGAAGATGCGGGCGCACGGACAGTGGCCGGCTTCGCGACCTTCTCGGCCGGGCCACCGAACGAGAACGCGCGGACGCTGGTGGGCTACACCCTGTCGAACAATAACCCGGGCCTGTTCAGCGCGGCTCCGACGATTGACAACACGGGCAAGCTGACCTTCACGCCGGCCGCCAACTCCAATGGCGTGACGACGGTGACGGTCGTGGTGCAGGACAGCGGCGGGACGGCCAACGGGGGCGTGGAGTAGGCCACGAACGCCTTCGTAATCAAAGAGGCAGCGGTGAACGACGCACCGACGGTGCCGTGCGCGGCTGCAACAGTGACGGTGCTGGAAGACGGCGGGACGGTGAGCAGCAACAACTTTGCGGTGTTCAGCGCGGGGCCGCTGAACGAGAGCGCGCAGACGCTGACGGGCTACACCCTGTCGAATAATAACCCGGGCCTGTTCAGCGCAGCGCCGGCGATCGACAACGCGGGGCGCCTGACCTTCACCCCGGCCGCCAACTCCAACGGTGTGGCGACGGTAACAGTGGTGGTGCAGGACAGTGGCGGCACGGCCAACGATGGAGTGGACAAGAGCACGAGCACGTTCGTCATCACCGTCACGGCCGTGAACGACGCTCCCAGCGTGACCTTCGCGGTCGCCACGGTGACGGTGCTGGAAGACAGCGGGGCGGTGAGCAGCAACACCTTTGCGCTCTTCAGCGCGGGTCCGGCCAACGAGGCGCAGACCGTGAGCGTGGTGTCGGTGGTGAACAACAACAGCGGCTTATTCAGCGCGCAGCCGGCGATCAACAACGCGGGCGTGCTGACCTTCGCATCGGCGGCCAACTCGAATGGGACGGCCACGGTGACCGTGATCGTGACCGACAACGGTGGCACGGCCAACGGCGGTGTGGACCGGACCACCAACACCTTCACCATCACCCTCACGCCGGTGAACGACGCGCCGACGATCACGCTTGCGACGAACAACGTGGTGGTGCTGGAAGACAGCGCCGCCTACAACGCGGCGCTGGCGACCTTCACGACCGGCCCCGCCAACGAGTCGGGCCAGAGCCTCGCTGTCGCGACCAGCAACAACAACTCCGGGCTGTTCAGCACCGCGCCAATCGTGAGCACGAACGGCCTCCTCACCTTCACGCCAGCGCCCAATTCCAATGGCGTGGCGACGGTGACGGTCGTGGTGCAGGACAGCGGCGGGACGGCCAACGGGGGCATGGACAAGAGCACGAACACCTTCACGATCACGGTAACACCGGTGAACGATGCGCCGGCGTTTGCCTTGGCCGGTGCGGTGGATGTTGACGAGAGCAGCGGTGGTTACACCCGGCCGAACTTCGCGAGCGGCATCAGGCCCGGTCCGGCGGATGAAGCGAGGCAGTCTGTGACTTTCGCCGTGTTCACCACGAACGCAGCGTTGTTCCGCGTGGCCCCGTTCATCGACGGCACGGACGCTTTGACTCCGGGCACGCTGCATTTCACACCGGCGCCCAACGCCTACGGCGTGGCGACGATCACGGTCACCGCCCACGACAACGGTGGCACGGCCAATGGCGGCGTCGATACGAGTGTGCCGCGGAGCTTCACCCTGACGGTGCATGCCGCGCCAGTGAACACGGTGCCTGGCGGGCAGACGAATGTCTCCAACCAGCCGCTGTTCTTCACTGCAACCAACGCGGTGGACAACTCGATCCGCGTGGCCGACCCGGACAGCACCACGTTGACCACCACCCTGACGGTGACCAACGGGACGCTGTCCGTCACCGCGACGAACGGGCTGACGGCCGGCGGCAGCGGCACGGCGACGTTGGTCCTGAGCGGTCCGATCACCACCCTCAACGCGGCGTTGCAAAGCCTCAGTTATCGCTCGGTTTCCAATGCGTTTGGTCGCGATGGGTTGACGGTGGTGTCGCAGGACGAGGGTGGCCGCACCAACAGGGTGCCGACCGTGGTGCCGATCATGGTCGAAGCCCCCGCGCTGGGCGGCATCCCGAAGATTTCGCTCGCGGCATTCAATACGCCGACGCGGCGGTTGACCAATGTGGTGGTGGTCGCCGAGTCACTGGACACGAACTACGTGCAGGGCGTCACCTATGACGCGGTGAACCAGGTGCTGCTGGTGCAGTCGGTGGGGCGGCAGGATGGTTCGACCAATCGCACCACAATCACGGTGCTGGCGCAGTTCGACGATGGCACCGCGCAAGTGATCGAGGTGCCGGTCATCTTCTATCAGCCGCTGCTGACGAGTGTGGCCGGCGACGGAATCTACTCGGGAACGTTCAGCGTCCCGCTGTTCAACCCGCAGACGAGCTTGTTCGAGCAGAAGGTGGTCGTCTCCAACCACACGCCGTTCGACTTCACCGCCCTGCGGATCACGGCGACGAACTTGGCGGGGACGCCCATCATTTTGCGCAACGCTACCGTCACCAACGGCGGGCTGCCCTACGTGGAATACAACCTCGCCGTGCCGTCCGGCGGCTCGGTGACACTGACGCTCGAATACTTCAACTCCAGTCGCGGGGTTTTTCCAGCGGGCGTGCCGGGCTTGCGGCTCGAGCTGCTCAACCAGGGACGCCCGGTCGTTCCTCCGGACGGGGCGGTCCCGACCGAGTTGCGCGGGTATCAGGGTTTCACGCCCGACGGACGCAGCAAATTCTACATCGAGTTTCCAACCCGCCGCGGCACCGACTATTACGTGCAATACATGGACGCACTCGGCGGCCCGTGGAAAACCTCGCCGGTGATTGTCCCAGGCACCGGCAACCTCCTCAAGTGGCTGGACGATGGTCCGCCCAACACCGAAGCACCTCCGTCAGCCACCCGGTTCTACCGTATCATCGGCCGTTAACGCACCGGACGAAAAGCAGTTATCATGAACAAGACGTCGCTGTTACTGATCGCGGTCTGCGGCTTGCCAGCCAGCGGGCAGGCAGAGGACTCGACGCGTCACCATTTTGGCGTCGGCCTGCCGACGACGATCAACGCCAAGGCCCGCTTCACCGCCGCGCGGGCGACCGACCCGGGGCCCGACGACCACAGTCCGACCCGGAACCGGTTCTACAACGATGGCTTCACCCGCCTCGATTCGACGGGTAACGCGGCGTTCCCGGGCGGCGTTCCCAGCACCTCGGCCTACGGGTATGACAACGGTCGGTTGCAGGTCGTGCAGCCCACCGCCGCACCGCCGACGTCGGGCAGCCTGGCTCTGCACAGCGCGCAGCTAAACGGCGGCGACTACACCAAGCAACTGGGCAATCAACCGTTCCCCGGGATCGAGCTCTTCTATCGCTACGATGTGAAGCAGGGGAAGAACTGGTCGTTGGGAATCGAGGGCGGTGTCTCCTACCAGTTGCTCAAGTGGTCGCAGGACGGCGCGGTCAACTCCGCGGTGGACCTCATTACCGATACCTACAACCTCGGTGGCGTATCCCTGCCCGCCACCAGCTACAGTGGTCCCATTAACTGGTCACCGGGCGACTCGGTCATCGGGAGCACTCCCACGCGAACGATGGGACCGTCCACGCCCGCCATCGTCAAGGGCAGCCGCAGTCTAAATCTGGACGTGGTGCAATTACGGCTCGCTCCGGCGCTCGACTGGCGGCCGACGGAACGGTGGGAACTGGGGGTGCAGACCGGCGTGATGCTGGGACTCGGTTTTACCCAACTCAACTACAGCGACCGGGTGGCAGTTCCGGGCATTCCGACGATCAGCGAGAACGGTAGTTCGACCCGGAGGCATCTGTGGACCGGGTGGTTCAATGCCGTCCGGGTGAGCCTGCACCTAGACGCACAGTGGGATGCGCACCTAGAAGTACGCCACGTCCTGCAAAAACCCCTCCACCACGACGGCGGCCCGCGGTCCGTCACCCTCAATTTCTCTGAAGCCCTCGGCTTTGTCGTCGGCCTCGGCTACCGGTTCTGAGGCGCAGCCCGGCGTGGATGCGGAACGGTGGTGGGGTCCTCCTGTGCTTGGCCGCCCGTTTCGGATGGGTGTCGCGTGGGATTCCTGTGCGAACGCAATGAGGGGTAGCACGACCCCGGCACTCCCGGCCCCGATTTTTTGTGGAACGTGCTGCGGGTACGACGCCAACCCAACTCCCCATGAAATACACCTTGGTATTCTCTGAGCCATCAACTTTGTCGCCCCTACCGACTGTCTGGCGGGTAGGACGGTGAACATGAATATTCCTTCTTCGCGGAACACGCCCAGCAGTGTGACTTCGTTTCCAAAGCCGCCGGACTTTTTGATGCGTGCCGAACATTCTGATTGGAGCAGCGCTGAATCGGAGAGGCCCACGACAACTGTCTTGGCCGTAAGTGCCCGGGAGTCGAAGCAAGGGACAGTCAAGCGATCTTTCGCACCGCATTCCTGCGGCAGGAGAATTGCCCCTCTCCGAACTGGTTGATCGAGAGAAGTTTCGCAGCCTGTTGCGGTTCAGCACGACCCCGCCATTCTTACTTTCATTCTGACTTGTGCATTCCCACCAGACCGTAAACCGCAGAAACAATTGATTTCATTGGTATGTTTAAAGAGTGGAGCGGGTGAAGGGAAGCGAACCCGCGTCTCGACGGACAACCTATTCCAGACCGTTCGCCCCGTTTATCCACCCGGGAGCACCATCGAGGCCAAGAGGTTTGCTGGAACGGCCAACCAATCACCGATCAACGCAAGAAGATGGCGGTCAGGGCGAGACACATCGTGTTCCCACTCCCGAACGGTCGCCGTCGCAACATTCGCCTTGGCGGCGAGTTCGCCCCTGCGCCATCCTTTGCTCCGGCGATGCACCGCAATGATGTCTCCCAAGCTCACGGGAACTTGTGGAACCGCCTTACACCGCCGCTTTGGCACTTGAAAATCGGTTCGTTTGGCCCGAAAACGACACTGTGCAATTCCCAACAATGCGCCTCTCCCCGTTGAGGGGAGAGGGAGTCGGCAGCACCAGTC
Source organism: Verrucomicrobiota bacterium (assembly GCA_014193395.1). Classification (GTDB taxonomy): domain Bacteria; phylum Verrucomicrobiota; class Verrucomicrobiia; order Limisphaerales; family BJHT01; genus BJHT01. The sequence continues at coordinate 12,771 of BJHT01000183.1, forward strand.
CCCGCGTGAATCGCTCGGCCATCTTGGCCACCCTCGCGCCTCAAATATCCCCTAGCCGCGAGGCCAACACTCGCGCCGAATCCTCCACCGGGGCGCACGCCTCGGACCTCCCTCTCCCCTCAAAGGGGAGAGGGAATGAGGGTGAGGGGTGCTCCCACCCACGACTCCCGACCTCGCGGTGGACCTTGGAATTTGTGCTCACCAGAACCACCACCAGCCTCCAACCCAGTCGCGCATCACGGGTCTTCTCACCCCTCACCCCAACCCTCTCCCCGTTGAGGGGAGAGGGAGTCGGAAGCACCTGTCCCCGCATGAATCGGTCGGCCATCTTGGCCACCCTCGCGCCCCAAACATCCCCGTGCCGAGAGGCCAACACTCGCGCCAAATCCTCCACCAGTGCGCCCGCCTCGGACCTCCCTCGCCCCTCAATGGGGAGAGGGAATGAGGGTGAGGGGTGCTCCCACCCGCGACTCCCGATCTCGCGGTGGACCACTGAAATGACAGCCAACCAAACCACGACAAGCACCAATTCCAGCCGCGCACCGTGGGTCTTCTCACCCCTCACCCCAACCCTCTCCCCATTGAGGGGAGAGGGAGAAGAAAGCGCCCGCCCCTCATGAACTCCGCCTTCCCCACCCGCAGGGAATTCCTCCACCGCGCCTCCGGCGGCTTCGGCGCGCTCGCCCTCGCCGGCCTGTGGAGCGAACTCCACGCCACCGCCGCCGCCGCGACCGACCCGCTCGCGCCGCGCCTCACGCACTTTCCGGCCAAGGCCGACCGCGTGATTTTCATCTACTCAACCGGCGGCGTGTCGCATGTGGACACCTTCGACCACAAGCCGCAGCTCATCCGCGACCATGGCAAATCCATCACCGCGTCGCGCTGGCTCAACAAGCCCGGCAAGTTCGAGCGCTTCCTCATCAAGCCGCGTTGGAGCTTCAAACAATATGGACGCAGCGGCACCTGGGTCAGCGACCTCTTCCCGCATCTCGGCGGCGTGATCGACGATGTCTGCCTGTTGAACGCCATGCACTGCGACAGCGACGGCCACGACAAGGGCACGCTCGCCGCGCACAGCGGCTCCGCGCAGGCCATCCGCCCGAGCGTCGGCGCGTGGGTGAGCTACGGACTCGGCACCGAGAACCGCAACCTTCCGTCCTTCATGGT
>BJHT01000184.1 GCA_014193395.1 Verrucomicrobiota bacterium
GGATGGATGAACTGATATTCCAGGAGTTCAAAGGTACGGGCAACATGGAGTTAGTGCTTGACCGCAAGCTGGCCGACCGGCGGTTGTATCCGGCCATCGACATCCCCAAGAGCGGCACGCGCAAAGAGGAGAAGCTGTTCACGCCGAAAAACATCGAACCCATCCGCAAGCTCCGCCGCATGATGGTGGACCTGAACCCGGTCGAGGCGATGGAAACGCTGTTGGGCGCGCTGAAGAAGCACAAGACCAACGACGAACTGCTCGCGAAACTCGTGAGTTGAGCACGCGGGCGGGGGGCTTTCGGCGAAGGTTCCACATGAAGCAGCCGAAGCGGCAGAAGGCGCAGCGGGTTCCGACAATGCGGTCAACGCGATTACCACGGACACCGCAGAAGGGTCGTAAACCAAAGCTGGCGCCAGCACTCCCCCGGTCCCGCCCCCCGCTGGACCGGATGCTGCAGATTCACCAGTTGATCCAGGCGGGCGACTATCCCAACGCCACCGTCTTGGCGGAAAAGCTGGAGGTCAGCCTCAAGTCCATCCGGCGCGATCTCGAATTCATGCGGAACCGCCTCGGGTTACCGCTGGCGTACGACGACCATCGCTGGGGCTACTACTACACCGAGGAGGTCAGTTCATTCCCGTCGCTGCAGATCACCGAGGGCGAGTTGTTTGCCCTGCTCGTCGCGGAAAAAGCGCTGCAGCAATATCGCGGCACGCCGTTCGAGAAACCGCTGCGCAGCGCGTTCCAAAAGATGGCGTCGTCGTTGCCCGAGACCATTTCCCTCAGCCTTTCAGAGTGGGACCAGACCATCTCATTTCGCACGAGCGTCGAGCCGGTGCTGAATCTCGAGGTGTTCGACATGCTCGCGCGCGCGGCGGGCCGGCATCAGCAATTGCGCCTCGACTATCGCAAGCCCGGCCAGAGCCAGACCGAGAGCCGCGTGGTGGACCCGTATCATCTGGGCAACATCAACGGCGAATGGTTCCTGTTTGCCTTCGATCATTTGCGCAAGGAAATGCGGACCTTCGTCCCGGCGCGCATCCGGGCGGTGGCACTGACGGGGAAGACCTTCACGCGGCCCGAGGGATTCTCGCTCGAACAGCAGTTGCGCGGGAGTTTCGGCGTGCGCTCGGGCGAGGGGCGGCACGACGTGACGGTGCGCTTCAACGGCAAGGTGGCCGACTACATCCGCGAGAAACGCTGGCACGCCTCGCAGGAGTTACGCGAGCTGCGCGATGGCGGCGTGGAACTGCGCCTGCGCCTCTCCAGCCTCGTCGAAGTCGAGCGCTGGATTCTGAGCTGGGGCGGCGACGCAGTGGCTGTGACGCCACCGGAGTTGGTGCAAGCCGTGAAGGCCGCGGCCGCAGCCATCGCGCGGAATCAAGGAGCGTAGGCACTGATCGCGATCTCCGAACGGAATGGAGTAGAGTGACGAGTACGGGCCGGAGTTGGAGAATCCACGGTCGGAGAAGGGCGACGGACGGTATTCCAGAGAACGAGTGAGGGAGAATTCGTCGGCAAAAGGACGAGGTGGGGACGGCTCGTCCCACAATTCCACCCGGAACAAACTGTCCCCACCCTGCCCCGCCGACGCGCCCCCGAACACGAATCGCCGCCAAGATTTCCCGCAGCTTCAAGGCGACCACAGATGGGAAATTGAATCTGTGGCGCTTTGAATCTGCGGTAGTTCTCCCTGACAGCTTTCACTCTTCCGGGCCGACGCTTCTTGGCACCGCTGAACTGCGGCACCCGGCTCACTTCGACAATTTCAGTGGGGACAAGCTGTCCCCACCCCTGCCGCGCGCGTCAGCCGGTGATCAGTTCGCGGATGGGCGTGCCATTGTCGGTGACCATCCGGGGGCGGCCGAGGGGATCGAGAAACTCTGCCGCGGGGCTGATTCCGAGGAGATGGAAAATCGTCGCGGCGAGATCCTTCGGTTCGAGCGGACGGCTCGCCGGATAGCCGCCGGTGCGGTCGCTCGCGCCGACGATGCGGCCGCCGCCGGTGCCCGCGCCGGCGATCGCGATGGAGAAGCAGTGGCCCCAGTGATCGCGGCCGCCGGCGGCGTTGATCTTCGGTGTGCGGCCAAATTCGCCCATTGCGACGACGAGCGTTTCGTCGAGCAGCCCGCGCTGGTCGAGGTCTTCGATCAGGGCCGAGTAGGTCCGGTCGAACTGCGGGCAAAGCACGTCGCGGAGGCGTTCGGCGTTTTTCTGATGCGTGTCCCAGAGGGGATTGCCGGCGCCGATGTCGCCGGGTTCGCGCGGCCAGTTCACTTGCACGAGGCGCACGCCGGATTCGATCAGGCGGCGCGCGAGCAGGACGCTCTGGCCGATCTTGTGGCGGCCGTACCGGTCGCGCATCGCCGCGGATTCGCGCTGCATCTCGAAGGCCGCGCGCGTGGTGCTGGATTGCACGGCTTCGAAGGCCTTTTGCTGCATGCGATCCAGCGCGGCGATCGGCTCGCTGCGGGCCACGCGGATGAAGTGCTGGTCAAGCTGCTGAAGCAGGCTGATGCGGTCGCTCAGGCGCAACTCGGTCAAGCCCTCGGGCGGACTTAGTCCTTCGATGGTGAAATTCGGCACGCCGGGGTCGCATTTGAAAACCTGCGGATTCCAGGTGTGACCCATGTAACCGCCGTCCTGGCCGGGCCACGGGATGGCGGGATTGTTGACAATGGGTTCGGGCAGCACGACCGACGAGAACGGCGAGCGGCGGCTCGGCTTCAGTGAGCCGACGACGGACGCGAGGCTCGGCCAGTCGCTCGGGTCGGGCGGGAGGCTCTCTGCTTTGGACTGGTGCGGGTAGCCGGTGAGCATCCAGTAGCCGCTGGTCGAGTGGCTGTTCACATCGGTCCGCAGCGAGCGGACGACGGAGATTTTGTCGGCAATCTGCGCCGTGCGCGGAAGCAGTTCGCAGAAGCGCAGCCCCGGAACCTTGGTCGCGATAGATTTGAATTCGCCGCGGATTTCGCGCGGGGCGTCGTCCTTGGGGTCGAAGGTCTCGTGCTGGGGCGGCCCGCCGCCGAGAAAGAAAATGATGCACGACTTGGCGCGGCCGAAGGAGGCGGACGACACGACGGGCGCGGTGCTGGCGTGGGACTGGCTGCGGAGAAGGGTGGGCAGCGAAAGGCCGAGACAACCGAGGCCACCGATGCGGAGCAGTTCGCGGCGGGTGAACCCGGGGCGCTGGCTTGGGTGTTCGGGACGGATGGAAATCATGTCTTGTCCGCGCGTTCAGAATCACGGGGCGGGGAAACGACTCGCGGGCGGAAGGGTGTGTTCACGGGGAACGGGGAATTTGGCCGCGAAGGAACGCGAACGAACACAAAGCCGGGTTAGCCAGGGGTGCTGCGCTGCGCGGTTGGTTTTGGCTGATGCATGTAGCGCAGGCTTCCGAGCCTGCTGTGTCGCAGGTTTCTAAACCTGCGGCTGCTGGAATTCTCCGGAGCGTTCGTGTCAGTGGACGGCCGGTGTGGAAACCGGCGCTAAGACTGGGGCAGTGCGAGGTTGTGAGTGACGATGCGGGCGGGTTTTCCAGCGCGGCCTTCGCAGGCGACCAGCGCTTTGATTTCCGGGCGGAGCGCGATGAGTTGCCGGAGACCGGGAACACCGAGGGTGAGGAGCGCGGTCGAGAAGGCGTCGCTGTCGGTCGCGGAGGGGAGTACGACGGCGGCGAGCTGGGCGCGACGCGTGGGGCGGCCGGTGCGGGGATCGAGGACGTGCCCGTAAGTGCGGCCGTTGGCGGTGAAGAATTTTCCCCAGACGGCGGAGACGGAGAGCGTGGTGTCGCAGAGCGCGACGATGGCGAGGACGGGGGCGCTCGGAGGGAGCGAAACGTTGTCGCGCGGCACGGTAGCGGTGGCGTTTGCCGGATTTTCGATGGCGACGTTCCACGCAGGGGCATCGGGGGGATGGCCGAGGGCGCAGACGGTGCTGGTGCCGCCGTGGAGGAGGGCGCTGGTGACGCCCAGTTCGCGCAGGATTTGCGTGGCGCGTTCCAGCGCGAAACCTTTCCCGATGGCTCCGAGATCAAGCTGTACGCCGGGACGTTGGAAACGGACGGTGAAATTGTCGGCGTCCAGTTCGACATGTTTCATGCCGGCGCAACGGCGCGCTGCGGCAAGCTCGACCGGTGTCGGGACGCGCCCGCCCGCCCCCGTCAGCCCCCACACGCGCAGAAGCGGGGCGACCGTAATGTCGAAAGCACCGGCCGTTTCGCGGTGCAGGCGTTCGGCATGCGCGAGGAGGTGAAAGACGGCAGGCTCCACCGTGACGGGTTCGTGCGCGGAGCGGGCGTTGACGCGGCTAATCTGGCTGGCCGGATTGTAAAAGCTGAGTTCCCGGTCGAGGCGTTCGATCTCCGCGAGGGCCTCCTCGGCGGCGGCGCGGAGGGCCACGCGATTGGGGCCGTGGAGGAGCATCTCGAAGCGCGTGGCCATCGCGTTGCGGGCGAGGGCGACGGGCGCGGGATTTGAGATTTGAGATTTCAAATTTGAGATTTCAAATCCGACCACTGAGCCGGGTTGGACATGAAAAAAGAAAACGGGTTTCGCGGTGCATCGCGAAACCCGTTTCGTGAGCGGCAGTACGGCTTAGGACACGTCGAGGGTGCCGTAGGTGATCGGCTTGACCTCGCGGCCATCGCCGGTGGTGACCTTGCGAGTCTTCTCGTCGAAGAGGCACATGATGTTCAGGCGCTCCGACATTTCGGCCAGGGAGATGACGGTCTGGACGCGCACGGCGAGATCGATGCCGGCGTTGGGCTGCTTGTTGGCGCGGATCGAGTCGAACCAGTTTTTGTGGTGCGCGGGCACGCTCTCGGCGGGGAAGGCCTCGCTGGTGTAGGGATCGATCTCTTCGACGTAGGGGCGCTGCGGTTTCAGTTCCACCTTGTTGCCAGCCATGGTGAGCGTCGCCTTGTGGCCGCGGATCAGTTCCTGCGTGCCTTCCTCGCTGACGGTGCTGGAGGTCATGTGCATGACCATGCCACTGGGGAACTCGGCGATGATCTGGACAATTTCCGGCACGTCGCGCTCGTAGGTGTTGGGCGTATTCTTGTCGGTGTTGAGCTTCTTGTTGCCGAGCGAGGAGACGCGGAGAGGGAACTCGGGATTGCCGGTGGCGAGCATGTACGGGTGCAGCTTGTGCGGCATGAGATCGCCCAAGAGGCCGGCGCAATAGGGATAATATTTGCGCCAGCGGAAGTAGTGATCCGGATCGAAGGGCTTCTTGTTCTTGATCTGTTCACCAAGCCACATGGTCCAGTTGAGGTCCTCGGGCGTACACCATTTTTGAATGGCGTAGTTCCATTCGCCCTTGGGGCTGTTGCGCATGTAGGAACCCTGGGACATGACGACGGGACCGATCTTGCCGGCGCGGATGAGTTCGGCGGCCTTGTGCCATTTCTGATCGGAGCAGCCCTGCGAGCCGACCTGCAGGATTTTACCGGTGGCCTTCACGGCGTCGTAAATCTCGAAGGCCTCGCCGAGATAGCGGGTCATCGGCTTCTCGACATACACGTGTTTGCCGGACTGGAGCGCAGCAACGGAAATCTTGGTGTGCCAGTGATCGACCGTGGCGCAATAGATGGCGTCGATGTCTTTGCGTTCGAGCAACTGGCGGTAGTCGCCGTAGGATTTCGGGGCGTCGAAGCCGCCGTCGGCGATGATCTTGCTGGCGGTTTCGATGCGGGTTTTGGAAACGTCGCACACGGCGACGGGGACGACGTTGTTCTCCTTGCCGTACTTAACGACGTTGCGGACGTGGGCGTTGGTGCCCTGACCGCCGACGCCGATGTGGCCGATGTTGAGGCGGCTGTTGGCACCGGTGACGTTCACCGAGGGCGCCTGATTCTGGCCGTAAACCGGGGTCTTGAAGAGGTTCACGGTGGCGACGGCAGCCGCGGCAGTGGTGGCCTTTTTCAGGAAGCCGCGGCGGCTGTCGGCGGCCGCGGATGGAGAAGCGGATGAGTTGTTCATAAGTTGAGATGTGTCAGTGTTTACTGGGGCCCCAAAACACTAGCGACGGAGTCCGACCGGTCAATTGCGAACATGACCCGTCGATCGGAAATTTTCCCAGACCCGCGCCACCCAATTTGATACCCGCCCGCCCTCCCCCTCCCCCACTAATCGCTAATTACTTTTCCCCGCCCCTCCACGATTGACGCCCCCACCCCACCCGCCCAAAACTCCCCCCATGAAATCCACCCTCCTCCTTCCGCTCGCCCTCGCCCTCGTCCTCGCCACCACCGCCCTCGCCCAGCAGGCCGCGCCCAAACCCACGCCGCCCCGCCCCGGTGGCATCCCCGCCGACGCCGCGTGGCATGATGTCACGACGTGGGGCGTCGAAGGCCGCGGCTGGGCCGATCAAGAACGCAAGAAATGGTTCGACCGCCTCCCCGCCAAGGCCGAGGGCAAAGTCACCGCCGCCGTCTGGGGCCTCAGCCGCGACAGCGCCGGCATGATGGTCCGCTTCAAGACCGACGCGAAGGCCATCTACACCCGCTACACCCTCACCAAGACCAACCTCGCCATGCCCCACATGCCCGCCACCGGCGTCAGCGGCCTCGACCTCTATGCGCGCGACACCGACGGCAAGTGGAAGTGGGTGCAAGTCACCCGCCCCGGTTCCGCGAAAGTCGAGACCACCCTCATCAGCGACCTCGCCCCCGGCCTGCGCGAATACGCCGCCTACCTCCCGCTCTACAACGGCATTGAATCCCTCGCCATCGGCGTCCCGGCCGGCGCGCAGTTCGAGGGCCTCGCCCCGCGCGCCGAGAAACCCATCATCTTCTACGGCACCTCCATCACCCACGGCGCGTGCGCCTCGCGCCCCGGCATGGTCCACACCGCCATCCTCGGCCGCCGCTTCGACCGCCCCGTCATCAACGTTGGCTTCTCCGGCAACGGCCGCATGGATGCCGCCGTCGGCGACCTCCTCGCCGAGATCGATGCCGCCGCCTACGTGATCGATTGCCTGCCCAACATGGGTCCCGCCGACGTGACGGCCAAATGCGTGCCGCTCGTGAAACAACTCCGCGCCGCCCGCCCCAACACCCCCATCGTCCTCGTCGAAGACCGTCGCTTCACCAATGACTGGATCACTCCCGGCAAAAAGAAATTCCACGACGACAACCACGCCGCCCTCCGCGCTGCCTACGACCAACTCCAGAAAGAAGGCATCACCAAACTCAGTTACATCCCCGGCGACCATCTCTACGGCGACGACACCGAAGGCGCCACCGACGCCTCCCACGCCAACGACCTCGGCTTCATGCGCCAGGCCGACGTCTTCGAGCCGGTGCTGCGGGCGGCGATGAAGTAACTCAGACTTAGCCATGATAGACCGCAAAGTGCGGTCGAATACATGTTAGGCGGCTTCCATGAGCGATACTCGTCAGACTCCGTTCAAACTTGCGCTAGAAGCATGTAGCACTCGCTTCTCACAGCTACTTCCTTCCTATGGTTTCTCGCGGGATTGGGTGAAGTGCAATGGCGGAGCCTTTCGTCGTCATTGGCTGCGGGACTGCGTCTGGAAGACGGACATCGTCGAGATTGTTTACCGACGTGGTGGCGAGCTTCGCATAATCGTAAACATGTTCACCTCACTGCCGATCGCTGGAGAGTCCGACACATCTACGCGCCTTTCCGGTCGATCACCTCTCACGCCACATATTCCGGTGTTGCTTGCCCAATTTCGGGTGGAGCGATATGCCGACCACGTTGCTTCGATTGTTCAGCCGGAGCTTAGCTGGTTCAAGGAAATAGCGGCACCGCAGACTCTGTGGCGTTACTTGAGCACTCAAAATCCGAGGTTCCAGTCGAGTCCGGTTGGAATTCAGGTCGAGACTTATCTTCGGAGCCTCCAGTGAAAAAGCGCCGGCTAACACCTCAGTCAAGCCAACAGCCGGAGCCGTTTCAGCTCGGAAAATGAAGGATTTCTTGATTAGATTCAACGTTTTGTCACCACGGTTGCCGCGGCTGTGGCTCACTTCTATCCGTTAGACATCCTGAGCGCGTTTATTAATGAGCGAGCATGTCGAGTTCGCGATTGGCAGCATTGCCGGCTATTGGAAGCTTGAGGCTGTGACTTTTGCACTCGTAATGTCGAAGGGCACACATGACTGGAAGGATGAGGCGTTTTGGTTGGAGTATTTCGATGCCTCGGCTCGCTCCCATTTCTTGTGGCCGACCCCACACGAATTGGAGGATTGGCGGCAGCGTTGGTTTGGCACGCCAGCCGCCACCGGATTTACCGACCCGACGCTAAAGACCCGTTGGACATTTGGTTCGATGATTAATGCATTAGAGAACGGCGATTATGACTTACTCGGTTGCCGGAAGAATTCCGGCAGTATCGGCAGGTTTGAGTTTGATCCTCATGGCTATCCGTATGGCGGCATTGGTTGCATGAGAGCATTGATTGAAGCGTTTGGCCATCGAGCCGCCGCTGCAGACGGCGATGAAGCAACTCCAACCCAGCCGCAAAAGAACCCGAGATGCGGTCGCATGACTGTCGGAGCCATCAATGAAAAAAGCATGTATATCGACACTCCTTGTGATAATTCTCGCGTCTTGCGCGTCGCTACCCGACTACGGCCACATTGACGCGGAAACTATTGCTCAAATCAAACTTCTGGACGCATATGTGGCAAAACACGGACTGAGTGTGGAAGGCGTAACGGCTTGGAATTTTCTACACCAACGAAACGAGTATCGCAATCTGGTGCTCGTCCGGGTAACCGAACAACGTCTGCGAATCGATGAGACTCCGCGCAGTTACCCATTGCTCGAGGACTTGGAGGAGCAGGTCGTTAGTGTCCACAAAGGGTCGTTGCCAGACCAGACGATTTCATTGGTAACGGCACATGAAGACATTCCCGAAACAATGACAGTACCAATCGGCAGAAAGCTCTTCCTTTTCTTTGACGAGAAAATGGCTGACGGGACTATCCGCATTGAGACTGGGGCCATGTGTAGATACACTAGGGACCTTGAGTTGATCGTCAACGATCCCGCGACTGAGTCGTATGTGCCTCCCGAAAAATAGCCCTCACCAGTGCGCTCCACCGAACTCTCGCCGCAAATGCAGTATAGATGCTTTGGGGTTATCGAACGCTAGATTCGCCGCGAGCGCTCGTCTCCGACGGCAGTCGCCGAGCTTGGATCGTTTGCCGCCACAACCCGCCTTGAAATGGCAATTGGTCAATTCCACGGTCGCATCCAAGAGCCAGTCTGAAGAATTGGGTCGGGTAGCACAGGCAACCTACCTGCGCCACCGGACTGCCGTATTTGTTTAGCGCCAAAGGCGCGGCTCATACCAGCCTGGGGCAACGCCCCAGGTCGGTTGCCAGCCAATGAATTTAGGGCTGAAAGCCCGTTCCATCTTTCCCGTGGAGGCTGATGCTTCCCCGCAATGAACCGCGCTTTCAGCGCTCAAATAGTAATTGGCTCGCTTCCTAGGGCGTTACCCCAGGCTCGCATAAGTGCGCGCCTTTGGCGCTAAACAGATACGGGCTACCCGCCCGGCTGAAGAGTGAGGCCTCCAGTCGCCAGAAGGGCCCCGGTTTCTTGTTCGTGGGACGAACATGGTGAAGGCGAAGAGCAGAGGCCGCTGGGTGAGAAACGAGGTGCGCATGGAATCGCAAGTCGGGAGCGGCGGCGGGGCTGTCGAAACTGTTCGCGCCGCCCCGGGGTGAACCCGCGCCCGGGAAAGGTTGGCCGACGAATGGGGGCCGGCGAATGAGCAGGAGAAACTTGGTTTTCCCCATTCGTCTGGCCCATCGGTTTCCGGAGAAGGCCTGGTATTCGGGTGCGGACTGGCGGGGCGTCACGAGCGGCCGCAAATTTCCCGCAGATTCAAGGCGACCACAGATGGTGAAATTTATCTGTGGTCGCCTTGAATCTGCGGGGCCTCACGGAGAGCGCCCGTGTAGCCGCCGATGTGAGGAGGCGGAGGTCCCTGTCCCAGCGCCTGAGCCGCCTGCCAACGTACCCCCTTCCGCCTCCTGAGCACGACGGCCCCGGTTCTGCCCCGCTTTCCGGCCCGGGTTGTGGCACGTCAACGGCGGCGGCGGGCTATCACCTGCTTCGTAGCCAACCTGAATCTGCCGCCCTTCCCCGAAACCTGTTTGGCAAAGGAATGGAGGCAAAGGAATGAAGACAAGAAGTTTTGCCGTCCCCATTCCTTTGCCTCCATTCCTTTGCCAATATTTCCGCTGTCCGTCGGCATCGCCCCGCTCCCGGCCGATGCCTTGCCGCGGCCACCCGAGTACGATGGCCCCATGCTGCACCGTTGCGGCGCTCGGGTTCTCCTCACGTCGGCGGCTACACGGGAGGTTTACGAAAAGGATGACCCTCAGTTCTGCGGCACCGCGTTCGTCGGCTCGGCGGCGGCGATGTTTTTCACATGCTTGTCGAGCCACGAGGTCATCTCGTTCAGCACGGTCTCGACGCTTTCGCGCGCTTCGTAGCTGTGGGCCTCGTGCGGGAGCAGGACGAGTCGGGCGGTGCCGCCGGTGCCCTTGATGGCCTGAAAAAAACGCTCGGTCTGCACGGGATGCGTGCCGGCGTTGTTGTCGGCCTCGCCGTGGATCAGGAGCATCGGCTCCTTGATTTTGTCCGCGTGCATGATCGGCGAAAGGCGCGAGTAAAGTTCGGGGGCTTCCCAGAGCGTGCGCTTTTCATTTTGAAAACCAAACGGCGTGAGCGTGCGGTTGTAGGCGCCGCTGCGCGCGATGCAGGCGCGGAAGAGATCGGAGTGCGCCGCGAGATTCGCCGCCATGAACGCCCCGTAGCTGTGGCCGCCCACAGCGACGCGGTTGCGGTCGGTCACGCCCATTTCCACCGCCTTGTCGATCGCGGCTTTCGCACTGGCGACGATCTGTTCGATGTAGGTGTTGTTCGCCGTCTTGCCTTCGCCGACCACGGGCATCGTCGCGCCGTCGAGGATCGCGTAGCCCTGCGTGAGGAGAAACAAGTGCGACGCTCCTTGAAAGGACGTGTAGCGAAACGGCGAGCCGGCCACCTGCCCGGCGGTGTCGTTGTCGATGAACTCGCGCGGATACGCCCACAGCAGGGTGGGCAGGCGTGTGCCGGGCTTGTAATCGGGCGGCAGGTACAGGGTGAACGACAGTTGCACGCCGTCCTCTCGCTCATAATTCACGAGCTGCTTCTTGATGCCGCGCAATTGCGGATACGGATCGCCGAAATCGGTGAGCGCCTTGCGCGTCCCGTCGGCCAGCGTGCGCAGGAAATAATTCGGCGGCGAGCCGGGCGCCTCCTGCCGGGTGATGATCTGCGTGGCGTCGTCGGACGCGAGGGCGACCACGGATTCGTAGGTTTGTTCGCCGGCCTGGAAGAGGCGTTCGCTCTCGAGGGTGCCAAGGTTCAGGCGGTTCAGGAACGGGCGGTCGCCCTCCGCCGACGCGCCGTTGCCACTGAGATAAATGGCGTTCTGAAACACCCGCATCGCCCGGAATCCATTGCCCAGCGTGCGGCTCATCGGCGTGCCCGGGTCGTTGTAGCGGTCCTGCGTGGACAGTTCCCACAGCAGTCGTTTTTCCACCGCGGAATCGTCGGGATTTATCAGGTAGGTTCGCGCCCAGCGGCGCGAGCCTTGATATTCCTTGAGCAGCGCCACCCAGCTTTTTTCGCCCCAGGTCAGGCCGGAAAAGCGGTGCTCGGTGCGCGCGAGTTCGGCGGGGACTTCTTCGCCGCCAAGCTTGTAGGTCATCACGCGGTCGCGGTAGGGCACGCGTCTTTTGGGTTCGCCGCCGTCGAGGGCTTCGACCCAGACCAGCGTGGCGGCCGCGGTCGGACGCCAGTGGGTGTTACGCGGGCCGACCACCACGCCGCCGATGGGGACTTCCTCGGCGAGCGGGAGTTTGCCGACTTTGAATTCGAGCCGCCCGTGCAGATCGAGCGCCTCGATTTCGCGCGGGAAAAACGACGCGGGGACGTTGAACGAATAGGGGCGGCTGATGCGTTCCACGAGCAGATGCTGGCCGTCGGGGGACGAGTCGCAGGAACGGAAGAGGCCGGGCTTGCCGATGAGCTTTGCCTCGGCGGTGGCCGCGTTCACCAGCGCGAGCTGCGCGGTGGCGTAGAAATCGAACAGCTCCTCGTCGAACGCATCGGTGAGCAAATCCTGAAACGTCCGCGTCGGCGCGACCTTGCCCGCGGTCTCCTGCACGCCGGGGCCGACGGGCACGCGCGGACGCTCGGGGGGCTTGCCGCGCCCGGCGACAAGCGTCTGGCAGAGCAGGTTGGTCGAATCCGGCATCCATTGAAAACCGGGGCCGAAGACCGTGTTCAGCGCGACATTCCGCAGCCGGTAGAACACGCCGGACGTCGCGTCGCCGAGCCACAATTCCACGCCGTCCGGCTGATAATTGGCCACGGCAAAGAGCCGTCCGTCCGGCGACCATTGGGGAAATCCGAGATACGAACCGGACGGCACGGGCAGGGTTTTCTCCACGCCGGTGGCGATGTTTTTCAACGTCAGGCCCACGTAGCGCGGCGGGCGATGCGGGCCGTTGCTCTGCGGATTTATGCGATAACCGGCGAGCGCGACCCACGGCTGGGCCAACTCGGAAATCGGCGGATACAACGAGCCTTGCACCAGCACCAACCGGTCGCGCTTCGGACTGAGCGAAACGACCGGCGTGGGCGGCACGTCGAGCACCTCGCGGATGGCGGTGGCGGCTTTTTGAAACTTCTCCTCCGTCGCGGCGCGGACGGATGGCGGGGCGAGGAACAACAGCGCGTCAGACACCACAACCGCGACCGCCACAACAATGGCTGCCTGCATTCGGACGCGACAAATCTTCTTCATGCAATTCCCGGGGCGACCCCGCAGAGAGAACCAGACCTGCGCCCAAACTTCAAGGTGAACCTCCACGGCGACGCGTGGAACCGGCGGCACTCACAGCGGAATCGACTGCCCGCAAGGTGATCCGCTACTCGCGGCTCGTCGAAAACGTGGAGGCACCGCGACCGTTACCGCCAAACCCACAGCGTGCCCGACAGGGATGGAACACCAAAACCGCTCCGCACGCTCGTCGCCATTTCTAGCCGAGCATTCACCGCCGGACGCCGCAGTGACAATCCCTCCGCGTGAAACTTCAACCCCGTTAGGGACAAGTTTGTGTTACATGGGCAACCCGAATTTGTCCCGGCAATGTTGCGTTCGTGCCACGGCGCCCGCGAATCCCCTTGCCATCAGATGGGATTCTCGCAGAACATGCCGCAGTCGATTCGTTACGGACAAACTTGGTCGGCGGCGTCTTATTCGAGACGCCGTTTTAGTCGGTGGGTGCGGTGGACGCGTCCCTGGCACCAGCGAGTTCCTGCGAAACGGTCGTTCGTCGCCCCGGCAGTCTTGGGCGATCAGCGGTGTGCCTCGGTAGCTCAATGGTAGAGCAGTTGACTCTTAATCGAGAATTGCCGTTTTCCCCCACTTTCCCCCAAGCGCCTTCTTGTGGACAACCTGCTCATCACCAGATGGTTAAATCCAATTTGATCTGGACCCATCTTCCCCACAAAAGACCCAATTTCAGGCATACAGTATCAGATGGCAGTATCAGATTTGCCGAACCCGCTTTTGATGCCCAGCCGCGAACTCCCCTCATCTCCGCCGACAAAAATCCGCTCACGCCCGCGCCCTCTCCCAAAACATTTCCTCCCTGAGTGAACGTTCGGAAGCGGAGAGGATTCGGTTGGCGGTCCGGTTGTGCCAGTTGCCCGCTCGAAACGGAATCAGGTGAAATGCTGACGGCGAGATCTTGGCCCCGGCGTTCCACGACACCTCCACATGTAGCGAGTCGTCTTGCGCTCGTTCAATCGTCGTCATCAG
>BJHT01000185.1 GCA_014193395.1 Verrucomicrobiota bacterium
CGGCGCTTGGTGCGCGATTACGAGACGAAGACCGAACACGCCGAGGCGATGATCTATGTCACCATGATTGGCGTCATGCTCCGCCGGCTGGCTTAAGACCAATTTCATGACTTTTAAAACACGCTCTTAAGATGCCCGCCAGCCTGCCTTCTCTTCGACCAGCAACATCCGCGTCGCCAATGAGCGAGCTTAAATTTGGTTTGCATATCCCATTAAGACGCGCGAATGCCTCAGCGGTGTCAGCGTCAGCCAAGCCGAATACCCCTGCGCCAACGTCCTCGTCGGGCCGGCAAGTGAGCCGCTCCACATGGTTTTTCTGCTTCCCGCAGGCCCCAGAGGTCGTCCATTCCCGATAATGATAGACAATTTCCCCTGATAGTTTGATGTGGACTTCCTCGAGAGGCCGAAGCGGGACAGGAAACGTCTGCCAGCCAGCGTTCGCCTTTAGCGCGAACAGATGATTCTTCTGATTCAAATTCGCCTGAATAACCGGAAGGGATGGTAGCTGGTTCATACTTTCATTCAGCGGTCGTTAAGAGTGCGGAATTGGGCTAGATAAGTGGTTTCTAGAGATTTCAACTAGCACGGTCAAGCGTAAAAACATGCTCTCAATTGTAAATGGCCCCAATGTACCTCGGTTGCATGGGATCCGGTCAAAAATCAGGATGCGTATCACGATCTCGGCAAGCTCGTCTTTAAGCTCCAGATTTTCAGGGATAGAATCTGACCGCGAAAGCACGTCCACCGCCGGGTATTTGTACCCAATGGCGCGGTGGGCTATTGCCAGATTCAAGATCTTTTTTCGCAGCTTTATTTATGCTTGGGTGAATGGTTTGACGGTTTCATCGAATTCCCTGTCCCCTGTCCAAGCACTAAAGTCTCCACCCCCTTTCGAGAGATTCATAACGAAGGGTCTCGCCGCCGGTTGATTGTGTATAACTTCCCGGAGCAGTCGGATTGCGTCCCCGCGCTTTGGAGATGCTGGTCCACGCTGCCCCAGGGCGCACGCTAAGTTGAGTTTTGCCCCCGCATCGTCTGGATAGATTGCCAGATACTTGCGTGATGCATCTTCCGCTTCGTCGAGTCGGCCCGGGATGAACAGACCAACATAGCCGATGAGTTTATAATTACCGACTCGCACCGAAGGCAGATGGACGAGGTAGCTCAAGTGGGCTAATGCTTCCTCGTACCTTCCACGGGCAGTCAAAACGATCGCGAGTTGAAAGATTAGGTCCGTATTGTCTGGCCCAATGGAGCGAGCTTGTCGCAAAATTAGTTCTGCCGTGTCGAGCTTGTCCGCCCGGACGCAGGCCTTTGCATATGCACGAATGGTTTCGAGCGGCAAAGACTGAAAGAGTTCTGTATTGGACAGGGCACCATTGAAATTCTCCAGCACCATAAGGAGCCGCTTTTTTTCTTGTTCCAACAATTCGACGCGTTTTTCCCTGTCGTCAACTGATAGCATTGATTCATCGGCAGCAGTTTGCATCGACCTCTCAAATGGATCAACACTCACTTGGACGGACTGTATCTCGGCAACAAATGCCTGCAGTTGTTTTTGCTTTTCCTCGATATCCGCACGTCTAGCAATTGCAGGTTTCAGCACATACTGACGATTGACAAACATTAGGACGAATCCGACTGCGCCAAAGAACACCACCACAGTGCTTACCAACCCAATTCCGGGTAAACCAGCCGCGCTTGCCAGTGATCTGAGAGCCCCCACGATGGCGCCATTGGTGGTCCGTGACAAATCTGCTATCGTAAACCCTCCGATGACGCCATTAATCACTGTTGACATGCTTCCAAATATCTCCTTTTCATCCCCACCGGCGGTAAGCACAAGACCAACCACCGAACCTGAAGCCAAAGCACCGGCGGCAATCATTAGAAGTACTATGGAGCTGCCTGAGGTGGAGGATCTGTATGGCCAGTCCATCTCCAATTTTAGGGAGATCAACGAAAGAATAATAACACCCGCCAGACCAATGATTGTGATAACCAAATTTTGACCATTCAGGGCGTCCGCGAAAGGTTGCGTCGGAGTGCGTACGCCTACCGGGGGACTGTTACCAACCGGGGGTTGTTTTGGAGGGGATTCGGTATCGGGCATACGGCGTTTTGAGATTGGATTACTTTTGGTAGCTGTCGCTAGTGGGGAATGTCTCCATTCATAGTTCTAGCTCCTCAAATTCCTTTACTCGTGGCGGTGAACTGCACTCAGGTGCGTTCTCCAACATAACTTATCTCAACACCTACGGAATACGGTGTTTTAATGCCCGCGGCATCGCTCGAGGAGGTCGAGTTCGCCGACCATGGTGATGTTGGTCCAGGTCTGAGTGGTGAGGGTGTCTTTGGGGGCGGGGAGGAATGGTTTGGTTTGTTGGACGGTGCCTTCTTGGAGGTAGCGGGTGGTGGGCGTGGAGAGGCCGGGGTCGAGAAGCAGGTTTTGAGCTGACCGCCGCCGAGGTCGCGCCAGTTGTATTTGAATTTGTGGGGCGGCGGGTCTTGCTCGGGGAAAATGCGGGGGAGGGTGGTGACGATGGGCTGGCCGGGGAAGGTGAGTTCGATGGCGATGTGGTAGGTCTCGAGGATGGTGATGAGGCTGGTTTCTTCGCGCTGGTCTTCGGAGACGTCGCCGTAGAGGGTTTCGCGCTGCTGGCGGAGGAGGGTGAGGGTGGCTTCTTTTTTGCTGATGAGCCGGGTCTTGGCTTCGATGGCGTCGTGCTTGGCAATGAGGCCGGCGAGGGTGAGGGTGCCGAGGATGAAGGGGTCGGGGAGGGCGGCGTTGACCTCGGTTCGGCGGCCCACGGAGGCGACCGTGAATCTGAGGCGGTTGGTTGGTTTAACGCGGCTCATATTGGAATTCGCTCTGAATTCGTGGGCGGCAGTATTGCGGGGAACTAAAGAGGGATTCGAGAGCTTCTGGTTATCATAGAGCGACATCGGTTATCATAGGGCGACATTGGGACGGATTTGTGCTTGGAAGAAGGGGGTGGAAACACGGAAGACACGGAAGACACGAAATGGGGAAAGCCTGTAGAATTGGATGAGGTCATTGGGGCGGTGTGGTAGTTTGAGCCGCCGCGATCGCGGTTCGGGCCTTTGTTTTCGTGTCTTTCGTAGCTTTCGTGGTTCGCCTCAAGTGTCGTTTGTAGGGTGGATTGGATCGGGGAAAGGGGGATGAGAAACCACTGACTGACACTGACTGGCACTTATGGGAAGGCAAGACGGGCTTCAATTCATGGGTGCGGCTGGGAGTGGTTTTGATTAGTGCGGGTTAGTGGCGGTCAGTGGTTTTGGGTTTTGGGTTTTGGGTTTTGAGGGTTGGGCGCGAGGGACGGGGGAAGTTGAGAGGGACGTGCTTTAGCGCCCATTTGAAAACCCCGGTTTGGAGTTCTGCGCTTGCGCGGTTCGTGCGCCGTCCGAACAGCGGGCCGCGTAAACGCGGAACTCCAAACTCAGTCCCTCGCGGTGCGTTGGACTTTTCAAACAGGCTTTTAGGTTGGGACTGGCGGCGGGACGCCGCCGGAACTCGCAGGCGGGGACGCCTGCGGTACGGGGAGACTGGCGTGGTCAGGTGGCGGGGGCGGGGAAGGAGTTGAGGCGGGCGATGTAGTCCTTGGGGCAGAAGCCGGTGTGGCGTTTGAAGTCGCGGCTGAAGTTGGAGAGGTGGGTGTAGCCGAGTTGGAGGGCGACGCATTTGGCGGGTTCGCCTTTGGCCAGGAGGTCGGCGGCGAAATTGAGGCGGGTGGTGTGGAGGAATTCGCGAGGGCGGAGGTGGAGGTCGTGTTGGCAGCGGCGTTCGAACTGGCGCAGGGTGATGCGGAGTTGCGCGGCGGCGGAGCGGGGATCGTAGTCGCTGCGCTTGGCGAGTTCGAGCCAGAAAGATAATGCTGCGGGGGTGACGGGGTATCGCTGGGGAGCAGGGCCGGGGTGGTTTAGGATGGGCGCATTTTGCAGGAGGGAATGCAGTTGCGCCGGGTGGTTGACGGAACGCGCGGGGTTCATGGGGGCGAATGCTGTGGCACACGGGTAGCGATGGTCCAAGCGGAAAACTACCTATTCGCCTTGTCGGTAGAAATACCGACAAATCGAAGCCGAGAGGATGGTGATGGCGGAAGAGGATTGCGGTTTGCGGAATGGGGACTGAAGGGATGGCAGCGAAGTGGTGCAGAGTGGGCCAAGAGGGAGGCGGGACGGGGGCTGGGTTACGGACGCGCGCAACGCGTCCCTACCGGGCTGGTGATGCGATGCCGAAGAAAAGCATCGCGTTTCCGCGGGGACGATGGCACATCATCGCGGCCCGTCGTTAAAACGGATGGACGATGGGCGCGCATGGGGCGCGGGGATGTGGAAATTTTGGTGGAAGAAGAATGAGCAGGTTTGGCGGCCTCGGGGGTCGTCACCGGCGGATTGATGCGATGAAAAAAGCGGACAACAACACGAGCGCCAAGACGGCGCCGAAGAAACTGCGTTTGGGCTTGCCCAAGGGCAGCCTGCAGGATGCGACCATTGAGAAGATGGCCAAGGCGGGGTTCAACGTGCAGTTGAGCAGCCGGTCGTACATTCCTTATGTGGATGATGACGAGCTGGAGATTCGCTTGATCCGCGCGCAGGAGATCAGCCGGTATGTCGAGCATGGGTATCTGGATGCGGGGATCACGGGGCACGACTGGATTGTCGAGAACGGCTCGAAGGTTCACGAGGTGGGCGAGTTTATTTTCAGCAAGATCAGCCGGCAGCCGACGCGCTGGGTGCTGGCGGTGCCGGATTCGTCGCCGATTAAGTCGGTGAAGGACTTGGCGGGGAAACGCATCGCGACGGAGGTGATGAACATCACGAAGCGCTGGCTGCGGAAGCACCAGGTGAAGGCGGAGGTGGAGTTCTCGTGGGGCGCGACGGAGGTGAAGGCGCACGAGCTGGTGGATGCGATCGTGGAGGTGACGGAGACGGGGTCGTCGCTGAAGGCGAACAAATTGCGCATCGTGGAGACGCTGTTGGTGTCCACGCCGCGGCTAATCGCGAACCGCGAAATCTGGCAGGATGAATGGAAGCGGCAGAAGATCGAAACGCTGGCCCTGTTGCTCCGCGGGGCGCTGGAGGCGGAGTCGAAGGTGGGGATCAAGATGAACATTTCGGCGGAAAATCTGCCAAAGTTGTTGCAATCTTTGCCCGCACTGCGTAATCCAACCATCTCAAATTTGAGTTTGTCCGGGTGGGTGGCGGTGGAAACGATCATCGACGAGCATGTGGTTCGTGAGATCATTCCGAAGTTAAAAGCAGCCGGTGCCGAAGGCATCATTGAGTATCCGTTAAACAAAGTCGTGTATTAGCCGGCTTTTCCAAGAGATAGAAGATATGGGTTCACTGAAAAAACGTCGTAAATCGAAAATCAACAAACATAAACGTCGCAAGAAGCTTCGCGCCAACCGCCATAAGAAGCGCACCTGGCAGAAGTAGGTTCCGCCTCCTTCCTTTCTTCCTTTTTGTTTTATCCTCCGCCCAAGTGGCGCTTCGCAGTCGCGGAGCGCCCTTGGGCGTTTTCAGGCACCATGAAAGCCATTCCCAAACTGGTGGTCGCCGGGGTGGGCGTTCTTATGGCCTTGCCGGTGCTGGTCGCAGTGGGTGCCGATGCGCCCGCAGCCAAGACCAATCCGCCGGCCCCGGCGGTCATCAAAGGTCCGACCAATTCCCCCGCGCCCGCAGTCCTCAAGGCGGCGACCAACGCTCCCGCGTCGGCGGTAACCAAGGCACCAACCAACGCCGCTCCCGCGGTGGTGAAGGGAACGAACAACGCGCCGCCCCCGTCCGCCAAGTCGATCAAGGACGCGCAGTTCGACCGCCGGGTCGAGGCGCTGGCGCGCTTTGCGAATGGCGTAAGTCTGGAGTTGAAAGACGAGCCGGACAAGGCGACGCAGGAATTCTTCCTCGCGGCGATGGCGGACCCGGCGAACGAATCGCTGGTGGTGGATGTCGCCGGACGACTGCTGCGACGAAAAGAATTCAAGAAGACCATCGAGGTGTTGGCACGCGCGACGGACCGGCCGGATGCCAGTGGTGATTTGCTGTCGTTGCTGGGGTTTACCTATCTGCAAGATGGGCGGACGCGCGACGCCATCATCGCCAGCCGCGCGGCCATTCACAAGCAGCCGGACAAGCTGATGGGGTATCAGACGTTGTTTCAGGTGCATCTGCGGTTGGAACAACCCAAGGAGGCGCTGTCGGTCGTGGACGAAGCCGCGAAACGCCGGCCCGGCGCGATGACTTATCCGATCGATGTGGCCGAGATGTATGTCTCCTATTTGCGACTGATGCCGCGCGAGATGGGCGATCTGAAGCCGCGCATCATGGTGCAGTTGGACCGGGCGCTGGAGTTGAAGGTCACGGAGCCGATCTTGCTGGAACGCATGGCGGAATTGTACCGGCCGATTGGGGAGTTTGCACGGGCTGCGGAGCTTTATCTTCAATTGCAGAAGCGTTTTCCCTCGCAGCCGCTGTTTCGCGAGCGCCTGACGGATTTGTATCTGCGCAGCGGGGACCGCAAGCACGCGGCCGAGCAGTTGCAGGCGATCATCCGCGAGAATCCGACCAACCCGCAGGCGAATTACATCCTCGGCCTCATTGCGTATGAGGAGAAGGAGTTCAAGGAAGCGGTCGGTTATTTCGAAAAGGTCGTGCTGCTCAAGCCCGACATCGAGCTGGCCTACTACGAACAGGCGCACTACGACCTGGCCGGCGCGCACATTTCGCTCGATCACGCGAAGGAAGGTCTGGCCGTGTTGGAAAAGGCGCGGGCGAAGTTTAAGCCGAACTTCGTTTTGGAACTCTTCACCGCCACCGCTTACAACCGCCTCAAAGATTACGCCAAGGCCGTGCGGCATCTGACCGCCGCCGAGGTGTGGGCACGGGCCAATGAGCCGGCGCGGCTGACGGCGGGCTTCTATTTTCAACTCGGCTCCACTTATGAGCGCAACAAGGAGTTCGAACAGTCGGAGAAGTATTTCGAGCAATGCCTGAAGCTCGCTCCGGATTTTGCGGATGCGCTGAATTACCTCGGTTACATGTGGGCCGAGCGCGGCGTGAAGCTCGAGAAGGCGCGCGAGATGATCGAGAAGGCCGTGAAGCTCGAGCCGGAGAATGCGGCGTTCATGGACAGCATGGCGTGGGTGCTCTTCAAGCTGGGCAAGCCCAAGGAGGCGCTGCCCCACATGCTCAATGCGATCAAGCACAACAAGGAACCGGACGCGACGTTGTTCGATCATCTCGGGGATATTTTCGCGGAGATGAAGCAGATGGAGGAGGCGCGCGAGGCCTGGAAAAAGGCGCTGGCGGTCGAGCCAAGTCCCGAGATCGAGAAGAAGCTCAAAGGCGCCGCGCCCAAGCCCGCGACGCAGACTCCGCCGCCGGCGACGCCTCCCGCGCCCGCGCCGTCCAAGGGTCCGTCCGCGAAGTAACGACCCGCGATGGCCTTCCAGTTTCGCCGTCACTACACGCTGGAGGAGGCGCGTGCCCTGCTGCCGCAAGTGCGCCTGTGGTTCGTCGAGATCGACAAATGGCGGCGCGTCTTCGAGCAGACGGACGCCAAGCTGGCCGGGCAACTCGAAGCTCATGGCGATCAAGGCGGCGAGCCGGTGAACCGCTGGGTCAAGGCGATGGCGGGGATTCAGGCGGTGCTGGGGGAATTCCAGCAGCGGGGGATTCAGATCAAGGATTTGGACCGCGGGCTGATTGATTTTCCGGCGCTGCGCGATGGGCGGGAGGTTTTTCTTTGTTGGGAAAAGGACGAGGATGACATTGAGTTTTGGCATGATCTCGAGGCGGGGTATGGCGGAAGGGAGCCGCTGTGAGCGCGTCTTTGGAGTGCGGTGACTTGTCACTGCTTTGTCGAGGCGACTTGTCGCCGTCGGATGAAGGGACGCGTCGGCAGGCAGAGGGGCGCTCACGGCTCGCGCTAGCGCAGGCACGCCCGCGAGACCGGACGCGCGCCGCAGGTCGACGGCGACAAGTCGCCTGCGCGAAAGCGGTGACCAGTCACCGCACTCCAAGACTCGGTGGCGCACGGGCGGTCCCCGCCCGCAGCGGCCACTCACGCCGGAAGTCGTGGAAACATTCCACTGCTTTCTCTGCGTTCCACGCGCTGCGACCGGAGACCGGTCGCGCTCCGATCCGGGTGCGGATTCGCCGCGCCGTTCCCATCCGTGTCCATCCGTGGTTAAAGAGGGTGTTGCGAAAGTTCGCGTAAGTGCTTGGATTTCGGCGACTTGGTTACGGAAAAAGGGCATCTGCGTCCCCGACACCGAGTATGTGCGTTTTTATGGGTAGCCAAATGTGGATGAAACCCGCGCTACCATGTGGGTTTGCTGAGGCGCCCGTTCGCAAGCGTTTGCTCCACACAAAGTAGTGGAAATAAGGAAATCTGTAAATTGGCCAATGATTTCGCAGTTCGCGTCCGACCCTTTCGCAACACCCTCTTAAAACAATTTTTCACAAAAATATTTTTGAACGCCTCCGCGGGTGCGTGTTCCAACCGAACGAATCGCTTGACAGGCATGAAGCACAACAGGCACTCAAAGGCCCGCATTTTTTACAGATGACAGCGCGGACGATCAGCGCGGCGGCGGATTTTCGCCGGTGCGATGGGAGAAACTGAAATGATCAAAGTCGAAAACTTAAAAAAGAATTTCGGAACGAAGCTCGCGGTCAACGGCATCTCGTTCGAAGTCGCCAAGGGCGAAGTGCTGGGCTTTCTCGGGCCGAACGGCGCCGGCAAGTCCACCACCATGCGGATGATCACGGGCTTCATCACGCCGACCTCGGGGCGCGTGTCCGTCGGCGGCCACGACATGATCGAAGACCCCGTGCCCGCCAAGCGCATCATCGGCTACCTGCCCGAGAATGCGCCGTCCTACTCGGACATGAGCGTCAGCGGCTTCCTCCATTTCACGGCCGAAATCCGCGGCCTGTCGGGCGAGGCGAAACAGAAGGCCGTCGATCGCGTGATCGAGATGTGCTTTCTCCAGGCCGTCATCCACCAGAGCATCGAGACGCTCTCCAAAGGCTTCCGCCACCGCACCTGCTTCGCGCAATCCATCATCCATGACCCCGAGGTGCTCGTGCTCGACGAGCCCACGGACGGCCTGGACCCGAATCAAAAGTTCGAGATTCGCAATCTCATCCGCCGAATGGGCGAAAAGAAGGCCATCGTCTTCTCGACGCACATCCTCGAGGAAGTCGAGGCCGTCTGTTCGCGGGCCATCATCATCGACCGCGGCCAGATCGTTGCGAATGGCACGCCCGCCGAACTCAAGCAACGCAGCGAAAACGCCGGCTCGGTCCTGCTGCGCGTCGGCAACACGCAACCCGGCACGCTCCGCCACAAGGTCGAGCAAATCGCCGGCGTGCGCAGCGTCACCACGCTCAAGGAAGACGGCAGCTCGATTTCCCTGCGCGTCCTGCCCAAGGCCGGCGTGGCCCACGGCGATCTCGCGCGCTTCATCGCCGGCGCGGGCCTCACCGGCACGATCGAGGAGCTTCACACCGAGGAAGGCCGGCTCGACGAAGTCTTCCGCAGCATCACCCTCTCCGACACCGCCCATTCTTCTTCACGCAAATGAACAGCCCTCTCCGCAACATCCTCACGATCACCAAGCGCGAGCTGGGGAGCTACTTCAGCTCGCCCGTCGCGTACGTGTTCATCGTCATCTTCCTGCTCCTGACCGGCTTCTTCACCTTCATGGTCGGGGGCTTCATCGAGCGCGGCGAAGCGTCGCTGACCTCGTTCTTCCTCTGGCATCCGTGGCTCTATCTGTTCCTCGTCCCCGCCGTCGGCATGAGGCTGTGGGCGGAAGAACAGCGCCTCGGCACGATGGAATTGCTGCTCACCATGCCCATCACAACGTGGCAGGCGATCATCGGAAAATTCCTCGCGTCGTGGGCGTTTCTCGGGCTGGCCTTGCTGCTCACATTCCCGGTCGTGATCAGCGTGCGCTACCTCGGCTCGCCGGACATGGGCGTGATCTTCTGCGGCTACGTCGGCAGCCTGCTGCTGGCGGGCGCGTATCTCGCCATCACCTGCATGACCTCGTCGATGACCCGCAACCAGGTCATCAGTTTCATCATGTCGGTGGTCGCGTGTTTGTTCCTCATTCTCGCGGGCTATCCGCCGGTGACGAACATGCTCACGAAGGTGTTCCCCAGCGCGAGCTGGATGGTCGAGACCGTCTCGGCGTTCAGCGTGATGACCCATTTCGAGGGATTTCAACGCGGCGTGCTCGATCTGCGCGACATTGTCTTTTTCGTCTCCATCGGCGGCTTCTCGTTGTTCACGACGGGCGTGGTGCTGCGCAACCTGCGCGGCTGACGCGACCGCACCTCACCCGGACAACGCACTCACACCATGAACAAGAAACTTGAAACAGTCCTCTACTCGACGGTCGGCGTGGCCGCGATGTTTCTCATCCTGCTGGCCGTCAATTTCCTCGTCACCGCCGCGCGCACGCGCGTGGACCTCACCGCCGAGAAGCTTTACACGCTCTCGCCCGGCACCAAGGCGATCCTCGGCAAGCTCGATACCAAGATCAAAGTCCGCTTCTACTGCACCAAGGGCGACCACGAGATGCCCGTCTTCCTCAAAACCTACGCCCAGCGCGTTGAGGATCTCCTCGGCGAATACAAGCAATACGCCAAGGGCAAACTCGAAATCGAAAAGCTCAATCCGCGGCCCGATTCCGATGCCGAAGATTCCGCCAATCTCGACGGCGTCGAAGGCCAGATGACCCAGACCGGCGAGAAGATTTACCTCGGCCTCGCGGTCAGTTGCCTCGACCAGAAAGTCGCGCTGCCGTTCCTCTCGCCCGAGCGTGAAAAGTATCTCGAGTATGATCTTTCCCGCGCGATTTCCCGCGCCGGAGCCAGCGCGCGCGTGACTGTGGGCGTCATGACTGCGCTGCCCGCGTTCGGCCAGGCGATGAACCCGATGATGATGCGCCAGGGCCAGCAGGGGCAGCCCGCGTGGGCGTTCATCAGCGAACTCAAGCGCGACTTCGAAGTGAAGCAGGTCGAGATGACCGCCGAGACGATTGATCCCGAAATCAAGGTGCTGATTGTGGCGCACCCGAAGGACATTACGGAAAAAGCGCAGTATGCCATCGACCAGTTTCTGATGCGCGGCGGCAAACTCATTGCATACCTTGATCCGGTGTCGGTGATCGATGCGCGCCAGAACCCGGGCAATCCCATGATGCCCAGCCAGCCGACTTCCTCGTCGCTCGACCGCCTGCTCAAGGCGTGGGGCATCGAAATGGACAAGACCAAGGTCGTCGCCGACATGAACTTCCTCACCCGCATGCAGCGCGGCAACCGGCCCGAGAGCGCGCCCGCCGTGCTCTCGATCAACCCCGCGGGCATCAACAAGGACGACGTGATCACCGCGCAGATCGACAGCATCCTGATGGCTTTCGCGGGTTCGTTCTCCGGTTCCCCGACCGAGGGTTTGAAGAAAACCGTCCTGCTCCAGACCACCGAAGCCTCGCAGATGGTCGAGGGCTTTCTGGCGACCTTGTCCGGCGAACAGATCGCCAAGGAATTCAAGTCCGACAACAAGAAGCGCGAGCTGGCCATCCGCCTCACCGGCAAATTCAAAACCGCCTTCCCCGAGGGGAAACCCGGCGATGCCGCCGCCGACAAAAAAGACGCCGACGGCAAGGACAAGAAGGAGGAGAAGAAAGCCGATTCATTGAAGGAATCCGGCGAGACCGCCGTGATCCTCGTCGCCGACGCCGACATGCTCTTCGACCAGTTCTGCGTGCAGATTCAGGAGATGTTCGGCCAGCGCATCGTCATCCCGCGCAACGGCAACCTCACCCTGCTGCAAAACTTCGTCGAGCAGCTCTCCGGCGACAGCAACCTGATCGGCACCCGCAGCCGCGCGACGCTGAACCGCCCCTTCACCGTCATCCGCGAGATGCAGGCCAAGGCCGAGGAAAACTACCGCGCCAAGATCAAGAAATTCGAGGAAGGACTCCAGGACACGCAGCGCAAGCTCAACGAACTCCAGGGCAAAAAGGACAAGAGCCAGCGCTTCATCATTTCGCCGGAACAACAGGCGGAAATCGAGAAGCTGCGCAAGCAGGAGTCCGGGATGAAGAAAGAATTGAAAGAGGAGCGCAAGAATCTGCGCCGCGACATCGACTCGCTCGAGAACCGCGTCAAGTGGCTCAACATCGCGGGCATGCCTCTGCTGGTCACCTTCTCGGGCATCGCCCTGGCGCTCTTCAAACGTAAACGCACTGCCGCAAAATGAACCGCAAACAACTCCTCATTCTCGTCGTCCTGCTCGCCGTCATCGGCGGTGCCGGCTTGGTTTATCTGAAGAAAGACAATGCCGAGTACGCTTCGTCCGGCGGCACGCTCGGCCAGAAGCTGCTCGAGACCTTCCAGATCAACGATGTCGCGCAGGTCGTTCTCAAGCAGGACAAACAGACCGTGAGCCTCGTCAAGCAGGACGACCTCTGGCGCGTGAAGGAGCGGCAGGATTATCCCGCCAACTTCTCGACCATCGGCGACCTCATCCGCAAAGCCGCTGAGCTCAAGGTCGTGCAGTCCGAGCAGATCGGCGCGTCGCAGCTCGAGCGCATGGAACTGGTCGAACCCGGTAAGGGCGCGGCCGGCAGCGGCACGCTCGTCGAGTTCAAGGACAAGGGCGGCAAAACCATCCGCTCGATGATGCTCGGCAAGAAGCAGGTCAAGAAATCGGAAAGCCCATCCCCCTTCGGCGGTGGTGATTTCCCGGTCGGTCGCTGGATTACGACCAGCTCCAAACCCGGCGTCGCCGCGCTGGTTTCCGAAACCTTCACCGAAGCCGAACCCAAGGCCGAGCAGTGGCTCGACAAGGAATTCTTCAAGGTTGAGAAAGTGAAATCCGTTTCCCTCACCTCGACCAATGCCACCAACTCCTGGCGTGTCTCCCGCGAAACCGAAGCCGGCGAATGGAAGCTGGCCGACCCGCGCGCCGGCGAAGTGCTCGACACCAACAAGGTCTCCTCGCTCGGCAGCGTCCTCGCCAGCCCGTCCTTCAACGACGTCGTCGCCGCCGATGCCAAGCCCGAGGACACCGGCCTGAACACGCCTTCCGTCGTGAAAATCGAGACCTTCGACGGCTTCACCTACACCGCCAAAGTTGGCAAGAAAACCAGCGACGAGGCGTCCCTCCACTTCTCGCTCGCCGTCACCGCCGATCTCCCCAAAGCCCGCACGCCGGGCAAGGACGAAAAGCCCGAAGACAAAGAGAAGCTCGACAAAGAGTTCGCCGAGAAAACCAAGAAGCTCGAAGAGAAGCTCGCGCAGGAAAAGAAGTTCGAGAAATACACCTACCTCGTCTCCAAATGGAGCGTCGATTCCGCCCTCAAAGACCGCACCGAACTGCTGGTCGAAAAGAAAGAACCCACCAAGCCCGACGACACCAAACCCGAGTTGAAGCTGCCGTCGGGACTTACGCCGCCACCGCCTCCTCCGACACCTCCCGCATTCCCTCCGATCCCTCCCGCACCCACCGTGCTGCCGAAACCTCCGGCTCCGAAACTCGAGACCAACCCCGTCCCCAAGGTCGAGGTTAAACCCGCCCCTCCGGCCCCGCCCGCCCCAAAGGCCGAAGTCAGCCCTGCCCCGAAAGTGGAGATCAAGCCCGCCCCGAAGCCCGAAGAAAAGAAGTAACCGCCGCAGGAGCAGGAGTCCGCCCGCCAGCACGAAAAGCCACCGCAGGGAGATCTGCGGGGGAATTTTTGGCAAAGGAATTGGGGGCAGGG
>BJHT01000186.1 GCA_014193395.1 Verrucomicrobiota bacterium
GGACGAATGCTGGGAGCAGATCAACCACTCCCGGCAATTTCAGACCCAGCTCGCCGCGTGACCGCCCGCGGTGGTTACAAATTCGTCACACACCCCAGCGCCGCCCTTGTAGGAGTCGAGGTTACGAGACTCTAACCTTTTCCACGCGAAACGCGGCCGGAGTCCCGCGGACCCGAGTGGGGCGAGGCACAGGAAACCGGAACGCGGTTTCACGACGTGGGTTGCGGCGGTTTGGGGCGGGCCTCTCGCGGAAGGAGGTTAGAGTCTCGTTACCTCGACTCCTACAAGGGAGGGAGCCTCCGCCTCCTCACGTCGGCGGCTACGGCGCTTCCTGAATTTCACCGCCCTGCCGCCGTCTGCCTCCCGCCTTTGACCGGGCCGGGCGGGCGTTGCCGCGCGGTGCCGGCCGGCAGCCCGGCACCAACCGGACCAAACAACTCTGCAACCAACTCCACCCATCCATCCCTGCTCCGCTTATGAAAAAATCATTCCTCGCCTCGCTCGCCCTCGCAGCGTCGCTCGTCACGCTCTCCGCGGCCGATGAAGACGGCTTCGCGCCGCTGTTCAACGGCAAAGACACGACCGGCTGGCATCTGCGCAATCCCAAGGGTCACAACTCCTGGAGCGTCGAGGGCGGCGTCCTGAAAAACACGGTGAACAAAGGCGAGCACGGCGTTGACCTCGTCACCGACCAGAAGTTTTGGAACTTCACGGTGCGCTATGAATTCCAGGTGCCGGACGGCTCGAACAGCGGCTTCTACCTGCGCGGCCGGCATGAGATTCAGATCCTCGGCGACTTCAAGAGCGGCAAGCCGGCGCTGACGGGCAACGGCGCGATCTACAATTTCAAGGCCCCGTCCGAGTTCGCCTCCAAGCCCGCCGGCGAATGGCAGACCGTCGAGGCGACCATGATCGGCAACAAAATCACGGTGATCCTCAACGGCAAAAAAATTCACGACAACGTCGAGTGCAACAAGGCGACCGGCAGCGAGATCGACAAAAACGTGACCGAGCCGGGACCGATCTTCCTGCAGGGCGACCACGGCACCGTGTCCTTCCGCAACATGCGGCTGAAGGAACTGCCGCGCTGAGGCGCGGTCCCCTCGCGTTTCGGTAGGGACGCGTTGCGCGCGTCCGTGACGTTTCCCACCGAGACGCTCGAGCGCCGTGACGCGCCCGCTTCCTCGCGCGCCGCACCGCCGAAGAGGGTCAGGGCCGCGCGGCAGCGCGGCAGCGCGGCCCTACCACATCCGGTGATGCGCGCGGACGACGGGAACATTCTGGCGAGGTTCGGAACGGGCGGGGAGATTCGCGGACATGCGATTCATTTTTTCCGGGTGCCTGATCGGGCTACTCGTGGCGGAGCTGGTGGGCGGGTTCGTGGTGTTGCCGACGCGGGCGGCGGCCGCTGCTGCTGCGGCTCCGGCGGCGGCGGGCGGCGCGGCGGAGGGGATTGATTGGGACAAGGCGCGCGGGCTTTATCAGCGGAATCAGCGAGGGGAGAAGTTGACGGCGGAGGAGGAGGCGTATCTGAAGCGCGCGGTGGCGGCGCGGAATGCGCGTCCGGCGGGACCGGGAGCGGGTCCGGGGGCGCGGCCGGGGAATCAGCGGCCGGCACCGGAGCGGTTGACGCCGCTGACGGACCTGGGCGCGGAGGACCGGTATGAAGGCGAGGACGGTGGCCTGTATGGCGGCGGACGCAACACGCCGCCGGAGGCGCATCGGCGGGTGGCGGAGGCGGAGCTGGCCAAGGTGCGGCCGCGCAGCGCAGCGGGCGCGCCGGATGACGAGGGCGTCATCGGGTTTGTCGCGATCAGCATGTCGAACGCGACGATGGAGTTTTCGCGTTTCAAGCAGGTGGCCGACCCGTCGCCGTTGAAGTCGCGGCGCGTGGTGATCGTGGATTGCGCGCAGGGCGGGCAGGCGATGGCGGAGTGGGCACCCGCGGAGGGACGTCCGTGGGCGGAGGCGCGGCGGCGGCTGGCGGCGGCGAACGTGTCGTCGCAGCAGGTGCAGGTGGCGTGGGTGAAGCTGGCGAACAAGGGGCCGTCGGGTTCGCTGGCGGAACATGGGCGCAAGCTGGAGCGGGACACGCTGGCGGTGCTGCGGAATGCGCGGGCGCAGTTTCCGAATCTGCGGCTGGTTTTTCTGGGCAGCCGCATCTGGGCGGGGAATGCGAACGGGGGGTTGAATCCCGAGCCGTATGCGTATGAGAGCGCGTTCGCGGTGCGGTGGCTGATCCAACGGCAGACGCAGGGCGAGCCGGAACTGGCGACGGAGCGCGCGCCGGTGTTGTTGTGGGGGCCGTATCTGTGGGCGGAGGGAACGAAGGGGCGAAAGATCGACGGGCTGGTGTGGGAGCGGGCGGACTTCGCCGGGGATGGCGTGCATCCGAGTGAAGCGGGACGGCAGAAGGTGGCGGAGCTGCTGCTGAAATTTTTCACGACGGATCCGCTGGCGCGGCCGTGGTTCGTGGGCAGGTGAGCGGGGCGGCGGGGTGCTCGCGGGGGCGGAGATTTTCTGGTTGGGTCTTGCTCATGCGGCTCTACGACGCGCACAATCATTTGCAGGACGAACGCTTCGGCGGGACGCAGGCGGAGCTGCTCACGGCGAGCGGGCGAGCGGGGGTGACGCGGATGGTGGTGAACGGTTCGTGCGAGGCGGACTGGCCGGCGGTGCGGGCGCTGGCGCGGGCGCATCGGGAGGTGCTGCCCAGCTTTGGGTATCATCCGTGGTATGTGGGGGAGCGGACGGAAGGATGGCTCGAAACGCTGCGGCGCGCGCTCGCGGAAGGGCCGGCGGCGGTGGGGGAAATCGGGCTGGACCGGTGGAAGCCGGGGCTGGCGTATGCCGGGCAGGAGGAAGTTTTTCTCGCGCAGTTGCGGCTGGCGGCGGAGGAGAATCTACCGGTGAGCATTCACTGTTTGCAGGCGTGGGGACGGCTGTGGGAGCTGCTGCGGGAGGGGCCGCGGCCGGCGCGGGGTTTTCTGCTGCACAGTTACGGCGGGTCGCCGGAGATGGTCGCGCCGCTGGCGAAGCTGGGGGCGTATTTCAGTTTCCCCGGTTACTTCGCGCACGAGCGCAAAGTGCGGCAGCGGGAGACGTTCCGGGTGGTGCCGCCGGAGCGCCTGCTGATCGAGACGGATGCGCCGGATCAATTGCTGCCGGACGCGCTGAATGCGCATCCGCTGACGGATGCGCAGTCCGGGAAGCCGCTGAATCATCCGGCGAATCTCGGCGCGGTGTATCGCTGTGTCGCGGGGTTGCTGGGCGAGCCGGTGGCGTCGCTGGCGGAGCGGGTGGAGGAGAATTTCCTGCGGTTGTTTGGCGGGCGATGAAGCCAGGGTGGTTTCGGGTCGCGGACGAAGTGAGGAAGCGCGCCGCGGCGTGACGCGGTGATTGAATCTGCTGTCTCGCCGGCGCCAACGCCGCCCGCGCCCCGCCGCTCACGGCGCGACCACCGGGAGCACCAGGTTGGGACTCGAGGGACCAAATCGGCCCACGACTTCCTGGAGCATCGACCATTGGAAATTGTAATTGCCGGGCGTGGCCGGGGCCTTGATGGCGAAGGTGAAGGTAGCCGTGCGACCGGGCGCGACGTCGCCGGACAACGCGGCCCGCGCGGTGTCCCAGGTGTAGTTGTCCGCGGGATTCAACGAGCCGAGGCGGTGGCGCGTCGCGCTGGTCCAGGTGGTGGTCCCGGTGTTCTGGAACGTGAGGGAGACGCGATACAGTTGTCCGGCGACGAGACGCGTCGGCACCGATTGACTGACGAACGCCGCCGCGTTTACGGCCACCGCCGTGCTCTGCACCGTGATGCTCAGGTTCGCCGAGTTTTCGCCGAAAAAGGCCACGCCATCCTGCACCATGCGCCACTGGAAATTGTAGCTGCCCGTGGCGGCGGGCGCCTTGGCGGTGAAGGTGAACACCGCCGTCGCACCGGGCGCCACCGGCCCGCTCAGATAGGCACGTGACAGCCCCCAGGTGGAGTTGTCGGAGGGATTACGGGAAGCCAGGCGATACTTGGCCGCCGGGGTCCAGGTGTTGGTGCCGACGTTGCGCATCGTCACGCTCACAGCGTAGATCTGCCCGGCCTGCATGACGGCGGGGGCGCTCTGCGAAACGAACACGGCGGCGTTGCCCGCCGTGCCGGGATTCACGACCGGCGCAGTGACGACGATGGTTTGCAGCGACGTCGCGTCGCCGAAGAAGCCGAGGTCGTCCGACACCATCTGCCATTGGAAAGGATAATTCCCCAGCACCGTGGGAGCGGTGCCGGAAATCGTGAAGGTGGTCTCCTCGCCCGGTGCCACGGCATTGTTCAGCGGGACACGACTGACGCCCCACACCGCGTTGCTGGCGGGCGCTTGCGCCACCAAGCCGACCACGCCGCTGGCGGGCCAGGTCACGTTGCCGTTGTTCCGCAGGACCACCGTCGCGGTGAAGCGCTGGCCGGCGACCAGCGTGGTCGGGGCGGTTACGCTCACGGGAATCGCCGAGGTGATCGCGGGCGGCAGCACGGTGATGCTCCGCGCCGCCGTCGCGTCGCCGAAGAAACCGAGGCCGTCCGCGAACATCTGCCACTGAAACGACTGGCTGCCAGCCGTGGCGGGCGCGGTGCCGGCGACGGTGAAGACGGCTGGTTCGCCCGGTGCGACGGCGGCGATCAACGCGACCGCGCTCACGCCCCACAGGCCGTTGCCCGCGGGATTTTGCGCCATCAGCCGGTAGCCCGCGCCCACGGGCCACGCGACGTTGCCGCTGTTTTGCATCACGACGGTGGCGGTGAAACTCGCGCCCGCGACCAAGGTGGCCGGGGCCGCGACGCTCACGGGAATCGCCGACGTGAGGGCCGGCGGCACGACGATGATGTTTTGCAAATCAGTCGGCGTGCCGAACAACCCGAGGCCGCTCCACGCGAGTTGCCATTGGAAGGGCTGCGGGCCGGCGGCCGCCGGTGCGGTCAGGTTCAAGGTGAACGTCGCGTTGCCACCGGAAGGCACGGACGCGGGCAGCGGCGCGCTGGAGATTCCCCACGTCGCGTTGTTCGCCGGATTGATCGCGGTGAGCGCCACGGTCGCGCCGTCGGGCCACGGGGCGGTGCCGGAATTGCGCATCGTCACGGACGCGGTGAAGGGCTGGCCGGCCGTCACCGACGCGGGCGCGAGCACGCTGACGGGCACGGCGGACGTGGTGAAGCTGCTCTGCACGAGCACGGGCACGTTGAGCGAGGGCTGGCCGAAAAAGCCCACGGCCTCCTGCACCATGCGCCATTGGAAATTGACCGGACCGTTGGTGGCAGGCGCACGGACGGTGAAGTTGAACTGCCCGATCGCGCCGGGTGCGACCGGAGCCGAGAGGAACACGCGGTTGCCGCCCCAGAGGGTGTTGTCCATGGGATTGTCCGACGCCAGACGATGCCGGGCCTCGGGGGTCCAGGTGAGCGAGCCGGCGTTCAGCATCGAGATGGAGACGTTGTAGCGCTGGCCGGCGAGCATCACCGGGGGCACGGACTGCCCGATAAAGACGGCGTTGTTCGCGGGGCGGGTGGTGCGGATGCGCAGGTTGGGCGTGAGATCGCCGAACAAGCCGGCGACGCGATAATTGCCGTCCTGCACCATGCTCCACTGAAAATCAAAAGTGCCCTCGGCGGCGGGCGCAAGGACGTTGAAAACGAACACCGCGTTCGCGCCCGGCCCGACCGCGCCGGGCAGATACGCGCGCGGCGTGCCCCATGTCAGGTTGTCGCGAGGATTCATCGAGCAGAGGCGGTAGTTGTTGGTGGGCAGCCAGGTGTTGGTGCCGACGTTGCGCATCACGATCGTCACGGTGTAGAGGCGGCCCGTTTCCATCAGCAGCGGGACGTTCTGCGACACAAACGCCGCGGCGCTCGGCACCACGCCGACGGTCACATTCACCCGCGGCGCGCCTTCACCAAATGTGCCTGCACCCTCGCGTTGCGGCCGCCATTCCATCGGAAAAACGCCGCCGCCCAACGGCGCGACCACGTCAAACGCAAACGTCGCCAAACCACCCGGCGGCACCGTCGCGGGCACCGGCACGCGCGCCACACCCCACGCCCCGGCCACCGCCACATCGGCCGGCACGAGCGCCCAACCGCCCGCCGCGGTCCACGTCGTGGTGCCGACATTCTTCAGCGTCACGCTCACGGGATAACGCTGGCCGGCGCTCATGAACGTTTGAAACGCCTGCGAATCGAACGCGGCATCGTCCCGCAACACCACGGCGGGCCGGAAGGTCGCGACCAGCGTCGCGTTGGTCGCGGGCGTGTCGAACTCGTGCTCGACGGCGCCGCCGTCCGACCAGCCGGCAAATTCATACGGCACGCCGCCGACCAGTTGCGGCTCGACGCCCACCGAGCGGATCACGCCCACCACGCCCGTGAAACTGTTCGGCGTCGGCAGCGGCGCGCCGTCGAGCAACACGATCAGACCCGGCGGCTCGGTCGCCAGCGTCACCACGGATTTCAGGGGCCGCAGATCGCGCGCCACCGTGCTCATGAGGCCGGAAACATTGGTCGCGGTGAGGTGCAGCCGATACCAAACGTCATCGCTCGGGTCGCTGAGTTTGGGAATGGTGAAGGTGCCGGACGTCACCGCCGGAATATTTTCCAAGAACGGATGCGTATGTTCGTGATGATGAAACACCACGCGCCACGCCAAAGCCGACAACGGCAACGGCGCGCCCGCGGCGTCGGTCACGGTCGCTGAAAAAGTGATCTCGTCACCGGCGCGATACGTGGCGTCGGCGGCGGGCGCGAGCAAGGTGATGACCGGGGGCAGTTCGGTGGTGACGGAGAGCAGCGCGGGTTCGCTCGTCGCCTCGCCCGCCGCGTTGCGCACCACGCAGCGAAACTGCGCGCCGTGGTCCGCAAGCGCCGCCGCCGGCAGACGATACGTGTCGCGCGTCGCGCCCGGGATCGGGGTGAACGCGCCCTCGCCGACCGACTGCCGCTGCCATTCGTACGTGAGCGTTCCTGTTCCGTACGCCGCGAGCGCGAAGTCCGCCGGATAGCCGACCGACGCGAGCACCGGCCGCGGCTGCGCCGCCACGCGAGGCGCGGCGACGCCGGAATATTGGATGCGGAACAGCGACTGATTGCCGTGCGTGAGATAGTAGAGGCTGCCCTCCGGCCCAACCGTGAGATAGATCGGAATGAGCGCCGGGGCTTCGCCGAGCCGCGGTGCAAAGTCGCGCACTTCCGCCGTGGCCGGGTTGAGCGTGCGGATCCACTGGCGCGAGCCATCCATGAAAAAATACTGGCCCACGTATTCCGCCGGGAACTGCGGCGTCGCCGGCTGGTAAAAAGTTCCGCCCGTGATCGAGCTGCTCATCGGCTCGGTGGTCGGATGCCGGTACGCATAAAACGGCGTCTGATATGCGCGGTCGAAATCCGGCGACGGCCCCTCCCACCGCGGCCAGCCGTAGTGCGCGCCAGGCCGTCCGAGATTGATCTCCTCCCAGGTGCCGAGGCCGACATCGTTGATGAACATCAGGCCGCTGCCGGGCTGAAACGCGAAGGTGAACGGGTTGCGCAAACCCAGCGCCCAGATGGCGCGGTTCTGGCCCGAAGCCGTGGCGAAGAACGGATTGTCCGACGGAATCGAGCCGTCCGGGTTGATCCGCAGAATTTTTCCCAACACGGTTTCCATCGAGGCCGAATTGGTGGAGCGCAGATTGTCCCCGATCGCGACGAACAGCTTGCCGTCGGGGCCGAAATGCAGCGCGCCGGCGTTGTGTTGGGCCGATTCGCCGAGCGTGGGGAAATCCTGCAACACCACTTCGCTGCCCGGCAGCGCGAGGTCGCCGCTGGCGGTGAAGCGGCTGACGCGGTTGTGAAAGGTCGGTGTGCTGGCGGTGTAATAAACGTACACCCAGCCGTTGTCCGCGAAGTTCGGATCGAACGTGATGCCCGTCAGCCCGCGCTCCTGAAAACCAATCGTGTCCACCGACAGAAACGGCGTCGGCGCGAGCACGCCGTTCTTGAAGAGCCGCACGCGCCCGGCCTGCTCGCAGATGAACAGCCGGCCGTCCGGCGCGAAGGCCATGCTCGTCGGGGGCGCGATCTCACCGGGGCGCAGGAGTTGTTCCTCGCTGAATCCGGCGGGCAACTGCGTCTGCGCGTGCGTGGGCAACAGCCCCGCAGCCAGGCACCAGGCGGCCCACACGAGGCCAGCCGTCCATCGTCGTAACATGTCCATGAGATGTGTTTTGCGGAAAACTGCCCGTCGGCAATCTCCCTCTTTGCCGCGCGAAGAAACTACACGCGGTACAGGGTGTCAAAAAATCAAACTTCCCCGGACGTAAATCCTTTTTTGAAATCTTCCGCGTTGTGTGCTTTTGAGAGTTTGCAACGACCACTGCGATGCCGGCCAGGTTGCCTCTCCCCGGTGGGCGTCCAGGTGGGAGAGCGTCGCAACTGGCTTTTATTGTTGCGGCTGCGCGGTGCATCACGCGGCAACACCTGCACAACGCCTCACGCCGATTCCGCCACTTACTTTGCGTTGCACCCAAAACCCCGTCCGAAATGCCGCTTGCTGCGCATCGCCCGGTGATGGAACCTGCCCGCGCAATCTAGTCCGTCGAACCGCGTTGAACCCAAAGTTCCGATTATGAAAACCGCCCTCCGCCCCCGCCAGACTACCGCCGCGCGCCCCGCCGTGCGCGCCGCGTTTTCGGTGTTCGCCGCCCTCGCTCTTTTCGCCAACGTGTCCGATGCGAGCGCCCAGACCTTCTCGATTTCGCCCAGCGTCATCGCGTCCGGCGGCGGCACGAGCACGGGCGGCGTCTTCAGCGTCAGCGGGACCATCGGCCAGCTGGCGGCGGGCAATCTGGCAGGTGGCAATTTAACCTTGCAGGGCGGCTTCTGGAGCAGCGCGGTGGCGGTGCAAACTCCGGGCGCGCCGCATCTCAACGTCGTACGCTCGGGCGGCAACTACGTCATCACCTGGGCCGACACCGGCGCGGGCTTCGTCCTCGAAGTCGCGACCGCGCTGCAAACGCTGAACACCTCCTGGAACAACTCCGGCGCGACCCCGACCCTGGCCAACGGCACGAACACCGTGACCCTGCCCGCGCAGCCGGGGAAGGCGTTCTACCGGTTGCGCAAGCCGTGAGGCAGGGACAGGGAAAAGTAATTAGTGATTAGTAATTAGTTATTAGTAAGGAGCAGTCCGCGGGCGGCAATCGCAGGTGAGTCCCGACTAATTACTAATCACTAATTACTAATTACTTTTCCCCCTCCCTCCCGTCGCAACCTTGACAGCCGGCGACGCCTTCGCGAGCCTGCGCCGCATGAAAATCACCTCGCTCCTCTCCCTCTCTCTGTCCTTGTCCGTCCTGGCCACCAGCCTCAGTGCGGCGGACAAGAAAAAGGCGGACACGGCCGCCACCACGGTCACCTTCTACATCAGCAACGTGCAGTGCTCGAGCTGCGTGGATGCCATCAGCGGTTCGCTGCTGAAACTCAAGGCGGTGAAGGAAATCGAAGGCCTGACCGGCACCAGCGGCTACGCGAATGTCACCTTCGATCCCGCTGTCGCCAGCCATCACGAGGTCGCCAACGCGATTTACAAATCCGAGCCAGTGCATGGCGAGGCCTACGTCGCGGGCGTCAAGATGCGCATCCCTGATTACGCGAAAGGTGACAATGCCGCGAAGATCGAGGCCGCGTTTGCCAAGCTGAAGGACAAGGTCGAGGTGAAGGTGGTGAACAAGAAGGAAGGCGAATTGCTCGTGAGCTTTCTGCAATTAAAAGCGGACCGCACCAAGACCGGGCCGCAGGGTGTCACCGCCGCCGAGCTGGCGTCGGCGATTCAAGATCCCGCGCCGAAGGGGCTGGGTCTCAAGTTCACCTGGGCGAGCGAATAAGGAGTTGATCCCATGTTCACCAGCCGTCCCGAAATTCACGTTGGGCGCGGCTGGAGTCGCGCGTTGGTTTTTCTCGCCACGGTTTTCGTGGCGAGTTCCGTTTTCGCCGCCGACGCGCCGGTGGATTTCGGGAAGGTCACCGAGAAACGGGTGATGATCCCGATGCGCGACGGGAAGCACCTCTCGGCGTGGCTGTACTTCCCGCCGGGCGACGGTCCGTGGCCGGCGATTTTCGAGCAGCGGTACGCGGACATCCACAGCGTCGGCTCGCGCAAGGCGGCGGCGAAATTTGCGGAGGGCGGGTTTGTCATCGCGCTGGTGAATTACCGCGGCGCGCAACTTTCCGAAGGCAAATGGGTCGGCTACCGCGCGCTGGCGTGGGGCGAACCCAAGGATGGCTACGACACCTGCGAATGGCTCGCGACGCAGCCGTGGTGCTCGGGCAAGATCGGCACCTACGGCGGCTCGCAGGCGGGCTACGCACAGAACTTTCTGGCCATCACGCAGCCGCCGCATCTCGTCGCGCAGTACATGACCGACACGGGGTTGAGCCTGTTTCACGAGGGCTATCGCATCGGTGGCGTGACGCGGCCGGAGCGCTTCAAGAACATGGGCAAGGTGGCGCGCGATCAGGCGGATAATCAGGCGCTGCTCGAGGAATGGTTCCGCCATCCCCACTACGATGACTACTGGCGGGACGAGGATTGCTCGCTGCATTTCGCGAAGATGAACGTGCCGTGTTTCACCATCGGGAGCTGGTATGACTTCATGTGCCAGGGATCGGTGATGAGCTTCATCGGGCGGCAGCATCAGGCGGGGCCGCAATCGCGCGGCAAGCAGCAGCTCATCATCGGACCGTGGCTGCACGGGGGCTATCCGAAGTCGAACAAGATCGGTGAACTGGTCTATCCGACCAACGCGTTCTTCGACGTGTACGCGCACATGACGAAGTGGTTCAACCATCACCTGAAAGGCGAGAAAAACGGCGTCGAGCAGGACCCAACGGTGCGCTACTACGTGATGGGCGCGACGGGGGAAACCAACGCGCCGGGCAATGAATGGCGCACGCTGAAGGACTGGCCGCCGGCGGCGAAGGCGACGTCTTATTTTCTCCAACCCGGCGGCGGTCTCGGCGCGGCTTCGCCCGCAGTGGAGAAGGCGAGCACGAGTTATGTGAGCGACCCGTTTCATCCGATGTCGATTCCCGGCAGCGCTTTTCCCGGGGCGAAGGACGCGCGGCCGTTCGAGCAGCAGGCCGAGGTACGCACTTTCACCACGGAACCGCTGGCTGCGCCGGTCGAGTGGACGGGCCTGGTGAAGGTCGAGTTGTTCGTCTCCTCGACCGCGCGCGACACCGATTTCATCGTGCGCGTGAGTGATGTTTATCCCGACGGCCGCTCGATGCTGCTGATGGATTATCCGCGCCGCGCGCGCTATCGCGAGGGCTTCGAGGCGGAGAAGTTGCTCACGCCCGGCGAGGCGACGAAGCTGGCGTTCGACGTCGGCTGGACGAGCATCATCTTCAACCAGGGCCATCGCATCCGCGTGACCGTGGCGAGCACGGGCGCGCCGCTGTACGAGCCGAACCCGCAGACCGGCGGGCCGCAGACCATCGAGTTTCCCAAGGACGCCGTGGTCGCCACAAACACCGTCCACCACAGCCGGCTCCACGCTTCGCGGCTCATCGCGCCGATACCGTCCGCTCCGGCGCGGTGACGATGTCGGAGCAGGCCTAGATCACGGGTACTCACGGGAGCTTACTCCATCACGGACAAGCCCCGACGCGCAGTCGCGCCGCATTCAGCGGGCGGCGGACTTTGGCGCGTCGCGAATGCACCAGAGGTTTTTGTGGGTGCGGATGAAAAGGTCGCCGTTGCTTAGCGCGTGCGAGGCGTTGCAGGTTTCGTTGCCGAGCGAGTTGACGCCGACGAGTTGAAAAGTGGGGCTGGCCTTGAGCACGAGCGTGTCGCCGGATTTGTTGAGGACGAGGATGTGGTCGCCGGCGAGAAGCATCGAGGACCAGGAGTCGCCCTGCGGGCCGGTGCCTTTCACGCGTTCCTGCCAGAGGGATTTTCCCGTGGTGAGTTCGAGACATTCGGCGATGCCGTCGCTGTTGAGGACGTAAATGTGTTCGCCGAAAACGACACCGCTGCCGAGGCGGTTCTTGGTGCGGACGCTCTGCCAGAGGCGATGCGACGCGGTGACATCGCCGGTGCCGCCGGTCTTGACCGCGATGCTGGTGCCAAGGAAGCCGCCCATGCCGACGAGCACGCCGCGGCCGTGGATGGGCGAGGCGTACACGAGTTCGTTGAGGCCGTCGCAATTCCACAGCGGCTTGCCGGTGAGCGGATCGAAGGCGCGGGTCTGCTGCGGGAAAGTGTGGATGAGTTCGTCGCGGTCGCCGGCGCGCACAATGATGGGCGTGGTGAACGTGCCGACCATGCCGTTTTTCTCCTGCCCCTTGAAACCGTCCGTGCGGGCGCGGGGGACGATGGCGGATTCGGCATTTTCCCACAGGGTTTTGCCGGTGTTTTTGTCGAGACCGATCAGTCGGGCGTTGAGGCCGGGGCCGAAGTAGAGAATGCACAGATCGCCGTGAATGAGCGGCGAAGCGGCGTAGGCCCATTCGTGCTCGTGCTTGCCGAGGTCGCGGTGCCACAGCTCCTGGCCGTTCATGTCCCAGCAGAACAAGCCGGCCGATCCGAAGAAGGCGATGACGCGGGTGCCGTCGGTGACGGGCGACGCGGCGCAGTAGGGGTTTTTGTTGTAGCGCTTCTCAGGCTTTTTCCAAGTCGTGCCCTGTTTCCAGAGCTGCTTGCCGGTGGCGCGATCGAAGCAAATCAAGGTGCGGCCGCCTTCGGACTCGAATGATTGGGTGAGGAAAATCTTGTCGTCCCAGACGATGGGCGAGGAGTCGCCGGGTTCGGGCAGGGGCGTCTTCCATTTCACGTTTTCGGTGGGACTCCATTTGAGCGGGAGCGTTTTTTCGGGCGAAGTGCCGTCGCCGTTCGGGCCCCGCCACGAAGGCCATTGCGCGGCGGTGGCGCGCGGGGCGAGGAGAGTGAGGGTCACGTAAGCGAGTGCGGGCAGGAGGGGAAGCAGGGCACGGCGAATGTTCATCTTCATGCCGGGGAGGTTAGCGACGGGGGGAGTTTGGGCAAGGCGGCGAAGCAGATGGGGAACCGCTGAGAGGCCGGTCACGGGATTCGGTGCTTTGGCCCTTTTCTTTCGCGGGTTTCGTGTTTGAACTCGCAGTTGTTGTCACCGCTTATGTCCACCCATCTCACCCAGCCGCCAGCGCCCAAGAATTACGTCTTCGTCGATTGCGAAAACGTTCATCCGGTGGATGCCTCGGTGATTGGCACCGAGTCGTTTCACTTCACGCTGCTTTTGGGGGCGCAGCAGCTCAAGCTGGACGTGGCCTTGGTGGAGAAGCTCATGGCGCACGCGACCACGGTGCAACTCATCCGCCTGACCGCGTCCGGCAGGAACGCGCTGGACTTTGCCCTCGCCTATTACCTGGGCCGGGCGGTGGTGACGGACCCGACCAGCAGTTTTCACATCGTCTCGCGCGACGGCGGATTCGAGCCCTTGATTGAACATCTGCGCAGCCAGAAAATCCGCGTCCTCAGGCACGATGATTTCGCCTCGCTGACCATTCCCGGACGTGCCAGGTCATCGTCTCCTCCGCCGGAGGATATGCTGACCCGCGTCCTCGGGCACTTGCGCAAAAACGCCGCCACCCGGCCCAAACGCAAAAAGACCCTGATGAGTAATTTGCTCGCCGTCTGCGGCAAGACCGCGACTGAGGCGGACGTGGTCAAGCTGATCGAAGCGCTAAGCCAAGCCGGCCACCTCAGCATCGGTGAGAAGGAAACCGTGACTTACGATGATCAACGCA
>BJHT01000187.1 GCA_014193395.1 Verrucomicrobiota bacterium
TTAGTCTGCACCCCATCCACCCCCTCCTCACGTTTCGAGCCTTGGTAATAAGTCCACACCGCCACCTTGTTCAAATACGGATCCTTCACCCGCCACCCATTCCGCACCGCCGCAAACGCCTCCTTCCCCGTGCAATCCAATGTCATCGGCGCGCGATACTCGACTACTGCGCCATCCTTCTTCCGCGCCCGCACCCCGACCACCCTGCCGTCCTCCCGCACCAACTCCGTCACCGAAATCTCCTCGATCACCTCCGCGCCCTTTGCCCGCGCCTGCTCCATCAACATCTGGTCAAACTCACTTCGCAACACCTGCCACGTCTGCGCCACCGTCTCCCGGTCATAGCGGTTGAAGAAATAAAACGGCTGACTCGCCCGCCCGTTCGGCGAAACAAACAGCACGCTATACTTCTTCTGAAACGCCGACGCCTTCATCCGCCCCACCAACCCCAGCCGCTCCAATGGCTGGTAGGTGAACGGTAACAATGACTCTCCGATGTGATACCGCGGAAACTTCTCCCGCTCGAGCACCAGCACCCGCCGCCCGAACTCCGCCAGAATCGCCGCCGCCGCGCACCCCGCCGGTCCGCCGCCGATGATGAGGACATCATAGTCAGATTTCATACGCGTTTGAATAGTCACAGGTAAAACGGGACGGCAGACAGACTGTGAAAGGAACCAACATAGTTCCCTTCCCGCGTTTCTGCATTTCCGAGCCATTCTTTACCCGCATTCATACCTGGTTAACCCTGTGCCCAAGTTCACTCCTTCGCCGGCGGCAGTATCTCCACAATTTCCGCCAACGGCCGCTTTTGCGGATCCCACAACGTATTCCGCCGCCCATACAACTCATGCTCACCCCTAAGTTGCAGCGCCGAATTAATGAAAGCATCCGACTTCAGTCGCAGGAACGCCTTCGGCCGGCTCGTATGCGTCACCCCGCACTCCTGCAAAATGTGCCCCAGCGGCAGCCGCTCCTCCAAAATCTCCTGCCGCGCCTTCGGCTTGAACAACAGCAAGTTGATTTTGATCGCCCCGAACTCCACCGGTCGCTCTGTCTTGTCTGTCACCAAAACCACCTCGCGAAAGTAAGCATCCTCCCGCCGCTGCCGCCGCAGCACCCGCAGATGCACCGAGTCTCGGTGAAACTTCTCCAGCGTCGGCGTCATGTCATCCTGATGCACCAGCAACGACTTGTAAGGCTCCGGCACCGCCTCTCCCGGCACTGCCTCGATCACCGGCAACGTCATCCCCGCCAGCGCATAAAACTCATCCAGCGGATACGCAATCGGGAGAACGAGGGATGCCGGAACAGGGTGAGACATAGACACTGGTTCAGCGGACCGCTGCCGAACGAGCAGACAGGGGTTTTTGCTGCGCCAAATCCACGACCTTTCGACCCGCCTTGCTTTGTCGGCGCATCGCCGCGACACAAAGCTCGTGGAGATCATCGCCATGCTCGGCGACGATTTCCTCACGAATTTGGCGGATCTCCGCTATGGGATCATCGGGATAGAGTTTTCGGGATGTTTTCATGTTATGCTCATGAGTTCCTGGGGCGTGCAAATTTGCGGACATACGTAACCGGCCGACCGGCAAACCAACTGCACATCGGGAACAATCACTGCATTGGCAATGTGTGTGCAGTTCCACGTGAGCAGATAGTCTAGCCCGTGTGCCGCCGCACATGCGACATGCAGTGCATCCTGTTTGGCCCGCGCCGGCAAACGGGTCTCCTTCAACAGACGCGCCGCCAATGCTTCAATTGAATTAACCACCGCCAATT
Source organism: Verrucomicrobiota bacterium (assembly GCA_014193395.1). GTDB lineage: Bacteria > Verrucomicrobiota > Verrucomicrobiia > Limisphaerales > BJHT01 > BJHT01. The sequence goes on from BJHT01000187.1 coordinate 1,786, forward strand.
CTTTGATCTTCGCAATCACTTCCATCCGCCGGCTTGCGGCAACCTTGTCGCCGCGACCCGCCTCCTGAATCACGAAGTCAGAGACAAACAACTCAAAATCATTGCGCCGCTTATCCCACCACTCACGGGTAAGCTGCTGCAGGGCCGTTTGGATCAAGTCGCGCGTTGGCCTGGCGGTCAGCACGCTAACGATCGTGGTTTCCAGATAAACAGTCGGTTTAGGCATATCTCGTCGAGCGATGCTCAGGTTTGAAAAACTCCATCAACAACCGATCCACCTGCAACAGAGCATCCCTTGTCAGAACAATATTATCCCCCTCCACACTCAGAAATCCCCACTCCTGCAAGCGCGCCAGCGGACCCGCAAACTGCTCCACCGGATCAGTCCCGAACTTGGCCTTGAACTGACTCCGGCTGTTCGCCCCCAGCTTGAGCATCAGCATGAACTCCCGGATATACCGCTCGTCCGGCTTCGTCGGATACGCCCGGAAAATCGGCAGCTCCCCCGCCTGCACCTTCGCCAGATACGGATCAAAGTCCGCCTGGTTCTGATAGTGAACGCCATTGATATGTCCAAAGCTCGCCACCCCCACCGACAATAAATCCGCGCCCGAAAACAATCCTTCACGATACAGAAACTTCACCTGCGCCGGATCCCGCACCACCGTGCTCGTGCTGTTTACCGCATAACCCACCTTCTCAAACTCCCGGAACGCATAGTCCACCCACCGCCGCTTCGTCTCCCAATCCGCCACCGGCGCCACCAGCTTCCCCTGCGCCTTCATCTGCTGATAGATGCCCGTGTTATACGGCACCTCCATCTGATACACCGTGAGAGAGTCCGGCCGCAGCGCCACCGCCTTCGCCACCGTCTCCACCCATTTCTCCTCCGTCTCCTCCACCATGCCCGCAATCAGATCAATGTTGATCTGCGGAAACCCAATCTCCCGCGCATACGCATACGCCCGCGCAATCTCCTTCGACCGATGCGCCCGCCCGTTGATCTCCAGAATATGATCGTCGAAATGCTCAATCCCCAGCGACAGCCGCGTCACCCCCAGCTCGCGAATTGCCCGCAGCTTGTGATCCGTCAATGTCCCCGGCTCCGCCTCGAACGTCACCTCCTCCGCCTCCTCCCACGGCAGCAACCGCTTCATCCCATCCGTCAAATGCTTCAACTGATCCGGACTAAGATAACTCGGCGTCCCACCCCCAAAGTAAATGAACTTAGGCTTGCGCCCGCCAATAAACGGCTTCCCCGCATACAACTCCAGCTCCTTTAACACCGCATCCACATAACTCTTGATCGCCGCCGAATCCTTGTCCGTATAAACCTTGAAGTAACAGAAGTGACACCGCTTCCGGCAAAACGGAATGTGCGTGTACAACCCCAGCGGCACCCCCGCCCGCGGCCCCTGCTCCATCGCCGCCCGCAACTCCGGCACAAATTCCGGCTTCCAAAAAGAGAACGGCGGATAGTTCGTAACAAAGTAATTCCCCGCCGTGGTCTCATGGCGTGCCGGTGCCGGAACGGTTTTGCCGGATAGGGAAGCAGCGGACTCAGTGGTACTCATGGGGATTCTTTCGATTCAGTATTAAACAGTGCCCGCAAGAGCAGGCACGGAGGCGAACGGATTGACCTCCTCATTCGCCAGACACGCCGTGTAGCGGAGTGCCTCGGTAATATCCTCACGCGTGAGATCGGGAAAATCGGCGATGATTTGCGCCGGCGTCATCTCATTGGACACGAGGTTGACGACCAGCGACACCGGAATGCGCATCCCGCGAATGCATGCGCGCCCCGCCATGCTGAGAGGTTCGTGGGGTATAAGTGAGAACATAGGTGCTCTTTCAGGTTGGATTGGTAGGCGGGAATCACTTCGATGGTGAAAATGGCGGAGAGCTGATGGATTCGAGACCCAGTTCAGTGATCATGCAATCCCAATTCCTCCTTAGATTGTTCCCACTGGATGCCCGGTTTGTCTCCGTTGCGCTGCTTGGCGCGGGCCATTTCCAGCCGGCCGAGGGTTTGTTGGCGGATAGGAATCGCAAGCGATGCTTTTGGAGTTTCGGGGGAATGCATAAATCACCTCAGGCAGCCAGCTTCACTGCTGGGCGCTTCTGTCGCGGTGGCTTGGCAAATTTCCAGCCCTGTTTCTTGAGTTCAACTTGGTGCCGCTGGATGTCGGCGCAGATGGCATCCAAGTCATAGTTGAACCGCCTGGCGTGCTCGTCGCGCACGCGACGGACTTCTTCGATAATTGGGTCTTTCCACATAGATCAGTCTCCCATGATAAGTTCAGCCGGGGTGCAAATGTTCGGGCACACGTAGCCGCGTGCCTGGCATAAACCCTCCAACTTTGGTTTCAAAAAGGCGTTGTTCAAATGCCGGCAGTTCCACGTAAGCAGGTAGTCCATCCCGTTTACAGCGGCGATGGCGAGATGAAGGGCATCCACTTCTGCTTTGGCGGGCAGCACCATGCTGGCCATGACAAAACGGGCAAGTTCGCGCGCCAGATTATCAGTCACCAATGCTGGAAGCGGACTGAGAAAAGCCATCCGACGGCGAACGGCGTCCCGATCACCCTCGGAGGCTTCCACGATAACCGCGTCGGAGACATACACATCAAACTTGCCCCGCTCGTTCTCCCACCAGTTCTTGGAGTGCCGCATATTACCCGCCACGATAGGGTCGCGAGTGGCTCTGGCTGTCAGGTAGCTGACAACGGTCGTTTCGATATAAACCTTCGGTTTCATTTGGCGGTCTTACCTCCAAAACAATACACCCCCCCATCCTGCGACCCGACCACGACCTTTCCTTCGGCCATCGCGGGTGAGCTGCTGACGGCCTCGCCTATCTCGTAGTTCCAGAGTTCCTTCCCATCCGCCAGCGCCACGACATACAGCCGCCCGTCATCTGAGCCGACAACTATTCGGTCGCCACAGACTACCGGCGAGCTATCCACCTTGCCTTGGGTAGAGAAGGTCCACACCACCTCGCCTGTCGCGCGTTTCAGGCAGTGGAGGCGTTTGTCACGGCCGCCGAAGATTACCAAATCCTTGGTCAGCGCCGGCGATGAGAAGTAGGGAAACGCCCGGTCCTTGTAGCTCCACGCGATCTTGCCCGCGATGGTATCGATGCACAGAAACTCATTCTCGTAATGCCCCACAAACACCTTGCCATCCGCCATCGCCGCTGACCCGCCGATATAAGCCCCGGCCTCGACCTCCTTGATCTTCGTGCCCTCCGCCAGCGAAATCACATGCAGCAGCGCATCGCAGCCGCCGAACACCGTCACGCCATCCGACACCGCGGGCGAGCCATTGATGTAATTGCCCGTCTCATAGACCCAGTTGCTCTTGCCCGTCACCGCATCCAGACAGTGCAGCTTGTAATCATAGCTTCCCGCCAGAATCCACGTCGCGTCTCCCTTCGGCGCCTTCACCCAGTTCGGCGCACCGAGAATCTTGTCCCCCGTCTCGTGCTTCCACACCAGCTTCCCGCTGGCCGCATCGAGCGCGTAGAGAAACCCATCCGATGACCCGATGTAAACCCGCCCCGCCAGCACCAGCGGCGATGACTCAATCGGCCCCTCCGTCTTGAACGCCCACACCTTCTTCCCATCCCCCAGTCCGAGCGCGTAAACGTGCTGGTCATCCGACCCCACAAACACCCGCCCATCCACGATCGCCGGCGACGACTTCACCGGCCCGCCCGTCTTGAAACTCCACGCCAGCGCCAGCGCGTCCGGCAACCGCTCACTCGAAACCCCGAGCAATCCCGGGCTCCCGCGAAACATCGGCCAGCTCGACCGCTCCTGCTCCACCACCGCGGCCGCTTTCGCCGCGTCCTTCCCTGTCTCCTTCGCCGCCGCTTTGGATGCCGAGTCCTTCGACTCCGCCGTGCAACCCGCCGCCGCCAGCACCAGCGCCAAACCGAGCGCCCATGCGCCCCGGAAATCTGCCAAGATCGTTCGCGTCGCGTTCATAACCACTGCTCAGAAACCCACTCCGCGTGCAGCCCTGCCGCGCGGCGAAATGGTGCCGCGAACTATCGAACCCGCCCGCCGGCATTGCAAATAGAATAATACCTACACGTATTATTTTTGCACACTCCGCGAGCGCGGCCCGCCCGCGAATGCGCCTTGTCGTCCTCGGAGTGCGCCCTTCCCCGGGCGCAGCGGCGTCCAAACTTTCCGCCGGACGAGTTCTTCCAAACCCGTCGCCCCCCCACACACACACGCGCCCGGACCGGGCGCGCTCCCGCAACTCCCACCGCTACTTCACCCCCGTCACCACTGGCTGCGTCCACGCCATCTCCCGCTCCCCGGCGACGCTTCCGTTTACCTTCAACTTGGAAGACACCACCCGCGCCCGGACGTAAATTTCATCCCCCTTCAGCTCATACGCCGCCTCCGTCCCCGCGACCTCCGCCAGGACCGCGCCGACGTCCGCGCTGTAGCGATGCGTGATGCGCAAAGCGTCGCCGCTCGGCCCGCGCACCGGCTGATTCTTCGGATCGAACCCCTTGCGTGTACCGATGAACTGCGTCTGGTAGGTCACCCCCGGCTCCCCGCGAATTGTCAATGCCAGCCGCGTTTTATCGCGCTTCACGTCCGTCAGCTCGACGCCGTTCGATGAGTAAAAATCCCCCGCTTCCATCGCCGCGATCAGCGCCGCTGGCGTCAGCGTCTCCGCACGCACCACCACCCAGCCGCGTCCCACATTCGATTTGCCCACCGCGTTCGTGTGATAGTGATGGGAATCATCCGTCGCCAGTCCGAACACCGGCTCGAGATTCAACTCCGTCAACCGCCGCGTCAGCACGATGTCCCAAATGCGCTCGGTACCCGCGTGGTTCGTGTCGCCCTCGTTGTGAACCGTTGGATGCCCGTTGTACACCTCGAAGAACCGCTCCCCACGCACCTGCATCAATTCCTCCGCCGTCACGCCCCAGCCGAAGTTCGGATGATTCAAATGCGGAAACATCGGCTGCCCCGTGCGCCGCCGCTGCTCGAACACGGCGTTGATGTTGTTCTGCATCACCTCGACCACGTTGCTGCCGCCGCGCGGTTTCAGCAGCTCGCGCACGTTCGTCACGTTGATGTGGATCGGGCCCGTTTTGTATTTGTCCGTGATCTCCTCGCTCGACAACAGCAGAAATTTCCCCGGCTCATCGAACAACGGCCGGTAAGTCACCAACGGCTTGAGCTGCACCTGTGTCTTGCCCTTCTCCTCGCGCCGGACCACCCAGTTCTCGCCATGACGCGCGAGATACTTCCGCAGCGCCTCAGTCCCGAATTTATTGGAGGAAACCGTCACCCACTTCTCGCCCTCCTGTAGTATGTTGTGGTCTGAAATGCCGAGAAAATGATAGCCGCGCTGCTTATACCACTCCGTGATCATCTCCGGATAATCATCGCCATCGCTCCACAACGAATGCGTGTGCAGATTCCCCTTCCACCACCGCGCCTGCGCCTCCGCTGCCACCGCTTGCGACCCGCCGCCCCCGTTGGCAGAAGCGATTGCACCCACCACCACCACAACCCGAACCCAATCCACCAACGCGCGCATTTTCATAATCAAAATAATCTCGTGAACGCGCGCACCATCGGCCACTCGCAGTGCCTTATCGAGAAATTATTCCCTGCCCGTGCGGGGATGTCCGCGTCTCAGCTTCTCGCCGCCCAGTCCCCCCATCTCATTAGCACCCGGCTTCAGCCGGGTGTCCGGGAACGCGAATCACCACAACCGCTTCAGCGGTTTTCTGGCCTTGCTCCCGTGGCTGGCACCTTCGCCAAAGCCGTTGAAACGGCTGCGCAATTCCTTTCCCCGGCAACACCCGGCTGAAGCCGGGTGCAAATGAGACATGCAAGAAACTGAACTGCGTCCACCCGGCTCCCTGTGAACAACTCCCCCTTGACGCCCCCCCCGCAGCCTCCAGCCTGCGCCCGCAAAATATGAGCTTTCCTTCCCCCTGCTCCCCGCGCCTCAGCCGTCTGCACGCGCTCGCCGCGCTCGCCTGCCTTGCCACCCTGTGGCTGCTCGGCTGCGCGCCCCAGCGCGACACCGCCGTCGGCGTGAAACTCCTCCCCGAGTCACTCATCCCCAGTCCCAACACCACCTTCGAGCTGCGCTTCGACGAGCCGATGGTCACCGCCACCAACCTGGGGTCGCCCCTCAATGTCTCACCCCTCGCCATCCGCCCCGCGCTCGCCGGACAATTCACCTGGCTCAGCCCGCGCACCGGCGTCTTCACCCCGACTGAGCCGCCCGTCCTCGGCGAGACCTATCACTTCAGCCTCCTCCCCGGCCTCCGCAACGCGACCGGCCAGCCCGCCACCGCGCGCCTCCACCGTCGCCTCACCACGCCGCCCCTCGAAATCTCCAGCCAGTTCTCCCCCATCGCCGGCGCCAACATCTCCGCCACGCCCAAACTGCGCCTCCATTTCAACTCCTCCGTGGACCCTGCTACCGCCGCCACCTTCATCGAATTCCGCAACACCAACGGCCTCGTCCACCCCGCCCGCGTAGCCACCCCAAGCACCGCGTCAGACTACAATCCCAATTTCTGCTCCTACGAAAAACACTACCCCACCTGGCGCGAACAATTCGAATTTCGCGCCGCAGCGCCAGCGCCAGCGTTCCAAGCGCTCCACCACGGCAAAACAACGTCAGTAACACCCCGCGAATCGACCGGCCTCGAGCTTGCTGAAAACCTCCTTCACATCACCCCCGCCACGCCGCTCCCCGTCGGCCAGGGCTGGCGTCTCGTCGTCAAGCGCGGCCTCCCCGCCAGCGATTCCCGCGCGCAACTCACCGCCGATTTCTCCGCGCCGCTCGGTGATGTCGAACCCTTCGTCGTCACCGACAGCTCCCCGCACAACCGCCTCAGCCGCGGCAAAACCCTCGAACTCATCTTCCGTAAATCCCTCGCGCCCTCGCTCAACGCCACCAACGCCCTCGCCTGGATCACCCTCACGCCGCCGCCCACCAAACTCACCGCCGAAGTCCGCCGCGACAAAATCATCCTCCACGCCCCCTTCGCCCTCGGCACCAACTACGCCCTCCGCGTCGCCCCCGGCCTTCCCTCCGCCGACGGCCATCCGCTCGCGGAAACCCACACCAACACGATCCGCTTCGAGCCGATGCCGCCGCGCCTTTACTTCAAAACCTTCCGCGAAGAACAACTCAGCGCCGGCCGCCGCCAGCTTGATCTCCTCACCGTCAACGTCCCCGCCTACCGCCTGCGCGCCCGCCAGCTTGACCGCCACACCCTCATTCACGCCCTGCGTGGCTACGGCAGTTATTACGCCGAAAACAACCGCTTCGGTGGGAGCCGCCGCGACCACTTCCGCGGCGACCTCTGGTTCGATGGCGACGAGCCGTACCGCGAAATCGATTTCAACGTCATCCCCGGCAAGGTGATTCTGAATCGCACCGAAAAAGTCCGCGCCGGCCTCGACGAACCCCGCACCCACACGCTTGCGTGGGACGACATCGCCGGCAAAAACGCCCGCGGCGCCTTCTTCCTCGCCGCCGAACTCGCGCCATCCCACAACGAACCCCGCGCCCGCGTCGGCACCCAAACCCTCGTCCAGCTCACCGACCTCGGCCTCGTCTGGAAACGCGGCCAGACCGAGACCCTCGTGTACGTTTTCTCCTACGCCACCGGACGACCCGTCGCCGACGCGACCGTCCGCGTCCTCACCGACGACAACGAGACCGTTCAGGAACAAACCACCGATGAACAGGGCCTTGCCACCCTCAACGCCCACGACCGCGGCCAGTGGCTGATAGCGGAAAAAGACGGCGACCTTCACGCCCTCTCCCTCGACCATCACGAACACGAATTCAGCCTGTGGGGCTTCAATCTCCCGCTCGCAACGAACGACGCCCAGAAGAACAACCGCCGCGCCTTCCTCTTCACCGACCGCCCCGTCTATCGCCCCGCCGAGACCGTTCATCTCAAGGCCATCGTCCGGCAGGTCGGGCCGAACAGCATCCGTTTCCCCAAACCCGGCCGCGTCACGCTCACCGCCTTCGATCATCAGAACAATCCGTTCTTCACCACCAACACCGCGCTCTCCGACCTCGGCTCGCTCGCCGCGTCCTTCGCGCTCCCCGCCGGCGTGCTCGGCGGCTGCCGCGTCGAACTCACCCTCGGCCAGCAGACCTTTCCGCTCGCCTTCGAGGTCCAGGAATTCGAGCCGCCCGCCTTCGAGGTCGCCTTCCACGCGCGCCCCGAATACCGCGCCACCGACCCGCTCGAGGTCCCGTTGCGCGCCCAATATTTTCTCGGTAAGCCGCTCGCCCGCGCCCGCGCCCGCTGGACCCTCACCGCCACCGACGAGCGTTTCACCCCGGCGGGCATTGATGATTTCCTCTTCGGCAACCACGCCGAAAATTTTCGCGGCGACCTCGACCAGCGCGATTCCACGCTCACGCTGCAAGGCGACGAACCCCTCTCCGCCACCGGCGAACTCAAGCTCCAGCCCGCCATCCCCATCAACCCCCGCGCCCCGCAAGCCCGCACCGTCCACCTCCACGCCGAGGTCACCGACGCCAACCAGCAGACCATCGCCACCGCCGCGACGTTCGTCCGTCACAGCTCGGATTTTTATCTCGGCATCCGCGAGTTCAAAGGCGTCCTCCGCGCCGGCCAGCCGCTCCCTGTCGAAGTCATCGCCGTCCGCACCGACGGCCAGCCCACGCCGGAACCCGTCCCCGCCCGCGCCACGCTCACGCGCATCGAATGGCAGACCGTCCGCATCGAAGGTGCCGGCGGCACCCGCGCCTACCGCAGCGAACCCGTCCGCAAAGAAATCAAAACGTTCGACCTCACCACGACCCCGCTCGTCCGCCGCGGCGACCACTGGGAAACTCCGATTGAAAGTCCCTCCGCCCCCGCCGATCCCTCCGCACCCGCGGCCCCTCCCCCCATTCGAAATTCGAAACTCGAAACTCGAAATTCCCTCACCGCTCCCGAACCCGGCCTCTACTTCCTCGAAGTCTCCGCCAAGGACTCCGCCGGCCAGCGCGTACAAACCACCGTCAGCTTCAACGTCGGCGGCGCGAAAGAACTCGCGTGGGATTATCGCAACGAACTCCAGATCGACCTCGTCCCCGACCGCAAAACTTATCGGGTCGGCGAGACTGCCGAGATCCTTGTGAAAACCCCGATCAGCGGCCCCGCGCTCATCACCATCGAGCGCGACAACGTCCGCCGCTCGTACGTCACAAACCTCGTCGGCAACGCCCCCATCCTCTCCGTCCCCATCCTCAGCGGCGACGCGCCCAACGTCTTCGTCTCCGTCCTCCTCACGCGCGGCCTCACCGACAGCCGCCGCGAAATCAAGCAGCCCGAGCAGCGACTCGGCTACTGCCAGTTGCTCGTCGAGACCGTGCGCTCACGCCTCGCCGTCGCCGTCAGCACGCCCGCCGCCGATTACGAACCCGGCCAGCCCATCGCCATCACCGCCACCGTTTCCGACCACGCGAAAAAGCCCGTCCCCGGCGCCGAGGTCACGCTCTACGCCGTCGATGACGCCATCCTCAGCCTCATGGGCGGACGCGCGCCCGAGCCGTATCCGTTCTTCCACACGCCGCACCCGCTCGGCACGCGCACCTCCGCGTCGATCACCACGCTCTTCACCGAAAACCCCGATGAACTCGGCTTCTTCAACAAAGGCTATCTCGTCGGCGGCGGTGGCGACGCCGCCAATCGGTTGCGCAAAGATTTCCCCGCCTGCCCGCTCTGGCTCGCCGCCGTCCTCACCGACGCCGATGGAAAAATCACCGCCACTTTCCCCGCGCCCGACGCCCTCACGCGCTACCGCATCATCGCCGTCGCGCACGCCGACAAAGACCGCTTCGGCCACGGCCAGAGCACCGTGCAAATCAACAAGCCCCTCATGCTCCAGCCCTCGCCCCCGCGCTTCGCCAACGTCGGCGACCGCCTCCTCGCCCGCGCCGTCGTGCTCAACAACACCACCAACGCCGGCGAAGTCGAAGTCACGCTCCAGCTTGATGCCACGGCGTCCGCGGCGTCATCGGCAACTCCGTCCACCAACCTCGTCCTCAAAACGAAAGTCGCCGCCCGCGGCTCCACCACGCTTGATTTCCCCGTCGCGTTCCGCGAGATCGGCGAGGCCCGCTGGATTTGGAGCGCGCGTTTCGCGGACGCCGCGCCCGGCAAATTTGCCGACCGCGTGCAGTCCACCTTCCCCGTCCGCCATCCCGCGCCGCTCCTGCACGAAGTCCTCGGCGGCGTCTTCAGCAACTCCGTCCCCAACCTCCTCGCCGACGCCGACCCGCAGCTCCTCGCCGGCCACGGCACCATCAATGTCCGCGTCTCCAACACCCGCCTCAGCGAACTCGAATGGGCCGCCGAACATCTCCTGCATTATCCCTACGGCTGCATCGAGCAAACCACCTCGAGCCTCCTGCCGTGGCTCCTGCTGCGCGACGTGACCGATGTCCTCCCGCAGCTCCGCCATTCGCCCGCGCAATTCAACGCCGCGATCCAAGCCGGCATCGCCCGCCTCTTCTCGATGCAGACCTCCTCCGGCGGCCTCTCCTACTGGCCCGGCCAACTCGGCGATCCGCAGCTCTGGGGGAGCGCCTACGGTGGCCTCGCCCTCGCCCTCGCGAAACGCCAGGGCGTGACCGTTCCCTCCGCGCCGTTTGAAAAACTCCTCGCCTACCTCAGCCAAAGCCTCCGCCCCGCCGACGCGCAAAAAGCCGCCTCCGCCTCATCTCCCAACGCTAGCGCCCACCACGCCGAAACCCCGCTCGTCCTGCTCACGCTCGCCCTCGCCCGCCAGCCCGAGCCGGCGTACCACGAACTCCTCTTCCAATCCCGCGCCACGCTCTCCGCCGAAAATCGCGCCCTCCTCGCCCTCGCCATCCTCGAAGCCAAAGGCAGCCGCGACATGGCCACCGAACTCCTCAATTTCAAAACCGATGACAAACCGCACCCCGGCGAATGGTTCGGCAGCGCCTCGCGCGACGCCGCTGTACGCCTCCTCGCCTGGTGCCGCCTCGCGCCCACCAACCCCGCCGTCGCGCGCCACCTCGCGCAATTGCTGCACGGACGCCGAGCCGGCCACTGGACCACCACCCAAGGCAATGCTTGGGCGCTCTTCGCCCTCACCGAATACGCCCGCCGCGTCGAAGGCAACCTCCAGCCCGCGTCCGGCAGCGTGACCTTCGGCGACCGCGCGCTCCCCTTCGATCTCGCCGCCAAGCCCGCCGTGTTCCACCACACGCTCACCTTCACCGCGACCAACGCCGCGACCGCGCTCAAACTCACCAACGCCGGGCGCACGCCGCTCTACACCCACATCCAGCTCGCCGCGCGTTCCCCCGCGATCCAGCAGCCGCGCCAAGACCGCGGCTTCTCCATCCGCCGCACCTACCAGCGCCTCAACGACCAGGACGAACTCACCACCCTCGACGGCCTCCGCGTCGGCGACCGCGTCGTCGTCACCCTCGACCTCGAAGCCCGCGAAGCCGCCCACTACGTCGCCATCGACGACCCGCTCCCCGCGCTTCTCGAAGCCCTGCACCCCGAATTCGTCACGCAAAAAACCACCGTAAACATTGGCTCCGACGGCTGGTGGAGCGACCACCACGAACTCCGCACCGACCGCGCCCTCTTTTTCCGCAACGAACTCGCGGCCGGCCGCCACACCATCCGCTACCTCGCCCGCGTCCGCACCGCCGGCACCGCCACCGCCCCCTCCACCAAGATCGAAGAAATGTACGCCCCCGACCGCCACGGCCTCACCGAAACCCAAACCCTCACCAGCCTGCCCCTCGAATGAACGCCTCGCCCCGTAGCCGCCGACGTGAGGAGGCGGACGTTCCGCTACGCACGCCCGAACCGACTGCCAACGCACGGTACCGCAGGCGTCCCGCCTGCGAGT
>BJHT01000188.1:0-5486 GCA_014193395.1 Verrucomicrobiota bacterium
CGGATGCTGTTCGGCAGCGTGGCGGAAGGCAACGCGGGCCAAGTGTTTCAAGCTCGGAACAAGCTATTGGACTGGTGCCGCACCGACATCAAACGTGTGCAAAAAGAGTTGCCGTCGATGGACCGCGAGAAGCTCGATGTCTATCTGGACACCTTCGAACAGATGCGTTACCGCCAGGACCGTATCAACGAGAACCGCGAGCGGCTCCGGGCCAATCTGCCGGCAATCAACAAGTTCGACAGCAAACGGACGACGCAACGCTTCGAGGCACAATGCGCGATCGCCGCGGCTTCGCTCGCTTCCGGGCTCACCAATGTGGTGACGATCGATGCCGCTGGCGGCATCGGTCAGTATCACACCTGGACCGACCTCGGCGTCACCAAGGACGGCCATGCGATTGGCCACTCGGTCGATGCGCCCGACAGCATGGAATTCGCCATCAAAATTCGTCGTTTCCATGCCCAGCGCGTCGCCGACCTGGCCCGCCGACTCGAGGCGGTGAAAGAAGGCGACGGCACGATGCTCGACAACACGCTGATCGTCTGGATGAGCGACTCAGGCGATCAACATCACGGCTTCTGCGCTGAATGGCCGCTGGTGACGCTCGGCAATCTGGGAGGGCGATTGAAGACGGCGGGCCGCTTCCTGCAATTCCCCGGCTATCAGGAGGACGCGAAGGAAACGGCGAACCGGACCATTCGCAATTTTTACCTCTCACTGCTCCATGCCGTGGGTGACAAGCGCGAGAAGTTCGGCGAACTCGACTGCAAGATGCCGGCCGCCGCTCAGGCCGGGCCGCTTGCAGAGATCATGGCGTAGCGGCTGCTATTTCCACCGGCTCATACTGGAGCAGTTCATGCGGCTTTCTACATCACTCTTCATTCTGTTCCTCGTTTGCCCGCTGAGTGCCGTCGGACTTCGAGCCGCGCCTGAACCGGTCATGGCGATCCATAACAGCGTCGGCATGAAACTCATCTACATCCCGCCAGGGAGTTTCACGATGGGCTCACCGGAATCGGAAGTGGGCCGCGAGACGCAAGAGATCCAGCACGAGGTGGAACTGACGAAGGGGTTTTATCTGGGACAGCACGAAGTCACGGTCGGCCAGTTCAAGCAGTTCGTGGCCGACACGAAATACCAGACGGACGGGGAACGCGACGGCAAGGGGGCCTACGGAGCCAACGAGGCAGGCAAGATTGAAGCGATGCACGCCCGGTTCACCTGGAAAACCCCCGGCTTCGAGCAGACGGACGATCATCCGGTGGTCGATGTGTCGTGGCAGGATGCCAAGGCGTTTTGTGCCTGGCTGAGCCGGAAAGAGAAGAAGACGTATCGCCTGCCGACCGAGGCCGAATGGGAATACGCCTGTCGCGCCGGCACGAAGACCGCCTATGCGCATGGCGACGATCCCGAAGGCCTGGCGGCAATGGGCAATGGTGCCGACGCCACCGCGCGAACCAAGTTTCCCGGCTGGTCCATCGGCATCAAGGGGAGGGACGGGCACCTCTTCACGGCCCCCGCGGGCCAGTTCAAAGCGAACGCCTTTGGCCTGCACGACATGCATGGCAACGTGTGGGAATGGTGCGAGGACTGTTACGTGCCGAACAGCTATCCCAAAGCAAAGCAGACCGATCCGGCCGGGCCGGCGGAAGGCACGGCCAGGGTCCAGCGCGGCGGTGGTTGGTCGAGCGATGCGAAACGCCTGCGCTCCGCCGCGCGTGTCGGCCGCGATTCGGTGGCCTATCGCGGCTGCTATCAAGGGTTCCGCGTGGTGCTCGATCCGCAGGCCCGCGATGCCCGCGCCGCGGAATCCAATCCACGAGTCCTCACGGCTCGCGACGCCAAGCTCGACAAGGAGTTCGAATACCTCGTCTTCGATCTTGGCAAAGGGGTCGAGTTCAAGTTGGTGAAGGTGAAAGCCCAAGGGCAGTCGTTTCGCATCGGTTCGTCGAAGCAGGAACAAGAGGCCGTCAACGCGAAGTATTTCGATGGGAAACAACCAGGCAAACTCGCGATGGAAAACGAGCAAGCAGTGACGCTCACCGATGATTTCTACCTGGGGCAGTTCGAGGTCACTCGCGGGCAGTTCCGCCGCTTCGTCGAGGAGACCGGTTATCAGACGATTCCGGAACTCACCGACGGCGGCAAAGGTTGGGATGCGAAAGAGCAGAAGTTTGTCGGAGCCGACAAGCGGTTCAGTTGGCGCGACACGGGGTTCGACTTTCAGACCGACGAGTATCCCGTGGTGAATGTGGCGATCGACGACGCCCGTAAGTTCTGCGAGTGGCTGCTGAAGAAATGCGATGGTCGCGTGAAAATCCGCGAGGTCCGTCTGCCCGGTGAGGCGGAGTGGGAATTCGCCTGCCGGGCGGGCAGCCAAACGCGATTTCACTTTGGCGACGACGACGAGCGGCTCGTCGAATTTGCGAACGTGGCGGATGCCGCCGCCCGTGAAATGAAACTGGCTGCGGTGACGCTCAACGGCAGCGACGGGTTTCCGTTCTCGGCACCGGTCGGCAGGTTCAAGCCGAATCCGTTCGGGCTGTACGACATGCACGGCAACGTGTGGGAGTTTTGCGAAGACTTCTACGGCAAGTACTCCGCCCTTCCCAAGGAACGCAACGCACTCCAGACCGTCCGGCATGGAGAGATTCGCCCCGTCATGCGCGGCGGTGCCTGGCATCTGACGGGAAGGGATTGTCGCTGCGCCAATCGCTTTATCGTCGGGTCGACGGGACGCTACGCAACGGGCGGGTTCCGTGTTCTTTGTATGCCTTAGCCACCGTGGTGGTGATCGTCCACAACCCTCAACCGAAAGCTGTAAGTCATGAACCGAATTGTTTTCATTCTCTATGGTCTCGTCCTGTGTGGTGTACACGCCTGCTTTTCGCAGGCTGTCGCGCAGGATGCGAAACATCCCGCAGGCGGGCGCGTGGCCTACATGCTCCTCGTTAACGGCGCGGTGACCGATGCCGTTGTTAAGGCCGCGAACATCGAAGGGCACAAGAGCGTGGACGCGCCCTACGTCGGCACCTGGCATGGGTTCCTCAAGGGGATGGATTCGATTCAGAAAGGTCGGCTCGATCCGGTCGAACAGGGAAAGATCGACGTGATGCTGATCGGTACACTGAATTGCTATCCCAACGCGGAAACCTGGAAGAATCACCTGGGGCCGGACGATTCGACGCTGGCCGGCTTCGCTGCACTTGGCGTCAAGAACAACCCGAAGTTCCGCGTCGTTTGGCAGACGTACCTTTGGCCCCGCGGTCAGGCCCCGAAGGATGGCAAGAAGACGCTCGAAGTGGCCGCCACGAAAAAGGGCGCCGCCGGTGAGCCGCTGAAAGAGTTGGAGAAGCTGGTTGATGCCATTAACGCGAAACACGGCCGGCAGGTTGTGCTGATCTCGCCGGTCGCCGTGGCGACGATGAAGCTGGTGGAAATCGTCGCCGAGGGAAAATTCCCCGGCCTCACCGATCCGGCTGATCTCTGGACCGAATTCAACATGCACTCGAACCGCCACGTGCTGGCGCTGACGGCCTTCTGCAACGTCGCCACGATGTGCGGCGTCTCGCCGGTGGGTTTGAAGCCTGACTTCTCGAAGGTCACCTACGGCGGCGGTGGCAAAGGCCCCGGCATCCAGTCGATGGCAGGCATCACCGACGAGCAGCTCGCGATCTTGCAGCGGATCGCGTGGGAGGTTGTCTCGCAGTATTCGCATGCCGGCTTCTCCAGACATGATGCGCCTGCCAAAGCGAACCCGGTCGCAAATCCCGCCCCGGCTGTCGTCACCGGGGTCCACGAAGCCTTGCAGGGCTGGCAGACGAGCCCGGACCTCCCGGATGATCCCATCGTCACCGACTACCACAACTACATCGCCACACTGCCGAAGGCGGAACGTCCGGGCGCCTTCGAAGTGAAATACTTCCTCGATGGGAAGAGGTGCAACGCTGAGGCCGCTTTGGTCAATGTAGGCGGCACGCCTTGGCCCCACCTCCTCACCTACGACCAAACCCACACGCGGAACCGCGTGACCAATTTTGTCGCTTGCAGGTAATCTAATGCGCGCCGGGATTTGCGCCGTTGGCAAGGCGCGAGGAAAGGGCGTATCCAAAAGGGATCTGTGACTGTTGAGCCATCGCAGCCACCAGCTAAAAGACCCGGCGAATTGGGCTGATCTTGAACACGCATCAGAATCAGCTGCCGATTCGCGAAGACCTTTTCAGGTAACCCATCAAAAAATGAAACTTCATCCCCTCCTTCGCCTCCTGGCGATACTCGGAGCTTTCGCCGTCACTCATCTCACCCGCGCCGCAGACAGCTTTCCGCCAGGCTGGCTGCCCCTCTCCCGTCTCGACCCCCAGCCGACTTGGAGTGCGGTGCGCGAGGACAAGAACCACATCCGCCTTTACCTCCCGCCCGGCGAGCGACCGGTGCGCGGGGTCTTCGTCTGCTTTGTCTTCCACAGCGGCGACCCGCGCGAATTGGCTGATCTATGGCACTTCGCGCTCGTGACCGTGCCGTGGCCGTTCGAGTTCGATCTCGGCGTCAATGACAAGCGCAACGGCCGTTTCCAGCTCGGTCATCCCGCGCAGGACATGGGCTTGCTCCTGCGCTACCTCGATCACGCTGCGAAGGAAACCAAGCGCCCCGAACTGGCCACCGTGCCGCTCGTCGGCTGGCTCGGTCAGAACGGCTCGCACCTCTGCGCCGATTTGTTCAAGCGCGCGCCCGAGCGCGTCCTCGCGTGGAGTGATTCGTTCCCGAACCGGCTCCGGCAATTGCCCGAACTCACGCGCGGCGTTCCCTTCGCGTTCGCATGGGAGATTCCCAAGAACGAACTCCTCGCCGCCCGGCGCACCTGCAACAACGACGGCCCCGCGCCCGCCGACCTGAGCTGCCGCGCGACGACCTACGGCTTCAACCACGGCATCTACTCCAAGTTCAATTTCTTCATGGCGTATCTCGATCGCTGCATCGCACTGCGCCTGCCGTCCGAGATGCCGACCCCGGGGCAGCCGGTGAAATTAAAACCCGTCGTGCGCGAGCAGGGCTGGGCCGGCGACTTCGATCCGGTGAGCGGATGGAATCCCATCGCGCCCGCCGCCGCGCTCAAGGACGCGAAATATCCCGCGTGGTTTCCCGACGAATACGCCGCCTGGTCGTGGCGCTCCTATCACTCCGCCTGCACCGATTTGGAAATCACCGGCCCGAAATTCTCCTATCAAAAACGCGACGGCAAATGGGGCGGCCCCGACTGCGGCCTCGGCTACGGCGGTCCGCTCGCCGCGAAAGACCGCCACACCTTCTCCGCCAAAGTTACCGGCGACTATGTGAGGATCGAGTTCCACGACGGCAATCGCATCGTGGGCGAAGCCAAGGCCGCCCCGTGGGAACTCCCGGGAATCACGCTCGCCCCCGGCCTCCGCACGCTCTTCGCCGTCGGCGTAAAGCCCGACGGCTCCCGCGCCGCCAGCCGCCCGGCCTTC
>BJHT01000188.1:5496-13658 GCA_014193395.1 Verrucomicrobiota bacterium
ATCCTGAAGGGACGCGCGCCGCCGAGTCGCAACCACAGCAAAGCACGACCGTGCGCGGTCGCAGCAGGGAAATTGGCAAAGGAATGGAGGCAAAGGAATGAAGACAAAAATATTTCCGGCCCCATTCCTTTGCCTCCATTCCTTTGCTCTAAATTTCCTGCCGCATGCCCGTGCGCAGAGGTAACGGAGCCAATGCGGCCAGGGACAGATTCAGTAGGGCAGGCGGCGCACTCCGGGAGCGCGATCGAAGGCGACGTCGCGGCTGATCACTGGCTCGCGGTAATAGCAGGCGAAACCGGCGATCCAGTTGTCGTTCTCCCCGAGCCGCTGACCGCTGGCGATCAAGGCGCGGTCGATCTCGCCAGCGGCTTCGACGACTCCCAGGTGCAACGGATAAATCTCCCATCGGTTCAGCCATTGGCGCGCGGCGGCGGCGGTTCTGAACAACACCCAAATTTCTCCCGCGGTGATGATGGTGAGCCGGATTCGCTGTGCCCGCTGGGAGTGGAAGAATGCCGTGGCCGGGCCAACCTGATCGTGCCGACGCTCTTGAATCAGGTCGGAAACGAAGGTCGTGTCCGCGATCATTTTCGCCGACTCCTCCGGCCCCGGCCCGCCGCCAGCGCTTTCACCGCCGCGTCGTCAAGCTCCGGGGCGGGGCTGGCCCAGATCTCGTCGATCAGCTCGCCAGCGTTCGCGCAGGGCTTCCGCACATGGCGTCGGATGACCTTGCTGAAGGAGTCGCCCGGCTGCTTCAGATCCGCGAGCAAACCGTAGGCGGTGTCGTCGATGGTGATGGTCTTGAATCCCATGCACGGACGGTACACAAGTCGTCACGGCGGTCAACTGTCCGAACTTTGCCAAACGGTGCGCCGCAGTGGGTGGAGGCGCAGGGAGCGGGAAGTTTGAGCATGCTTGATACACCTATCCACCGAGGTGATGAGGCTGAGAAACTCAGCGAGTCGTTGGGGAGTCCGCCTCCTCACGTCGGCGGCTACAGGGGGCGGAGAAAGCGTCGTGGTAAACGCAAATCTGAAGCCCAATCGCAGAGGCTGAATTGGCAAAGGAATGGGGGCAAAGGAATGAAGACGAAAAGTTTTCCCGCCCCCATTCCTTTGCC
Source organism: Verrucomicrobiota bacterium (assembly GCA_014193395.1). Taxonomy (GTDB): domain Bacteria; phylum Verrucomicrobiota; class Verrucomicrobiia; order Limisphaerales; family BJHT01; genus BJHT01. The sequence continues at coordinate 6,617 of BJHT01000188.1, forward strand.
TCCATTCCTTTGCCAAAATTTCGGCTGCCCCAATCCCGTGCGCTCTTCGGCATCGTGCTGCTCGCTGCCGTATGCCCGCCTTCCGCAGGCCGAATACGTTGGCCCCCTGCCGCTCTGTGTCGGTGTTCGGTTCGGCCTCACGTCGTCGGCTACACGGGGTGCGGGCAGGGGATTTTTTGAGACAGGAAAATTGGGGACAGGAAAATGGGGGGGTCAGGTTTTCCCAAGGGCGCGTTCTTTTTCCAAAATGGCGAGGGTGGTTTTGAGGACGGTGTCGGGGTTGAGGGAGATGCTGTTAATGCCTTGCTCGACGAGGAATTGCGCGAAGTCGGGGTAGTCGCTGGGGGCCTGGCCGCAGATGCCGATTTTGCGGCCGCGGGCGCGACAGGTGGCGATGACTTGCGCGATCATTTTTTCACGGCGGCGTTCCGCTCGTCGAAGATGGGGGCGACGATGGTGCTGTCGCGGTCCACGCCGAGGATGAGCTGGGTGAGGTCGTTGGAGCCGATGCTGAAGCCGTCGAAGATTTCCGCGAATTCGTCGGCGAGGATGACGTTGCTCGGGATTTCGCACATGACGTAGATCTCGAGGCCGCGTTCGCCGCGTTTGAGCCCGTGCTTTTCCATCTCGGCCTGGACGCGGCGGCCTTCGGCGACGGTGCGGCAGAAGGGGATCATGAGCTTGAGGTTGGTAAGGCCCATGTCGTCGCGGACCTTTTTCATGGCGCGGCATTCGAGGGCGAAGCCGGCTTGGTAGCGCGGGTGGTAGTAGCGGCTGGCACCGCGGAAACCGATCATCGGATTTTCCTCGGTCGGCTCGTAGGCGCGGCCGCCGATGAGGTTGGCGTATTCGTTCGATTTGAAGTCGCTGAGGCGGAGGATGACGTCCTTGGGATAAAACGCGGCGGCGATCATGGCGACGCCTTGCGCGAGTTTATCCACGAAGAACTGGGGCTTGTCGGTGTAGCCGGTGGTGAGGGCGTCGAGCTGGGCTTTGACGGCAGGGTCGGTGATTTTGTCGTAGTCGAGCAGCGCGAGCGGGTGCGCCTTGATGTAGGTGGTGATGATGAATTCCATGCGGGCGAGGCCGACGCCGTCGTTGGGGATGAAGGAGAGCGAGAAGGCTTCCTCGGGGTTGCCGACATTCATCATCACTTTGGTTTTGGCCTGGCCGAGTTCCTTGAGATTGGTGCGCTGGACGGTGAAGGGGAGTTTGCCTTCGTACACAAAACCGGTGTCGCCCTCGGCGCAGGAGACGGTGACGAGCTGGCCGTCGCGGAGGAGTTCGGTGCCGTGCTCGGTGCCGACGATGGCGGGGACGCCGAGTTCGCGGCTGACGATGGCGGCGTGGCAGGTGCGGCCGCCGCGGTTGGTGATGATGGCGGCGGCTTGTTTCATGATCGGCTCCCAGTCGGGGTCGGTCTTGTCGGTGACGAGGATTTCGCCGGGGCGGAACTGGCTGATGAACTGGACGCTGGGGATGACGCGCACGGGTCCGGTGGCGATGCGCTCGCCGACGCTGCGGCCGGTGACGAGCACGCGGCCGCGTTGTTTGATCTGATAGGTCTCGATGGTGTCGAGCGGCTTGCGCGACTGTACGGTCTCCGGGCGAGCCTGGACGATGAAGAGTTCGCCGGTCTGGCCATCCTTGGCCCACTCAATGTCCATGGGGCTGGCGTGGCCTTTTTTCGCGGAGTAATGATCCTCGATGATGCAGGCCCAGCGGGCGAGCTGGAGGATTTCGTCGTCGGTGATGGCGAACTTCGCGCGGTCGCCGGGCGGCACGGGGACGTTCTTCACCATTTTGCCGCCGCCGATGTCGTAGATGAGTTTGAATTCCTTGGTGCCGACAATTTTTTGGAGGATGGGGCGGAAGCCGGTTTTGAGCGTGGGTTTGAAGACGTAGAACTCGTCGGGATTGACGGAGCCTTGCACGACATTTTCGCCGAGGCCGTAGGCGGCGTTGATGAGGACGGCGTCGCGGAAACCGGTCTCGGTGTCGATGGTGAACATGACGCCGCTGGCGGCGAGATCGGAGCGAACCATGCGCTGGACGCCGATGGACAGGGCGATTTTGAAATGATCGAAGCCTTTGTCCACGCGGTAGGAAATGGCGCGGTCGGTGAACAGCGAGGCGAAGCAGCGGCGGCAGGTGTCGAGGAGTCCGAGGTGGCCCTGGACGTTGAGATACGTTTCCTGCTGGCCGGCGAAACTCGCGTCGGGGAGGTCCTCGGCGGTGGCGCTGCTGCGCACGGCGACATCGAGGGCGAGGCCGGCGGTGGCGCTGAGGTGATCGTACGCGGCGCGGATCTCCTGTTCGAGATCGGCGGGGAGCGCGGCGGAGAGGATGGCCTGGCGGACGCTGTGGCCGCGGGAGCGGAGGTTGGCGAGGTCGCGAGTGTCGAGACCGGCGAGGAGTTCGTGGATGCGCGCGGTGAGGCCGGTTTCATTGAGGAAATAGCGGTAGCCCTCGGCGGTGACGGCGAAACCATCGGGGATTTTCACGCCGTGCGGGGCGAGTTCGCGGAACATCTCGCCAAGCGAGGCGTTCTTGCCGCCGACGAGCGGGATGTCCTCGATGGCGATGTCGGCGAACCATTTGATCCAGCGGGCGGGAGGCGGGGTTTTCATTTTTTGTGGAAGTTTTTTGCCGGGGGAACGAACCAACGGAACGCGACAAACGGGACGGGGAACCTCACGCAGTTTTGGCGCGCACGACGAGGACGGGGCAGGGGGCGTGGCGGAGGACGCGCTCGGCGGTGCCGCCGAGAAACATCTGCGCGAGGGCGCTGTGGCCGTGGGTGGCGATGACGACGAGGCTGGCGTGGAGTTCGCCGGCCATGCGGCAGATTTGAGAGTCGGCGTCGCCGGTCGTAACGCGGACGGGGTTGACGGTGCAGCCCCGGCGCTGGAGATCGGCGGAGAGGGTGGCGAGTTTCAGGCGGGCGGCCTGTTTCAGGCCCTCGTCGCGGCGCGTGAGGTGCGCGTAGCCCCACTCGGGATAGGGCGGCGGCTCGATGACGTGGAGCAGGGTGATGTGGCTGCCAAAGATGGTGGCAATACGCACGGCGTGGCGCAGGGCTTCATCGTTGGCGGGCGAGAAATCGACGGGGACGAGGAGATGCTGGAATGCGCCTGCGGGCGCGGTCGCTGGCGGCTCTGGGGTGGTCGGTGTGGTGGCGGCGGCGCTGATGTGCCAGGTGAGGACAGGGCAGGGGGCGTGGCGGACAACGCGCTCGGCGGTGCTGCCGAGGACGAGATGTTTCACGCCGGAAAGGCCGCGGGTGCCGATGACGATGAGGTCGGTGCCAAGGGCGCGGGCGATGGCATTGATCTCGTGATACGGGCCGCCCTCGGCGACCTGAATGTCCACGGGGATTTCGGCGGGGATGGCCGAGCGCGCGAAGGCCGCGAGTTGTTCGCGGGCGTGGGCGAGGAGTTTGCGGTTGTCGAGCACGACACTCACATGGGCGATGTCGGCGGGCAGCGTGACAGGCAGCACGTAGAGCAGGGTGATGCGGGCGCCGGCCGGCCGCGCGAGTGCGACGGCGGCGGTGACGGTCTGGCGCGCGCTTTCCGAAAAGTCGAAGGGCACGAGCAGGTGGCGCAGCGGAAGCGCTGGCGCGGGAGCGGGAGCGTTTGCGGTCGCGGGGGAAGGTGTGATGGCGGCGGCGGTTTTCATTTTGCAAAAAGAATAGCCGACGGGAGCGCAATGCCTCCACGGGGTTTGGCCAAGGCTGGCTCTTTCTTGACCTGACATGGGGCAAGAAAAAGCCCCGCGCGAAGGCGGGGCCGAATGGTGCCGGTGTGATGGCAGGGCGCCGATTTCAACCAGCGAGGAATTCGTGTTCGCGTTCGCGCACGGTGAGGACGGGGCACGGGGCGTGGCGCACGACGTTCTCGCTGACACTGCCGAGGAGGAGGTGCTTGAGGCCGGTGTGGCCGTGAGTGGAGATGACGATGAGGTCCACGTTTTTTTCCTGCGCGACATCGGTGATCTCCATGACGGGGCGGCCGGTGCGGACGAGGGTTTCGACCGGCACATGATCGCCGACGATGGTCTGGGCGAGTTCGGCGAGGAGCTTTTGGCCGGTCTCACGGGATTCCTTTTCGAGGAGCACATAATCGAGGCCGCCGTATTCCGTGCCCGCGTAGTTGGCCTCGACGACGTAGAGGAGGACGAGCGAGGCGTTGAATTGTTTGGCGAAGGCGAGGGCGTATTGCAGCGCTTTTTTCGAGCAGTCCGAGAAGTCGATGGGGACGAGCACCTGCTTGAGGCGGAACTGTCCGGGCGAGCCTTTGGCCAGCAGGTCGGTGTCCTTGGTGGCGACTTCCACGACGACGTTTCCGGGGGTGTTGGAGGGTTTTATTTTCATAAGTTTAAGGTTGGGTGCGGGCAAAATCTGGCCGGAAATATTTGCGTTAGTCGATGCCTAAATGGGTTTTCCATTTGCTCAGAGCACAATGCCGGAACGCGCGGCAAGGGCTATCCGTTCCTTGGCGGACGCTGGACATTTTTTGATCGTCGAAACAAGCGATCAGGATCTCCGTCCGCGCCTCCTGTTCACCGGCCGGCCCCATCCTTCGGCAGCACTTGCAGGCGGCGTTCGAGGAAAACCCGCTCGCCGGTCTGGGGCAGTTCGACGGGTTCGGTCGTGATCACCATGCTTACCGTCCCGGACTTCTCATCGCGCAGAAGTTTGCCGCTGGAAATCTCCGCCCCGAGATAACGATCCACCACGACACACGCCTGCGCCGGCAGATAAATACGCACGCCGCGAAACTTGGCGGGCAACGCGACCTCCGTTTGATCTGCACCCACGACGAGCGGTTCCCAGCGATCACTCGCGTTCTGCGTCTCCACGCGCACACCGCTCAAGCCCTTCCCGGCGGCATAAACTGTCGTGACCGTGGAGCCGCGCGTCTCCGTGGTCGCGCCCGGCAACGGCAGGCGCACGGTGTTGGTGACGACGAGTGTGTCGCGGTCGTCGAGCGCGAAGCTGCGGTGGACAATCTGCTTCGTCGCGCTGCCAAACATCGCGACGCCCGCGTCACCGACGACCCGCGCCGTGCGCGCGGTCGGTTCGCCATCGAGCAGCATGTGGCGCGTGCCGACGGCATCGACACTGCCGCCGACAAACGGAAAACCCTTGGCCTTCGCGTTGTTCTCGATGTGCAACAGCGGCTGGCCGCGAAAGGTGAATTGGCGAATCTGGCCGTTGAGCAGCGGGGCGAGGGTCACGGTGAGATCGGTATTGGTGAGCGTCACGAGCGGCCCGCCGTGCCAGGCGAGGAAATTCATGTGCGCCGCGCGACCGCTGCTCCATTCGTTCGGACTGGCGTGGCGGATATTTTTCAAAACCTCCTGCGCGCGGTCGTAGGTGTCCTGTCCGAGGTCGGCGCGGATGAGTCGTCCGTCGCGCTCGGCAAACGGGCCGGGCGCCCAGAGTTCGAGCGTGTCGAGGCCGACGGTGGCCTCGCGGATGCGCTGTGTGAGCGCGGGTTCGCTCGAGACCTTGGCGAGCGCATCGTCGCGCTGGGCGGCGAGCCGCGCGCGGATGGGCGGGGTAAGAAATTGCGAGCCGGCGAATTCATCGGTGCAGGTGGGCTGCGGTTCACGGATGGATCTTTCCAGCGTGTCCACGTAGGCCAGCATCTCGGCGGACGCGGGGCCGTAATAGCCGGCGCAGAACTCGCGCACGAGCGCCTGCGGATCGAGCGCGGGCTGCCAGAAGAGGCGACGCCACACATAGTTTTTCAACACCGCGAGATCGCCGCCGAGGCTGCCGTAATTGCCCTGAATCTCGACGCCGCGGATGCCGAGCGACTGGTAATACTTGAGGTTGTCCGCGAGCGACAACAGGCACGGAAACGGGTGCAGATAGTTTTTGAAGTTCGCGCCGTATTCCCAGACGTAGGTGCGCCCGGGCGCGAGCTGGCACCAGCGTTCGAGGTTGCGGCGGAAGCTCGCGTTCTTCTCGCAGGTGCGTGCCGGATGCACGGTGCAATGTCGCAGGCGCGGGACGCGGATGACGACGTTGTCGCGCGGCCTGGTTTTGGCGGGCGGCGCTTCGAGGCTCATGTAGGCGAAGGTGCCGATGCGCACGCCGGGATGTTTCATTTCGAGCAGCTCCGCCGTGCGGTTGATCATGCGCAGCAGCGTCGCGGCGTAGCCGGGCTTTTTGCGGCCGTCGGGATCGGTCCATGTTTCCTCCTCGTACACTTTCTGGCAGTCCGCGCACTCGCACATGCCGCCATACCAGTCGCCCATACCCGCGAAAAAAATGGTCTGCGCCTCATCGCGCTTGGTGGTGACAATTTGCTTTTCCAGCGCGTCGGCGAGCGCCTCGGCAATGCCGCGGGCGAGGTAGCAGAAGTGGAGATGGTTGCCCTTGCGCTCGCCCGTTTTGCTGAGCGGATAAATCTCGGGATGGGCCGACGCGTAGGGCGTGAGCAGCGGATACATCGTGTGCCCGCCGCTGAAACCCTCGGCGCTGGTGGTGCGCGCCTTGAACATGAAATGATTGGCGGCCGACTGCGCCTCGCGATTCCAGACGTTGTGCAGGGCGAACGCAGGGCGAGTGACGGTGTCGAGGTCGGGCAACGTGAGCGTCGGTTTCGCGGACGGGATGGTCTCCTCGTCGTGCGACCACCAACGGCAACCGAGGAGCTCTTCCAGCAGCGCGAACACGGCGTAGAGCGTGCCTTGCGGATTGCCGCCGACCAACTCGACGCGCTGGGTGTGGGCGCGGATGCGGAAGGCGTCGGGGCCGAGGCCGTTGGTCGCCGCTGGGTCGAACACACCGACAAAGATGCCCGCGTCGGGCAGCGGCGACGGCGCGGGGAGCACGGTGAATTTCGCGCCGGAGAGTTTTTCGAGATACTTCGCCAGTTCGAGGGCGGCGGTGCGCTCTTGAGGTCGCGGTGAAGACGGATGATAGACGGTGAGCGGATTCGCGCGGTCGTGGACGAGCGTGACGTCGGCGGCGAGCGGGAGGGTGCTGACGAGGAAGGCGACGGCGAGCGCGAGGGCGGGCAGTGTG
>BJHT01000189.1 GCA_014193395.1 Verrucomicrobiota bacterium
CCGCGGAGTCGCTCGCACGCCCCCCGCCTAGGCGGTTCATCCCCCCGCCTTCAACCGCTCCACGTCCTGCGCCATGCCGCTGACTTGATTCGCCTCCAGCTTGATGTTCGCCGTCTCCGCGCCCAGGCGGATGCCGACGCGCTGCATCGGCGCGCGGGTCTCGCGGATTTCGTTGCGCACAATGCTCACGTTTTCCGTCGCGCCTTCGACCTCGATGCCGACGCCGCGTTCGCCGCCGCTGTCGAGGATCAGGTTCTTCTCGATTCGATTGCGATGCGCGGCAAAGCCCTTCCCGCGCTCCTTGCGGAAGAGGATGCCGGCATGGCCGCTCTGCCGGATTTCATTGCCGACGATCAGGTTGTCCGTGTCGCGATGGCCGATGGAAACGCCGAGGCGGTTGGCGAGGCACACGTTGCTCTCAGCCAATCCGTGTTTCACGCCCCAGCAGAAGAAGATGCCGATGTCATTGTTCTCGAGCCGGTTGTTGCGCATCACCGGGCGCTGCGAGCCGGAGCCGGGATGCAGGCCGAGATTGGTGTTGCCCACGCTGCGGCAGTTCTCGACCAGCACGTCGTGGCAAATCTGGAAACTGATGCCGTCGCCGTTGTAGTTGCGCGCCGTCACGCCGCGAAACGTCAGACGGCTGCAATCCTGCGCGAAAATGCACCCGGCGTGGTTGCCATCCAGCAGCGCGTTGGCCCCGCGATTGCCGTCGAGAACGAGATGCTCGATGACGACCTCGCTGATCTCCTCGCAGTTCAACAACGGAAACAGCGTGGACACGGAGGCCTCGCCCAACTGCCAGAAATTTTCGCGCAACGGGCGGTCGAGCTTGAACCGGTTGCCGCTGCGTGCGATCAGCGTGCGCTTGCAATAATCCGGCCCGGTCTTGTGTTTGTTCTGCGTCTTGAGGCACACGCCGTCGCCGAGGCGGAAACCCGTCGGATCGGCCAGCGTGATCTCCTGATCGTACCAATCGCTGTCGGCGGCGAGCTTCGTCGTCACGGACGGCTCCTTCATCAGCACCGTGTCCAAGCCCGAGCCTTCGAGCCGCACGCGCGACGCCAGATGCACGGCATTGCGCAGCCGATACGTGCCGGGCAGCACGCGCACCGTGCCACCGCCGAGCCGCGCCACATACGACACCGCCGCCTGCAGGACGCGGTCGTCATCGCCCACCAGATCGGCGTCGCGTGTCCCCACCGTCACCGTCAGGCGCGCGCCCCAGTCCGGCTCGACCGCCGTGTCGCCCGACGTCGCGCGCGGCGTCGTGACCGGCGGGCGCTCCGCCGCCCCGGCGGTTTTCAAGAGAATGCCGAAGGTGCCAAAGGCCGCGCTGGCGAGAAAATGGCGGCGGGGAAGCGGGAGGAATTTGGTGTTCATGGAAGCGATGGATGGCCGTGGTTCTAGTCCGCGGCGTGGGCGATGTAAAGCTGGGGCGGCGCGCCGCGCCTGCGGAGTGCGGCCGTCCCCGGCCGCAGCGGCGTCCGCACGTTCGAGGCGCTTGGATTGCCGAACGTCGCACCACACTCCACCTTGCTGCGCCCGAGGACGGGCGCACTCCGCAGCCGGTCGCGCGGAGTGCGGCCGTCCCCGGCCGCAGCAACGTCCGCACGTTCGAGGCGGTTGGATTGGCGAACGTCGCACCACGCTCCACCTTGCTGCGCCCGAGGACGGGCGCACTCCGCAGCCTGTCGCGCGGAGTGCGGCCGTCCCCGGCCGCAGCGGCGTCCGCACGTTCGAGGCGCTTGGATTGACGGTCGGGCTGCTGCCGGATGAGCGCGCGTGTGGAGTGCGGGGACTTGTCACCGCTTTCTCCAGGCGACTTGTCGCCGTCGAACTGTGGGACGCGTGAAAATGGAATGGGGCGTCCACGGCTCGCGCCAGCGGAGGCGCGCTCTCATGATCGAAGCCGCTCGGAGATTCGACGGCGACAAGTCGCCTGGGCAAAAGCGGTGACAAGTCACCGCACTCCAAAACCGTCGCTCCGCGACGACCCGGAAGCGGATCTTTGCGATTCCAACAAAGAGCAGTACGGATGGGCGTGCTTCGGTGGCAGCATCATGGCGCGCGGCATTCATGCCGCTTCAGCGTGTTGGGTTCCCGGCGGATGCGTACGCGCGGAGTGCGGCCGTCCTCGGCCGCAGCAACGTCCGCACGCCCGACGCGGTTCGATCGGTGGACATCGCACCACGCTCCACCCCGCTGCGCCCGAGGACGGGCGCACTCCAGGGCCAATTCCACACCGCGCTCCCCCACACGCCTCACCCGCCCTCCGCCTCTTCGCTCGCCGCAACCAGCGCGACGCTGTGGTTCGCCCCGGCAGCCAGCGCCAGCACGTCGCCGCCGAGGAATGGCACCGCGAGCTGGCCCGCGCGGCGCTCACCCCACGCCACGACTTTGTTGCCACCCATCAACGCGAGGCTGTGGGCGGCTCCGGCCGCAATGGCGATGACGGACGCCAGGCCCGCGGGCACGGCGGATTGCCCGCAGTGCGGCGGCTTGCCTTCGTTCTTCCCGCCCGCGCCCCAGGCGTGGACATGACCCCGGTCGTCGAGCGCGAGGCTGTGTTGCGCGCCCGCCGCGATGGCCACAATGCCGCCCAGCCGCCACGGCACGGAGGTTTGTCCGCAATCATTCGCACCCCACGCCAGCACGCGACCGTCGTGTGCAAGCGCGAGCGTGTGCGCTCCGCCGCCCGCGAGCGCGCGTAACGGCGGAAGATTTTTCGGAACCGAGCACTGACCGGCCGTGCGTTCGCCCCACGCGAGCAGACGTCCGTCGGCCCGCAGCGCGAGGCTGTGGCGACCGCCGGCGGCGATGGCGATGATCTCGCGGGCGTCGTCGGGCACGCCGCACTGGCCATGCTGGTTCGCGCCCCACGCGATCACGGTGCCGTCAGCGCGCAAAGCGAGGCTGTGCTCGTCTCCGGCGGCGATCGCGATCACGTCGTCCAGTTCGGCGGGCACGCGCGATTGCCCCGCGGCGAATCCGTCCGCGGCCGTGTTGGAACCCCACGCAATCACGCGACAATCGTCACGCAGGGCGAGCGTGTGGAACGCACCCGCGGCGATGCTCACGATGCTTTGACCACACACCGGCGGAGCTTCGCCGGGGCCGGGATGGCCGTGGATTCCACCCCAGCTCACGATGCGGCCTGTGCGCCCGAAACGCTCGCGCATCCGCTCGGCCGTCGCGCACTGGGCGGCGGTGCGAAAGTGCAGCGGGTCTGCGGTCACGAGCGCCACGACTTCCAGATACTCGGGTTTCTCCTCGGCGAGAACGCGGCGCAGCAACGCGGGCGCGGCATCCACGTACGTGTTGCGGCGCTCGGCCCAGCGGTCGTAGAGCGCGTCCCAGTCCTGCGCGGTGGCGAGTTGCACGGCCAGCTCGCGGTCGTAGAGCAGGTGCTGCTGATCGAGCCAGCCCAGGGCTTCGGCGCGCAGTTTTTTCTCGCGCGTGTAGAACAAGCCCGGCTCGGCCGCGGCCACCGCCACAGCGTCGAGATACTCCGGGTCGGTCAGTTCAAAGATCGCCTGCAGCGCGCTCGGCACCGCACCGCCAAACTCCGCGTGCCGCGCCTGCCAGTGGCGCTCCACGAGTTCCCAGTCGCCCGCGAGGATCAGCCGCTCTGCGAGCGTGCGGTCGTAGCGGAATTGCAGGCGGTTGAGCCAGTCGAGGCATTCGGTGAGCAGCTCGCGCTGCGGCGTGATGAAGTAAACGGGTTCCGCCGCGACCAGCGCCACGGCCTCGGGGAAACTCAGCGGCTCGTCCTGTTGCAGCAGCCGGTTCAGCCCGGCGTCGGTGCTCCGCGCGAACTGGTGCCGCCGCTCCTCAAGCAGCGTCCACACGACGCCCTCGTGCGGACTGAGCAGAAGCTGGTCGGCCAGCTCGGCGTTGACCGGCAACCGCTGCCCGCGCATCGCGCGCCACGCCTCGCGCCGACGCTGGGCGGCCTGCGCCAGCGTGTCGTCGTGGCGCAGACGCTGGCACCACGCGGGCAGCGAACTCTGCAACAACAGCGCGGCTTCCGACGCCCCATCGCCGCCCCCGCCGTGCAGGTCGAAACGGATTTCCCGCGGCCGGTTGCCGCGCTCCGGTCCGAGCGCGCCGCGCGCCTCCAGCAGGTCCAGCAGCCGTCGCGCGCGGCCGGCGCTCAGGTCAAGGCGACGCTGGAGCACCTCGGCCGTCGCGAGACCGTCCTCGGCGATCACCTCGCGTGAGAGGCGCAGCAGCGCGACATCATCGGGATTCGTCGGCTGCGCGGTGCCGGGGACGGCGGATCGCACGGTCGCGTGCGATGCGAGCCAGGCCGCGTCCACGACCTGCCCGCGCCAGATCAGCGGCAGCGCCGGATCCAGCGCGAGCAGCGCGGCGGAGAGGCGTTGCTCGGCATTGAGCTGATCGTCGTCGGCGATGTCCTGCAACGTGCTGGCCAGCTCGACATCGCGGAGTTCGTCCTCGATCCAGCGCAAGAGGTAGCCGCGGGAAAATTGTTTCACCGCCATGTCCCACTGCCCGCCGAGGGCGTGGGCGAGTCCGGCCGGATCGTGATATTCCGTGCCGGCGAATTTGTAGGCAGCGCGGGTGCGCGCGGGTTTCTCCGGCGGTTCGTCGAGCGCCTGATGCACAACGAGGTCGCGCTGTCCGGCGAGCCACGCGCGCACCTGTTCGAGGCCCCAACGTTTCTGGTGATCGCGCGTGAGCAGCCCGCGCAACAGCAGCACCCAGTCGCCGGGGATGTCGATGGGCACCTCGATGCCGCGCGTGACGAGCGTGAAATTGATCGCGCGTTCATCCAGCCCGGCAAACGGATGCACGCCGCGCAGCAGCGAAAGCAGCATCACGCCCACGCTCCACCAATCGCTCGTGCGCGTGACGACGCCGGTCATGGCCTCGGGCGCGGCGTAGGCGGCGGTGCGGTTGACATTGCTCAAATGCAGCGACAGGTCCGAGAGGCTCGAGATGCCGAAGTCGGCGAGGACGAGATCAAGCGGCGCGCGCGAACGGACGAGGATGTTCGAGGGCTTGAGGTCGCGGTGGATGATGCCGGCGGCGTGAATTTCCGCGATGGCGTCGGCGAGTTCGCGCAGCAGCACGACCAATTCCGCCGGCGGCAGCGGGCCGTCGCCCACGACGCTGGCGAGCGAGCCGTGGACGATGAATTCCTGAATCTCGAAGCTGCGGCCGTCGAGCACGCCGGACTCGAAGACGCGCACGACCGAGGCGTGCTGCAACTTGTGGATCGCCTCGAGAATCTCGCGTTTCGGCTGGATGCCGTAGCGGTAGAGCTTCAACACCGCCGGGTCGCCGGTCTCGCGATGCGCGAGCACCCACAGGTCCGCCTCGGCGGACGCGGCCTCGATGGGCCGCTGTAAAATGTAATCGCGAAACTCGGCGCCGGGCGTGAGCGCCGTGAGCGGACGCGCGCCAGCAGAAGCGGGACGCGCGGCGCGTGGGCCGGGCAGGCCGACGCGCTGCGCGGTCTCGCGGGCTGAGGGCGTCGGAGCCGCCGCGGGCTGTTCGAGAATCGTCGCGGCCTCGGCTCCGGGCAGACGCGCCGACGGCTGCTCGAGGATCGTGGCTTCGCTGACCGTGGTCCCCGTGGGGGATGGACGCGGCGGGTTCAAGGCGCGGACGAAAGGTTACGCCGGGCCTGCGCACGGGGCGCGGCCGGGCGTTGCTCCGGCGGCACCACTTTCACCGGATGCGCGCCGGACGGCAGCTTGAGTTTGAACTGGGTGGCCAGCCCCTGCTGGGCGAGCCGTTCGCGGAGGCGCGCGTGGTCGGCGCACCATTCCTCCTCGCGCTCGCAATCGCGGAGCCGCTGTTGCTCGGTCAGCTCGGGCGAATCGGCGTAGCGCACCATCGTGGTCTGCACCAGCGAGAGGCTGGCGTCGCTCACGATCTCGACGGCGTAGTCAGATTCGCCGGGCTTGCGAATGACGAGCTTGCCGGCCTGCGTGAGGGCCGTCTCCATGCCTTCGTTGGCCTCATAGCCGAGTTCGGAGAGCGACGCGAGAATGGCGGCGCGTTTGCGCTCGTGCGCGAGCCGGGCCAGCTCGCGCTCCTGCATGGCGGCGAGCCGTTCGCGCCACGGGGCGAGGTCCGCGGGCCGGCCCGCACGACGCAAGTCGCGCAGTTCGTTCACGACGGTATCCACGGCCGTGCCCGCGTAAGCCGCGGACTCCTCGATCATGACATCAACCTCGGCGAGCCAGGCCTGCGTGGCGCGCAGTTGCTTGAGGCGCGCGCAGCTGTCGAGCACGAGGCTTTCATACAGGCGGCGACGACGGTCGGTGTCGGCCTCGGCGCGGATCGCGTCGGCGCGGCGCATGAGTTCGGCCCAGCCGGCCGTGTCCTGCAACGCACCGATCTGCGCCAGCAGCGCGTCGAGTTTTTTGAGGATGCCGTGTTCGGCGGGATTCGGCGCGGCGGCGGGCGGACGCGCGGCGAGCCAGTCTTTCATCGACGTGGTGCGTCCCGCGCCGCCCGCGAGCCGGTCGGTGAGCAGCCGGGTGTGGGTGCGATTGATTTCAGCGGTGAGATTTTGCCGCGCCTGTTCGAGGGCCGCGTCGGAGGTCTTCATTGCCACCTCGGCCTGCGCGAGGCGGCGGACGCCTTCCTCGCTGAGGTCGGCGCTGATGGCGGCGGGAATGGTGATGGCTTGCAGCGCTTCGGCACCGTGGGCGGCGAGCCGGGCGCGTTCGGCTTCCGGCCAGTCCGCGGGAATGCCGGCGCTCGCTGAGATTTCCAAATCCTGCCGGGCGGCGCGCAGTTCGCGGCCGCGCTGGGCCAGCGATTGAAAGCGCTGCTGCAACGCGCTGACGCGGTGCTCGATGGCCGCGCCGAGCAGTTCGCGGCGGTGCTCGACGGATTTGACCGTGCCGTCGAGAAGCGTCACGGCCTGTTCGCCACGGCCCTCGATCATCATCGCGTCCACGCGCCGGAGCACGTCCTCGAGATCGGTCTGGAGCTCGGCGGATTCCTCGCCGAGCAGGTCGAGACGCGTGCGGACGGAGTCGAGGTCGTCTTTGATGTGGCGCAGGCGGGCTTCAAGGCGGCGGCGCTCGACATAGTTGGCGGCGAGGGTGAGCAGGGCCGCCGAGCCGGCGACGGCCACCGCCGCGGTGGCGACGACCAACAGCACCGGCACCAGCGGAAGCGACGGAGCCAGCGGCGCGACGACAACACATTTGGGTCCACTCATAACGACACGGCGCTGGGAGTTCTCCAACGGTGTCGCGGGAAAGTTAGAGCAGGCGCGCGGGGTTCACACGCAAAAAGGCCGCGGCGCAAAGCGACATGTTCTCCCCCGACGGCGGCGAGTGAAGTGATGACCGAAGTGTCACGGACAACCACTGGCATACGCGAGGTCTTCTGCGAGTTCCTCCTGACCGTAGTGCATGGGAACTGCGCGCTCGGCCAGAATGTCGTTGAGTTCCAGCCGGCTCTGGCCCGCCAGTTCCGCCGCCTTGCCCAGACCCAGCGCGTTTTGCGCATACAACGCCACCGCCAGCTCCTGCTTGAGCCGCTGCGCGACCGCGCCAGGCGCGACATGCAGCGTCTCATGAAGGTTGTCGGGAAGGTCCAGGGTCATGCTCATGGTTTATTTCTATACCGTGCCACAGAACAACAAAGCCGCCCGCCGCTCCTCGAATCCTGCCGCGCTGACTTGGATCAGTATCACCAATGCGCGGGCAGTTCCGGCTCACCGCGCGCACGGCGGGACGTTGTTGATGCGATCGAGGGACGCCGCCGCGGTGCTGCTGCTATGCTTGAACGACGAGGGACCTGCGTTGGAAATCACTGTCCCGCGCCAGCCTGCGCCCCGCTCAAGGGGTTGCGCCATTTCAGGCCGGGGAATCGCTTGAAGTCCCCGTCGGTAGTGCAGAGTTCGCAATCGTGCTCGATGGCAAGGGCGACAAGGTGCGCGTCGGTGGTCAGGTTGCCGGTTGCGCCGACAGCCAGCAGCAGCCCCTGAAGGCACCGCCAATGGTTGGCCGTCGCGGCAACCAATCTGACCGATGGGCGCGCCAGCCACGATTCAACATGTTGCATCGCTCCCGCAATCGTGCAGGGATCGCGAAAGACCTTGGGATTCGTGCTGAGACGGAGGAATGCGAGAATGGTCACCCACGCAAGGCCCAGTGGCTCTTCGTTCGCGAGTTGTCCATCCCACCAAGCCCTGGCCGCCGCATGATGCGGTGATGCGGTGTCAATTGCGTAGAGCAATAGGTTGGCATCTACCAGCTTCATCCAGTCATCCGCAGTGCCTCTATGCGCGCCTCGTCTTCAAGCCGGTCAGCCAGTTCATTCGCCTTGTTCAGGTCAACGAGCGACCCCATCGCGTGCGGCGGCGGCAGTGGTGGCGGGGCCGACGCTTCTCGTGGCGGCGCGGTTGTCGGCGCAACACAGCGTTGTTTGACCAGTTGAGTGATCAGTTGGGAAAGGGAAACACCGCTCGCCTGCGCCGCGCGCTCAAGCTCCACGGTGGTGGCGTCGTCCAGGTTCAACGTAATACTCATGGCGGTAGGCTATCAGCAGGTGGGTGGCACTTCAACGCCCCAGCACCCAATCAGAGTCACGACAGGCTCCACCTCCGCTCGGATACCCCGCAGCTACGCCTTCGCGTGTTTTGCAATCAGGTAATCGCGGAACTTCTCGTAGTCCGCTTCCATGCGGTCGTAGTCCTCCGGGAGTTGGAGGCCGGCGGTCATCGCGGCGGGCACGTCGGGCGCCCAGCCGACGACCTTCTCGACTTCCTCGGGGAATTTCGCCGGGTTGGCCGTCTCGACGATGACAGCGGGCGTGCTGCCGAGAGGCTCGGCGGCGCACCAGTCGAGGAAGCCTTGCCAGGCCACGACGCCGTGCGGTTCGAGGAGGATTTGATATTTGTTCCAGAAGTCGCGGAGCGAGGTGCGCGTGCGTTCGTCGGTGATGGAGGTGGAGAAAATGTCGCGGCGCATCGCAGCGAGGTCGGGCTGGCGATGAATTTTTCCGGTTTCATCCATGTGCCCGCCATAGACCGCGACGAGCCGCGCGAGGTTGCTCGGGTGGCCGACGTTCATGGCGTTGGAGACGGAGTTGCGCGACGGGGAGATCTTTTCGTAAACGCCGCTGGCGAGGAAGCGCGGGAAGGCGTCGTTGTCGTTCACGGAGGCGATGATTTTCCGCACGGGCAGGCCCATGCTGCGCGCGACGACGCAGCCCATCATGTCGCCGAAGTTGCCGCTGGGGATGCTGAAGACCATCGGCTCGCCGGGCCGGGCGAGGCGTGAGGCGGCGTAGAAGTAATAGACGCTTTGCGGCAGGAGCCGGCCGATGTTGATGGAGTTGGCGGAGGAGAGGTGGATGTGTTCGAGCGCGGGGTCGGAGAAGGCACGTTTCACCATCGCCTGGCAGTCGTCGAATTTCCCGGTGATCGCCACGGTGCGGATGTTGTCCTTGAGCGTCGTCATCAGCTTGCGCTGGCTGACGCTGATTTCCGCCTCGGGGAACAGCACGATCACGCGCACGCCCGGCACGCGGTGGAACGCGTGGGCCACGGCGGAGCCGGTGTCGCCGCTGGTGGCCGTGAGGATGGTGACCTGGCTGCCGTCCTCCTGAAGGAAACGCCCGAACATCTGCGCCATCATCTGCGCGGCGAAGTCCTTGAACGACGCGGTCGGGCCTTGGTCCAGCCGCATGAGATACACCCCGCGCTGGATGACTTCGAGCGGGACGCCAAAGTCGTAGGCCTTGTTGCACATCGCGGCGAGGGCGGCGTCCGGGATGAGGTCTTGCGTGAACTTGCGCAACACGCGGAAGGCGACTTCGCGATACGGCAGCTCGGCGAACCCCGCGATTTCCTCCCGCGTGAGCTGTGGGAAAATCTCGGGGAGATACAGGCCGCGGTCCGGCGCCTGCCCGGCGAGGAATGCCTCGCGGAGGTTGACAGATGGCGACTGGCAGTTGGTGCTGCGAAACAGGAGCGCGCTCATTTATTTCAAGCAGCTTGGAATCACTCGAAGCTCTCGACACGGATCATCACCGGCGCGCCCTTGACCACCGCAAGCCGCGCGATCTGCGCCAGCGCCTTCCGCATCGCCGCGTTCGGCGCATCGTGAATCATCAGGATCACCGGCACCACCGCGCCCTCGTGACCTTCCGGTTGCATGATCGACGAAATGCCAATCTTCGCCCGCGCCAGAATCGCCGCGATCTTCGCGAACACGCCCGGCCGGTCCAGCACCGCCAGCCGCACGTAATACCGCGACGTCACCGCATCCATCGCAATCACCGCGCCCGCGCGCTCATGCGGCACGAACGGCGGAATCCGATGCTTGGTGCCGAACTTCAAATCCAGCGCCGCGTCCGCCAGATCGCTCAACACCGCGCTCGCTGTCGCGTCCTGCCCCGCGCCGCGCCCGTAATACAGCGTGTCACCCACGATGTCCCCGCGCACATACACCGCATTGAAAACATCGTTCACGCTCGCCAGCACATGCGCGTTCGGCACGAGACACGGATAAACCGAAACCTGAATCCGCGCCTGCGCCGCCGCGGTGCGCGTCGTCGCCTTCGCCGCGCGCCCGCCCGCCACCACCTGCTTCACCACGCCCAGCAACTTGATCGTGTAACCGAGCTGCCCCGCGAACTGAATGTCCTGCTGCGTGAGGTGCCGGATGCCCTCGACATGCACGTCCTTTGGATTGACCCAGAAGCCGTGCGCCAGCGACGCGAGAATCCCGATCTTGTGCGCCGCATCGTGCCCATCGACATCCAGCGACGGCTCGGCCTCGGCGTATCCGAGCCGCTGCGCCTCCGCCAGCACCGCGGAAAAATCCGCGCCCTCGCGCTTCATGCGCGTGAGGATGTAATTGCACGTCCCGTTCACGATTCCATACAGCCGCGTGATGCGATTCCCAATCAGCCCCTCGCGCAGCACCTTGATGATCGGGATGCCCCCCGCCACGCTCGCCTCGTAATAAAGATTCGTCCCCGCCCGCTCCGCCGCCGCGAACAACTCCTCACCATGCGCGGAGAGCAATGCCTTGTTCGCCGTCACCACCGGCTTGCCCAGCTTGAGCGCCTGCAACACCACGCTGCGCGCGGTCGTCGTGCCGCCCATCACCTCGACCACAATGTCCACGCCCGGATCATTCACCACGCTCTGCCAGTCCGTCGTGAGCTGCGCCGCCGGTACCTTCACCGCGCGCGCCTTGGCGAGATCGCGCACCGCGACCTTCGCCACAGCAAGCCGCACGCCCAGCCGCGACGCGACCAGCGCGCCGTTGCGTTGAATGGCCTGGAAGACGCCCCCGCCCACCGTGCCACCGCCGACCAAGCCGAGATTTGCCTGCTGCATAAGGGGCGGGACACTGCCGAGAATCACAGGGAGGGACAAATTTATTTTTCGGATTCCGCAGGCGTCAGGCAACCGGCCCGCGCCCGTCCCAGCGGCAGCGGCACCGCGACGCAGGCAGAGCGTGAAATCACGCGGACTCCGGGCCCTAGGCAACCGCCGCCGCACGCAACCGGCCGCGCTTCGCCGGTACGGCTGCGGCGCGAGAAGTTACGGTTGAGCAGGGGCGGGTTGTCCGGGCAGAGTCGCGGAGAAATGAGTTTGCGAGCGATGGGTTCAGCGGGGGGCGCCGGCGTGGGCGCGGGCTCGGGCGAGACGGTGCTCGTCACGGGCGCAAGCACGGGGCTGGGCTTGGCGCTGACGCAGTTGTTGGTGCGGGAACCGCGGTATCGGCTAGTGTTGACGGCGCGGGAGGGTTCGCTGGCGCGGTTTGCGGCGGCGGGGATTTGCGAGGGGGAGAACGTGATGTTGCGGGCGTTGGATGTGACGGTGGCGCGGGAGCGGGAGGCGGTGGTGGCGGAGGTGACGGAGCGCTGGGGCGGGGTGGATGTGTTGGTGAACAATGCGGGGGTGGCGTATCGGGCAGTGGTGGAGCATTTCCGGGAGGCGGAGGCGCAGGCGCAGTTGGCGATCAATTTTCACGGGCCGATGGAGTTGATCCGGCTGGTGTTGCCGCATATGCGGGAGCGGCGGCGGGGGCGGATCATCAATGTGTCGTCGGTCGGCGGAATGATGGCGATGCCAACGATGGCGCTGTACAGCGCGTCGAAGTTTGCGTTGGAGGGGGCGACGGAGTCGCTGTGGTACGAGGTGCGGCCGTGGAATGTTTTCGTGAGTCTGGTGCAGCCGGGGTTCATTCAGTCGGCGTCGTTTCGGAACACGCGGTTCACGGAGCTGAGCGGGCGGGCGGCGGCGGATCCGGCGGCGGCGTATCACGCGGAGTATGCGGAGATGAGTGAGCTGATCAGCCGACTGATGACGCGGACGGGGGCGCGGCCGGAGCGGGTGGCGGCGGCGATCTTGCGCACGATGCAGCAGGCGCGTCCGCCCTTGCGGGTGCCGGCGACCTGGGACGCGCATGTGTTCGCGTGGCTGCGGCGGATGCTGCCGCGGAGCTGGTATCACTGGGTGTTGTATCGCTCGCTCCCGCATGTGCGGACGTGGGGATAGCGGCGAAGCTCCAAGGCTAAAGCTCAAAGCTCAAGGGAAGGTCCAAGTCTCCAAGCTTCCAAAACTCCAAATGTGCGTGGGTGACGCTCCCGCCTGATTTCTGACGGGCGCGCCAGTTGCGGCTGACTCGCTGGATCGTTGCGCCGCTGACGGCGCTGCCCGTCAGTCACGGAGTTAGACCCGGCGCGAGTGACATATCGATGTTTTACGCCGGATTGCCGTTCGCAAGCACGGCGTCGGTTTGTTTGGCGCGGAAGGCTTCGTAAGCGCGGCGGAATTTGGGATATTTCCCACCGAGGATGGTGGTGGCGAGCAGGGCGGCGTTGATGGCTCCAGGTTTGCCGATGGCGAGCGTGCCCACCGGCACGCCGCCGGGCATCTGCACGATGGACAAGAGGGAGTCGAGGCCGTGGAGGGCCTTGGACTCGACGGGGACGCCTAGGACGGGCAGCGCGGTTTTCGCAGCCGTCATGCCGGGAAGATGCGCGGCCCCGCCCGCACCGGCGATGATGACCTCCAGGCCGCGCGAAGCCGCCGTTGCGGCGTAGTCGAACAGCAGGTCGGGCGTGCGATGGGCGGAGACAACGCGGGTCTCGAAGGGCACGCCCAGCTCGGTCAATTGCGCGGCGGCGTGCTGCAGAGTTTCCCAGTCGGACTGGCTGCCCATGATGATGCCTACGAGGGGCTTGGCGGTCTTGATTGGCGTGGCCATACGCGCGAAGCCTGCGGAGGCGGCGGGAAAATGTCGAACCGGGATTATTCCGCACACGGGAAGCACCAAGTTCCAAGCGCCAAGCTCGCCGCGTTGCAGTGCGGACTTGCCGAGCCAACTGTCATTCAGTCCGCCGGCTTCGGACTCCTTCCTCCGGATGCGTTAGCTTAGAAAAACTCGCGCCGCCCTCCCCCTCACGATTTGCGTTTGCTCCCTGCTCCTTCCCTTGAACTTTGAGCTTTATCCTTGGAGCTTATCCCCCGTCCTCACGCCCCCTGATGCTTCACAAACCACTCCACAAACCGCGGAATCCCTTCATCAATTTTCACCGTCGGATTATACCCGAGCAACGCCCGCGCCTTGGACTTGTCCGCGTAGGTGATCTGCCCATCGCCCG
>BJHT01000190.1 GCA_014193395.1 Verrucomicrobiota bacterium
CGCGGCCGAGAACTACAAGCTGGGTTCGGTAAGCCCGGTGGACAACGTAGTCTGGGGACTGCAGCGGGTGGTGCTGCCCGCGAGCGTGGCCCCCGGGGCCAACGCAGTGTTTACGTTTCAGGTGAAGGCGCCGGCGACGGCGGGGAGTTATGTGTTCGCGTGGCGGATGATGCAATTAGGGGTCGGGTGGTTTGGCGCGGCGTCGCCCAACACCACGGTGACGGTGACACCATGACAACGCGTGGTGGCGGAAGACTTTTGGGCGGAAATCGGCGGCGCTAATCGACGCGCCTTTACAACGGAGAGAAAGCTTTGTTTGCTCTAACGATTATGAAGTTCATGACACCCCAAAGTTTTGCCGCGCCCCGGATGGCCGCGGTGGCTGGCGCGCGCGGTTCTGCTCGCACCCGCGGCTGGTTCGGTGGCTGGTTGCTGACCCTGGCGCTGTTGGCCGGCGTGCCGCGCGCGGGGGCACAGGCGCTGCTGCCGCCGGGCTTTGGCGAGACGCGCATTGACGGCATCGCTTCGGCAGCCGCGATGGCGGTGGCGCCGGATGGCCGCGTGTTTGTGTGCGAGCAGCGGGGGAACGTGCGGGTGGTCAAAGGCGGGGTGCTGCTGCCCGCCCCATTTGTGTCCGTGACCGTCCATGCGTATCAGGAGCGCGGACTGATCGGCATCCAGTTTGATCCGGACTTCAGCGCCAACCATTTCGTTTATCTGTATTACACGTCGCTGTCCCCGACGATTCACAACCGGCTGAGCCGGTTCACGGCCAACGGGGATGTCGCGGATGTGGGCAGCGAGGTGGCGCTGCTGGACCTGCCCACCTTGGGGGAATCCGGCTGGCACAACGGGGGCAGCCTGGCGTTTGGTCCCGATGGCAAGCTGTATGTCGGCGTCGGGGAGAACAATGTCCCGTCCAATGCCCAGTCGCTGGCGAGTCCGTTGGGTAAAATTCTGCGGATCAATCGTGACGGCTCGATTCCTTCGGACAATCCGTTTGTGGACTCGACGACCGGTCTGAGCCGGGCGATTTGGGCGCTGGGATTTCGCAATCCCTACACGCTGGGATTCAAACCGGGGACCAGCCGTTTGTTCGTGAATGATGTGGGCTTCGATCGGTGGGAAGAGATCAACGAGGTGCAGCGCGGGGCGAACTACGGCTGGCCGATTTACGAGGGCTACTCCACCGATCCTAATTTCGGTAGTCCGGTGTACGCTTATCCGCACCAGACTGACCCGCCCGCCAGCAGCGCCATCACCGGCGGGACTTTTTACAATCCGGCGACCAATCAGTTTCCCGGCAGCTATCTCGGCAAGTATTTCTTCGTGGATGGATTCACGCAGGTCATCAACGTGCTGGATACGGACACCCAGACGGTCACGGAGTTCGCGACCTTCCCGCCGTTCGCCGCCGCCGGCCCGGACGTGGTGCCGTTGTATCTGACGGTGGCCAACGATGGGTCGCTCTATTATCTGGCGCGCGGGCGGCGGTCGCTGAACCGCATCCAGTATTCGGGCCTGCTCACGCCGCAGGTGGGCACGCAGCCGGCCGATGTGCTCGTGTCGGACGGTTATCCCGCCGCGTTCTCGGTGAGCGCTTACGGCGAGCCGCCGATGACGTTCCGCTGGCAACGCAAGGATGCAGAACAGGCGGAGTTCACCGACGTCGCGGGTGCCACGTCCGCCACGCTCAACCTGGCCGCCGTCGGCCTGGCGGATAGCGGCGCGCAATTCCGGTGTGTCCTGAGCAACTCGGTCGGCACCGCCACCACGGTGGCCGCCACGCTCTCGGTCACCGCCAACCGACCTCCGGTCGCCGAAATCGTGACGCCCGCGCCAAGCCGCATTTACCGGGCCGGCGACGTGATCGAGTTTTCCGGCCTGGGCACCGATCCCGAGGCGGGCGTGCTCCCGCCGTCGGCGCTGACGTGGCGCGTGGATTTTCAACATCACGATCACAATCATCCGTTTATCGCGGAGTTTTCGGGAGCCAGCGGGGGTTCGTTTGTCGTCTCGGCGGTGGGCGAAACGAGTGACGATGTGTGGTACCGGATTTACCTCACGGCGACGGATGCGGTGGGCTTGAAGCACACGGTGTTTCGCGACGTGCTGCCGCTCAAGGCGAACATCACGTTGGCCAGCCAGCCGGCCGGCTTGGAACTGACCCTGGATGGGACGCCGATCACGGCGCCGTATCGATTCACGGGTGTCGCGGGAGTGTTGCGCGAGGTCGGGGCCGGCCATCAGGTGCTCAACGGGATCACTTATGAATTCGTGGGCTGGTCGGACGGCGGGAATGCCACGCATCTGCTGCGCACGCCCAACAACACGGCCACGGTGACGGCGAATTTTCAGCCGGTGGTCAATCAGAACGACAACGCGGTGTATCTCTCGCAATCGCACTCGACGTTCATGACCGCGGGTCAGACCTACCGGGTCACCATCACGATGAAGAACGTCGGCACCACGACTTGGACCCCGGAGAATCACTATTTCCTCGCCTCCCAAGGTCCGCAGGACAACACGACTTGGGGCGTCAACCGCGTGGCGCTGCCGGCGAACATTCCGCCCGGCGTTATTGCCACGTTTAATTTCACGGTGGTTGCCCCCGAAATCCCCGGCACTTATCCGATGCAATGGCAGATGATTCACGACGGCGTGAATTTGTTTGGATCCGCGACCCCCTCGGTGCCCATCACGGTCGCGATGGCCGCGAACGCCGCCCGCTACCTTGATCAGTCCGTCCCGACGAACATGATCGCCGGCCACAGCTACACGGCCGCCATCACGATGAAAAACGTGGGGACCAGCACGTGGACGCCGGAGCTGAAGTATCGGCTCACGTCGCAAAATCCCGCGGACAACACGATTTTTGGCACGGCGCGCGCAATCCTCGGTGGCGCGGTGGCGCCGGGAAGTCCCGTCACCTTCAGTTTTCCGCTGATCGCGCCTGTTGCGCCAGGAACGTACAATTTTCAATGGCAGATGGGGCTGGAGTCGGGAACCGGCGCGGGGGTGTTCGGGGATCTCACGCCGAATCTCGTCATCAACGTGGGCGCGATTGGCAATGATGCAGCCTTTGTTTCGCAGACCGTCCCGGCGAACATGACCGCGGGCCAGACCTACAATGTCAGCGTGGTACTGCGTAACACGGGGTCCAATGCGTGGAGTGAAGTCGCGAAGTACCGCTTGGGATCGCAGAACCCGCTGGACAATTTCACCTGGGGGCGCGCCCGCGTGTTGCTGCCCGGCGATGTGGCACCGGGTCAGGAGGTTGCCTTTAACTTTCCCGTGACGAGCCCGCTGACGCCTGGCACGTATGCGTTCGAGTGGCAGATGGTGCAGGAAGGGGTCACGGTATTCGGCCAGCGCTCCGCCACGGTGTCGGTGACCGTGGCGCCGGCGGGTGACGATGCCGCGTTTGTCACGGAAAACGTCCCATCGAGCGTGTCGCCGGGCCAGCTCTACAATTTCTCGATCACGATGCAGAACAGCGGCGTGAACACCTGGACGCCGACGACGCATCGCCTGGTTTCCGTGAACCCGACGGAGAACACCGTGTGGGGCATCGGGCGTCTCCTCCTCACTGCGCCCGTGGCACCCGGTGGCAATGCCGTTTTCGCCGGGGCCATCACTCCGCCGAGTCGCGCCGGTGAATTTCCGTTCCAGTGGCAGATGATGAGCGACGCCTCCGGCCTGTTTGGTGCGGTCACGCCCAACCTCCCGATCACCGTGCAGCAGCCGGTGAACAACTCCGTGTTTGTCTCACAAAATGTGCCGACGCGGATGGCCCCGGGGCAGGGCTACGATGTCCAGGTCGTGCTGCGCAACACCGGGGCCAATCCGTGGTCGCAGGCCGGCCTGTACAATCTGGCGTCGCAAAATCCGCCGGACAATTTTACTTGGGGAGTCGCGCGTGCGCCGCTGCCCGGTCTGGTCGCGGTCGGGGCGGAGGCCGCCTTTAATTTCCGCGTCTTTGCGCCGGTTGTCGCGGGCACCTACAACTTCCAGTGGCGAATGGTGCAGGAGGGGGTCGAATTCTTCGGCGCGCTCTCGACCAACGTCGTGATCACGGTTGGTACGCCGGAGAATGATGCGCTGTTCGTCACCCACACCGCGCCCGCGTCGGTCACCACCGGCGAAGTTTTCACGGCTACGGTCACGGTGCGGAACATCGGCCTCAGTACTTGGAGCGCTGCGAACGGCTTTACGCTCGGCTCGCAGAATCCGGCGGAGAATCTGCGCTGGGGCGTGAACTCGGTGCCGCTCCTCGGCGTGGTGCCGCCGGGCGAAGAGACCACCTTCACCATCCCGCTCACCGCGCCTGCGGTGCCGGGCAGCTACAATCTCCAGTGGCAGATGCAGCGGGCGGGCGTCGGCTCATTTGGTTCGTTGTCGCCGAATCTGGTGGTCGCGGTGACGACCCCCACGGCACCCTTCAATGCGGCGGCCTTTGGTACGCAGACCGTGCCAGCCGTGATGGAGCCGGGGACCATCTATATCGCGTCGATCACGATGACCAACACCGGGACGACCACCTGGCGCGGCGACCAGTTGTTCCGGCTCGGCGCGCAGAATCCGGCCAATAATTTGACGTGGGACATCAACCGCGTCGGGCTGCCGTCCGCCACGATTCCGCCGGGCGGCACGGCCACGTTTGATTTTCAAGTCCGCGGTCCGGCGACGCCCGGCGTGTACAATTTCCAATGGCAGATGGTGCAGGATGGCGTGGGATTTTTTGGCGACCTCAGTCCGATCGTCTCCGTGATTGTCGGCAGCGTGCCTACGGATAATGCCGGGTTCGTGTCCCAGGAAATTCCTCCGTCGATCGCCGCCGGGCAGACCTTCACGGCGACCGTCACAATGCGCAATCTGAGTGGGATCACCTGGACTGCGGCGGCGGGTTATCAACTCGGCGCACAGAATCCCGCGGACACGCTTCGTTGGGGGATCAATCGCGCGGCTTTGGCGGCACCCGTGGCGGCGGGAGAAACCGGCGTGTTCACGCTGTCGCTGGTCGCGCCGACCAGCCCCGGCCTCTATGATTTCCAGTGGCAGATGTTCCGCGATGGCGCGGGCTTTTTCGGTGATCCGAGCACCAATGCGGTCATCAACGTCACCGCGCCGCCGCCGGCGGTGAACAACGCGAGCTTCGTGAGTCAGAACATTCCCACGACGATGGTGGCCGGCCAGACCTATCCGATTTCGATCACGCTTTCCAACAGCGGCACCGCCGGTTGGACTCGCGAGCGGCTCTACCGCCTGGCGTCGGTCAACCCGCTCGACAATTTGCGCTTCAACGTAAACCGCGTGCTGCTGCCCGCGCCGACGGGTGCCGGTGGTCTCGTGACCTTTGCCTTCAATGTCACTGCGCCGATCGTGCCGGGCGATTACGACTGCCAGTGGCGGATGGTCCAGGAGGCCGTGGCCTTCTTCGGTGCGCCGACACCGAACGTCGTCGTCACCGTGGTGCCGCTGGCCAACAGCGCGCTCTTTGTCTCGCAATCCGCACCGCAAACTGTCCTCACCGGCCAGGTCTTCACGGCCACCGTCACGATGCGCAACAATGGCGCGACCACCTGGACGCCCGAGGACTTGTTCCGGCTCCGCACGGAAAATCCGGCGGACACTTTGACTTGGGCGATCAACCGCGCCCTGCTCACCGGCCCCGTGCGGCCCGGGGAATCGTTCACCTTCACCGCGCAGTTGGTGGCGCCCGCGACTCCCGGTTCCTACAATCTGCAATGGGGCATGGTCAAAGAAGCCACCGGCCCGTTTGGACAGTTGAGTCCGAATCTGGCCATCAATGTGATCGCGCCATCGCCGGTGGCAAACGATGCCCTGTTCGTCAGCCAGGACGTGCCGATCGCCATGAATCCCGGGCAGATTTACATCGCCTCGATCACCATGGCCAACGTCGGCTCGGCCGCGTGGACCGCCGACCGGCGCTTCCGCTTGGGCGCGCAGAATCCGGCGAACAACCTGACGTGGGACATCAATCGCGTCGGGCTGCCAGGGAATATTCCGGCGGGTGGGAATGCGACGTTTGATTTTCAGGTGACCGCGCCCGCCGCGCCGGGGGCCTACAATTTCCAATGGCAAATGGTGCTGGATGATGATGGCGCCGGTTTCTTTGGCGGCCGCTCGAGCAACCTCGTGGTCATCGTCGGTGCGCCGGGCGACAATGCACAATTCATCCAGCAGAATGTGCCGCTCACGCTGACGCAGGGCCAGTCGTTCACCGCTGTCATCACGCTCCGCAACAACGGCGGCTCCACTTGGACAACGGACGGCGGTTACCAACTCGGCTCGCAAAGCCCCGCCGACAATCTGACGTGGGGCTTCAACCGCACCGACCTCCCCGCTGCGGTGCCGCCCGGACAGTCTGTGGACTTCAGCTTCCAACTTACCGCGCCGACGGAACCTGGCACCTACGACTTCCAGTGGCAGATGGTGCGAACGGTGACCGGATTCTTCGGCCAGCCCGCTGCGAAACTCGCAATCACCGTGGCACCCCTCGTGCCGCCGACAAACAACGCCGGCTTCATCGCCCAGACGGTCCCCGGCACGATGTCGCCGGGCACCGTTTATCCGGTCTCCATCACGATGACCAACACCGGCACCACGACTTGGACGGCGGAAGAGCTGTATCGTCTGGCTTCGCAAAACCCGCTCGACAACCTCGCTTGGGGGCTGAATCGGGTCGTGCTGCCCGCCTCCGTCCCGCCAGGCGGCACCGCGCAGTTTGACTTCAATGTCACCGCGCCGACAACGCCCGGGGTTTATCAGTTCCAGTGGCAGATGGTGCAGGAAGGCAAGGCGATTTTTGGTGAAGCCACCCCCAGCGTGACCGTGATCGTGTCGGGCGAGGTCAACGCCGCCGCGTTCGTTTCGCAGCGCGTGCCCGCGGTGATGAACAAAGGCCAGCGCTACCCGGTGTCGATCACTTTCAAAAACGTGGGGGACTCGACTTGGACCCGCGAGGCCAAGTTCAAGCTCGGCTCGCAAAATGCCCTGGACAATATCGTGTTCGGGCTGAACCGCGTGGGGCTGCTGGCACCCGTCGCGCCGGGTGCGACCGTGACGTTTAATTTCATCGTCGCCCCGCCCGAGACCGGCGGCCTCCACGACTTCCAATGGCAGATGGTGCAGGAGGGCAAAGGCTTCTTCGGCGAGCGGACCCCCAACGTCGCCGTCAGTGTTGTGACCTCGTCGGGCCTCGGCAACCAGGCGGTGTTCGTTGCGCAGACGGTGCCGTCCAATCTCGTCGCCGGCTCCCTCAATCCGGTGTCCGTCACCATGCGGAACAACGGCACCAACATCTGGACAGCCGGCGCGCGCTACAAACTCGGCGCGCAGAATCCCGCTGACTCCACGATCTGGAACATCAACCGCGTGCTGCTACCGCGCGACGTGGCCCCAGGCGAATCGGTCACATTTAGCTTCAACATCAAGGCCCCGGCCGTCGCTCGGAATTACAACTTCCAGTGGCAGATGCTGCAGGAAGGTGTCGGTTGGTTCGGTCAGTTGACCCCGAACCTGATCGTCACCGTCGGCACCCTCGCGCCACCGGCGATCACGAAGGATCCCACGAACCTCGTCGTCGTCGCCGGCCAGTCGGCCACCTTCTCCGTGACCGCCATCGGGGCCGCGCCGCTCGGCTATCAATGGCAGCGCAACGGCAGTGCGATCCCCGGTGCCACCGGCACCTCCTACACGATCTTCAGCACCACGCTGGCAGACCACAACGCGCAGTTCCGCTGTGTCGTCACCAACGCCCTCGGCACCGCCATCAGCGCCACCGCGCTCCTGGCCGTCGCCGATGTCGGCATCCCGTCCGTGACCGGCGTGACCCCCGCCGCCAACGCCACCACCGTGCCGGCCAACATTACGGTCACGGCGGCCTTCTCCCAGGCGATGGACCCGTCGTCCATCAATGGACAGACCTTCAAGCTCCTGCCGTCGGGCAGCACCAACCCGGTCACCGCGCTCGTCTTCTATGATGTCGCGGCCCGCACCGCGTCGCTCAACCCGTTGCAAGACCTCACTCCGGGCGGGTCGTACACGGTCCGGATCGCCGGCGGCGTCGGCGGCGTCCGCTCCCTCGCCGGCGTGCCGCTCCCGGCCGAGGTGAATTGGGGCTTCAGCATCATCGACACCCAGCCCGTCAACGTCGCCGCGATCACGCCGACGAACGGTACGCGCCAGGTCACTGTGGGTTCCGCGATCCGCGTGACGTTCACCAAGCCCGTCGATCCCGCCTCGATCACTACGGCCACCCTCACGGTGATCCGCAAGAGCACCACCACGCCGGTGCCGGCCACCGTGTCCTACGACCCCGCGACCCGCACGGCCACGCTGACGCCCACCGTCGCCCTGCTGCCGAACTGGACCTACACCGCGACCGTTCTCGGCGGCCCCGAAGGCATTCGCGGCCTCGACGGCATCGTCATGAGCGCCACTCAAACCTCCGTCTTCTACACCACGGACACCTTGCCGCCACGGATCTTCAACGTGGCCGCAACCGTCATCACCAGCCGCTCCGCCACCATCCGCTGGGAGACCAATGAGAACGCCGATTCGCAAGTGCGCTACGGCCTCACCGCCGCGTACGAAATCTCCACGCCGGTCAATCCCACCCTCGTCCTCGACCACGCGGTGAATCTGACGGGGTTGCTCCCCAACACCACCTACCACTACCAAGTGCGCAGTCGCGACGGCCTCAACAACCAGGGCGGCACTCCCACTGACCTCGTCTTCACCACTCTGCCGTAACCTCCGGCGCGCGGCGGTGGAGCGGCGACAGCTTGTCGCCTCTCCCGTCCGCGCCCCGCCTGCGCCCCTCGGAGCGCAGACGCGCCGACGCAGTGCGGTGGTGCCTCGGCGGACGGCTGCTGCGGAGTGCGGACTTCCCCGGCCGTAGCGACGTCCGCACGCACAGGGCGGCGGGATCGTCGTGGGGCCGCACCGCGCTCGAACCTTGCTGCGCCCGGGGACGTGCGCACTCCGGTAGGTGGCTCCGCAGCGCGCGGTGGCCCCAGGCGGAAAGCGGACCTGATTCCCACCACCCAATTCGGAACCCGTAGGTTCCTCGTTCCCTCCTTTCCCGTGGCTTTTAAGTTGACGCTGTCAAAATCCAACTTCTAGGATGCGCCGCAGTCAGGCTGCCTTCCGGCGGTCGAAGGAAACTCGGTTATCGATTGGGTCGGGGTGAGGTGTATGGCCTTTGAACCCAGAGACAGCAAAAACAGTTATGGCGAGCGGCAAGGTTAAGTGGTTCGACAACAAAAAGGGTTTTGGTTTCATCGAAGGTGAAGGTGGCAAGGATGTGTTCGTTCACCACACGTCGATCGAAGCCGAGGGCTTCAAGACCCTGACGGAGGGCGAGATCGTGAGCTACGATCTGATCCAGAGCGAAAAGGGAATGAAGGCCCAGAAAGTTCAGCGCGCCCCGCAGCAGTAGCTTCGTCCGGGTTCGCGGCCCGGGGTTGGATGGCCGCGGTAATTTGTTCCGCAGTCTTCCCATGGAGGGTTGACTTGGTCATCCTGACTTCATGACCGATCCGTCGTCCCGTCCCGTTACCAGTCTCTACGTCCACGTCCCCTTCTGCGCACAGAAGTGCGAGTACTGCGCCTTCTACTCCGAAGCCGCCAGCGGCGAACTCATCAACCGCTACGTCGCCGCGTTGATTCGTGAACTGGAACTGATCTCCCCCACCGCAGCGCCCCGCACCATTTTTTTCGGCGGCGGCACTCCCTCGCTGCTCACGCTCCGCCAGTGGGAGACCGTCCTGCGCGCCATGGAACGCGCGAAACTTCTCGGTGCCGCCGAATGGACCGTCGAGTGCAATCCCGCCACCGTCTCGCTCGACAAGGCCCGCCTGCTCCGCAGTTTCGGCGTCAACCGCATCTCCATGGGCGTCCAGTCGCTTGATGAAAAACTGCTCGACCGCCTCGGCCGCGTTCACAGCCGCGAGATGGTTTTCAAATCCTTCGACATTCTGCGCGCCGCCGGTTTCGACAATGTGAACATCGACCTCATGTTCGCCATCCCCGGTCAGACCCTCGCCGTGTGGCGCGCCACGCTCGACGAAGCCCTCGCCCTCGGCAGCGAACACCTCTCGAGCTACGAGGTCATCTACGAGGAAGACACGCCGCTCTTTCACCAGATGCAGGCGGGCGAATTCTCCGTCGATGAAGACCTCGCCGCGACCATGTTCGAGGAACTCCTCCAGCGCTCCGAGGCCGCCGGCTTCCGCCAATACGAAGTCGCCAACTTCGCCCGCGAAACGCGCGCCACCACCATCGCACCGCCCGCAAACGACGCCACGTCTTCGCTCATCGCCGTTCCCAGCACCGCGCCCGCCACCGCTGCTGGCGGTCTCCTCGCCGACGTGCCCACCTTCGCCTGCCAGCACAACGTGAACTACTGGCGTGGCGGCGAATTCCACGGCGTCGGCCCCAGCGCCACCGGCTACGTCGCCGGCGAACGCACCAAGAACTGGTCCAACACCCAGCTCTACTGCGAACAACTCGAGGCCGGCCGCCGCGCCATCGAAAGCCGCGAAAAACTCCCGCCCCTCGGCCGCGCCGGCGAGACCGCCGCGTTCGGTCTGCGCATGAACCACGGCTGGCCCTTCGGCCAATTCCAGGCCGTCACCGGCTTCGATCTCCGCACCGAATGGCGCGCCGAAATGGACGAACTCACCGCCCGCGGTTTCGCCGCCTGCTCCGACGAACGCTTTCAACTTACGCCCCTTGGCCTTCGCTACGCCGACTTCGCCGCTGAGAAATTCCTGCGGCCCTGAGCCGGAACCACGCTGTGTCGCCGCGGCGCGCCCTGAAATCGCCGCGCAAGGTTTTGCCAGAGCGGGCTGATTCCAAGTTGCTTTGAAAATGAGCCGAATTCGCTGGGGATTTCTACCGCTGCTGGCGTTGCTCGGTAGTCACCGATCGCGGGCGGATCGTGCGGACAGGCACCTTTCTCGCGCCTGCCAGGGGCGAAAATCCCGGCGCGACTTCCCAAATCACCGTGTGAGAAACTGCCCATAGCAGCAGCTTTCGCGAGGTTTCGGGCCTGATCACTAATTACTTCCAAACCCCTTCCGTCACCCCGAAACGCCCGCGGCAATCAACTCCCGGAGGCGCGCGACGGCTTCGTCAATTTTGACGCCGAAGAAGGCGCCGGAGCGCGGCTTGATTTCCACCTCCCCTTTCGCGAGTGATTTCTCGCCAATGCTGAGTCGGAACGGGAAACCCACCAGGTCGGCGTCCTTGAACTTCACGCCGGGGCGCTCGTCGCGGTCATCGAGGATGACCTCGATGCCGGCGGCGGTCAGTTCGGCGTAAAGCTTCTCGGCGAGCGCCATGATCGGGCTGCCGGGCACCACGCCCAGCGGCGTGATGCACACTTGATACGGCGCGACGGCCAGCGGCCAGACGATGCCGTCCTTGTCGTTGGATTGCTCGATGACGGCCTGCAACGTGCGCGTAACCCCGATGCCGTAGCAACCCATGACACACGGCAGTGACTTCCCGTGCTCGTCGAGAAAGTAGGCGTTCATCTTCTCGCTGTATTTGGTGCCCAGCTTGAAGACATGCCCGACCTCGATGGCGCGGCGGATTTTCAGGGACTTCGCGCATTTCACACACGGCTCGCCCGCCGCGACGGTGCGCAGGTCAAACCAGCGCGTCACCTTGATGTCGCGCTCGATGGACACGTTGCGCAGATGGAATCCGTCTTCGTTCGCGCCGGTGGTCATTTCGTTCGCGCCGCGCAGGCGTTCGTCCGCGAGCACTTCCCAACCGGCGGGCACATTGACCACCGCGCCGAGCGAGCCGGGCATGGCCCCGAGGCTCGTGAAATGGGCAAGGTCTTCGGGATTCTTCACATCCGCCGGCCGCACCTGTACCGCGCCGGTCATCGCGATGAGCTTGTTTTCATTCAACTGATCGTCGCCGCGGATCAGCACCAGTAGCGGCTTGCTGTCGGCGATGAACACGAGCGTCTTGATCTGGCGGTTGGCGGGTACGCCGTAGGGCGCCTTGCTCAGAGCCTCGATGGTGACGACGCCGGGCGTGGCAAATTTTTCCACCGCCGCACCGATTTCGCGCGCGGCGGTTTTGGGAATGCCGCTGGTTGCCTTCTCAATGTTCGCCGCGTAGCCGCACGCTTCGCAGTAAACGACTTCGTTCTCGCCCGTCTCGGCGGGCACCATGAACTCGTGCGAAAACTTGCCGCCGATCACGCCCGTATCGGCCTCGACCGGAAACGCCTTCAAGCCGCAGCGTTGAAAGATGCGCGTGTAGGCATCGTACATCCGTTGGTAGCTCACCTGCGCGCCCGCGTCCGTCGTGTCGAAGCTGTAGGCGTCCTTCATGATGAATTCCTTGGCGCGCATGAGACCAAAGCGCGGCCGGATTTCATCCCGGAACTTCAACTGAATCTGGTAAAAATTCTTCGGCATCTGCCGGTAGGAATTGATCTCGCCCGCCGCCAGCAGCGTAACTACCTCTTCGTGCGTCGGCCCGAGCACCCACTCCTTGCGGGCGCGGTCGCGCACCTTGTAAAGCACGTCCGCGGCGGTTTCGTACCGGCCGCTCTGCTGCCAGATTTCCGGCGGTTGGAGCGCGGGCATCAGCACTTCGAGCGCCCCGGCGCGGTCCATCTCCTCGCGCACGATGCGCTCGATCTTGCGCAGCACGCGCAGACCGATCGGGAGAAAAGTGTACAGGCCGCCGGTGAGTTTGCGGATCAGGCCCGCGCGCAGCAGCAGCTTGTGCGACGTGATCTCGGCGTCCGCCGGGGTTTCTTTGAGGGTGGGAATAAGGGATTGGGTCCAGCGCATAACTTGAGAAATCTGAGGGTGTGAAAGTTTGGGAAGAAGCTTGGGAGGAAGCTCCAAGGCTAAAGCTCAAAGCTCAAGGGAAGCACCAAGCATCAGGCATCAAGTCGTCGTCGAGGTCAGCATGTAGGGAAGCGGGAAATTTGGATGGTGATCGGAGCTTGGTCCTTGAAGCTTCCCTTGAGCTTTATGCTTTGAGCTTCTTGATACCTTCGCGCGCTGGCGTGCCAGGGAAGCAATGGAATTGCTGACGCCCGAGCGTCAGCAGTTGCAGAGCGAGAAAGGAGGCAGCCGCCGCCGTCACTTGACGGTGTTTACCAGCGGCGAAAGGCCCTGAATCCGCACCTCCAGCCGGTCCCCCGACTCAATCGGCCCGACGCCGCTGGGCGTGCCCGTCACGATGACGTCACCCGGCAGCAGGGTCATGTTGGTCGAGATGAGACTCACCAGTTGGAAGCAGTTGAAGATGAGCTGGCTGGTGTTCGAGTTCTGGCGGAGTTGGCCGTTTTGGAACAACTGGATCGTAAGATCATGCGGGTCGATCTTCGTTTCCACATACGGTCCGAGCGGC
>BJHT01000191.1 GCA_014193395.1 Verrucomicrobiota bacterium
AGCAATCGGGCTGGAGAATGTCCAGGCAGCGCTCCTGCAGATACGCGATCATCCCGAAGATCGTCCGGTCGCGTTCGCCCGAGGCGAGGGGGATTTTGATCTGTGCTTTCAGCCGCTTGAAGACCTCGATGTTTCCGGGCACCGCCGGTTCTTCGATGAACAGCACGTCGTAGGGCTGGATGGCCGCCGCGACCTGGATCAATGTCGCGGGCGGCAGCGCGCAGTGCGCGTCGAACATCACCGCGCCGTCCGGCCCGACCTTCTCGCGCGCGGCCTTGATGGCGTTGACCACCAGCGCCACATCCGTCGGCCCGCTCGAGTGCTCGAACACTTTCGGCGGCGGAATCTTGATCGCCTTGGGCGTGTGATAGACGCGGATTTTGTCGCGCACCGGTCCGCCGAGCAGGCGATAAACCGGCACGCCGTAGAGCTTGCCCGTGATGTCCCACAACGCCATGTCGATGGCCGCCAGCGTGTGAACCATGAACGCGCCGCCG
Organism: Verrucomicrobiota bacterium; assembly: GCA_014193395.1. Taxonomy (GTDB): domain Bacteria; phylum Verrucomicrobiota; class Verrucomicrobiia; order Limisphaerales; family BJHT01; genus BJHT01. The sequence continues at coordinate 498 of BJHT01000191.1, forward strand.
CGGATGTTCCGATGCGCGCGGAACAGCTTCTGCCAGAGATATTCGATCCGCGTCGGGTTCTCGCCGTCGAGCAGTTCGAACAGTGACTCGACCAGCACCTTCGCGACTTTCGGATCGACGGCCTTGAGATCGCCCCAGCCGGACACGCCGTGGTTGGTGTCGATCTTGATGAAGACATTCGGGTTCACCCACCGCGCCGTGAGCTTGGTGATGCGGATGGCCGAGGCCTTGTCCGCGACCTGCACCGCGGGATTGCGCTCCGCACTCAACGCGTCTTGCACCATCGCGAAACCGGTCGCGGCGGCAGCAGTGGCGGTGGCGGTGGTGAGAAAATGGCGGCGGGGAAATCTTGCGCCCGAAGGCTCGGCGATTGGTTTCATGAGGATTTGCGGGCTCAGTGCCAAATGATTTCCGAATCAAGACGGGGTCGTGGCTTTCGCGTAATACGATTTCAAATCGCGATAAAACGCCTTGCCGGACCCGATGCGGCGGAAGGTGAAAAAATCCAGCGCGAGCGTCGGATCGCCGCGCTGGACCAGGTGCATGAAGCAATAGTAGTCCAGCCCGAATCCGCTCGAATGCGATCGCTGCGGGATGGCTTCGCCGGGCTGGAGCTTCGGAGCCTCGCCGAAGGTGTCTTTCTTCACGCGGTCCTCGTTCAGCGCGATGCCAAAGCGCACCAGCGTCTCGCGGTGTTGCGCCAGCCCGGAGCGGATTTCGGCGCAGGTCAATCCGAGGAAACCGAAGACGCGCTGGAACCGCAGGAGTTCCTGAAAACCAAACGGGTTGGGCGTGATCGAAGAGTGGATGGCCTCACCGATGGCGCGTTCCACGGCCTGCAATTCCGCCGAGTCCATCAAGGCCTGAATGACGGCGGTGTCCTCGGTCGGCAAGGCTGCGGCTCGGGCAGGCTGCTTCTTCGCGCTGCCAGCAGCGACCACCGGAGGTTTCGCCGGCTTGGAGTTTCCCCGGGCTTGCTGCGGTCGCCGCTGCGGCGTTTGCGGGGCGGTGGACGGCGGCGTCGGCGAGGATTCATCCGGCGGCGTGTAGCCCACGCGTTCCTCCCATTGCGGCGCGACGTTGAACATGATTTCGCAATCGCACCCGCCACCCTGTTCGCCGAGCCATTCGAGGATCGGTTCAGTCTCCACCCGTTGCTGGCGCAAGAAGGCGGTCGTCAGGGTGAAGTGATGGTCGCACTTATAACCACGCCCGCTGGCCTGGTCGAGGAAGGCGAACAGATCGCGGAGCAGTTCACTCGCGATGGGGATGTTTTCGCTCATGGCGTTCGCAACGCGGAGTGCCGTCCGGGTTCCATCCGTGGCTCAATAATCCGCGATGCTTCCGTCCTTGAGGCGCGCGCCAGGCCATTTGTATTGGCCGGCGGTCAGCTTGGAGAGTTCGTCGAGCGCGTTTTCGTCGATCTCGACGCCCAGTCCCGGCCCCGGCGGCAGGCCGATGTAGCCATCCTTGTGGACATCGAACGCGCAGCGGATGGCGTTCTTTTCCTTGTGATTGAAAAAGTAGCATTCGTGGATGAGGAACAACGGCACCGCCGCAATCGCATGGAGGCTGCCCGCGATGCCCAGCAGCGTGTTGGTGCAGTGCGGCGCCAGCGGCGTCTGGAACGCCTCGCCGAGCGTCGCGATCTTGATCATCTGCGAGATGCCGCCGCTGTGGCTCACGTCGGGCTGGAGGATGTCCAGGCAGCGCTCCTGCAAATACGGGATGAATTCCCAGATCGTCCGGTCGCGCTCGCCGGCCGCGAAGGGGATGTTGATCGCCGCCTTCAGCCGTTTGAAAACCTCGATGTTCCCGGGCACCGCGACCTCCTCGAGGAAGAGCACGTCGTAGGCTTTGATCGCCGCGGCGAACTGGATCAGCGTCGCCGGCGGTACCGCGCAGTGCGCGTCGAACATCACCGTGCCGTCTGGTCCGACCATCTGCCGCGCCTGCTTCACCATCCGCACCATCGTCTCGATGTCCGGTGGATTGCCCGAGTGCTCGAAGACGCCGCCGGGCGGGGCCTTGTGCGCCTTGGCGTGCGAGTAATAGCGAATCTTGTCGCGCACCGGACCACCGAGCAGGCGATACACCGGCACGCCGTGCAGCTTGCCCGCGATGTCCCACAACGCCGCGTCGATGGCTGAAATCACATGCACCATGAACGGGCCGCCGCGGATGTCGCGATGCGAGCGGTAAAGTTTTTGCCACAGAAACTCGATGCGCGTCGGGTTTTCATCCTTGAGCAACTCGAAAAGCGAACGCGCCAGTTCCGCGCCCACGTTGGGTTCGATCCCCGCCGTCTCGCCCCAGCCGAAGATGCCCTGGTTGGTCTCGATCTTGATGTAGAGATTGCCCTTCACCGGCACGGCCTTGAGCGACTTGATGCGAATGGCCGAGGCTTTGTCGGTGACCACCACGCCGGGGTTTTCCGCGCCGAGCACATCGTGCGCGATGCCCATGCCGACGGCGGCCCAGCCGACCGCGCCGAAGAAATTGCGCCGGCTGCCGCGGACGTTGAAGGGAGCCGCAACCGCGCCGTGGGCGGGCGTGGAATGGGTGCGACGCGAGGGAGACGAGGAGTTGGTGTCAGTGGCTTTCATGAGGATGCACGGTTGTACCGCAACGCCGCGCGAATGGTAGGGATTTTTCGTCCGGGCGCGCCGGAAGCGCGGCATTCCTGCCGGTTCAGCGTGGGTCGCTCCGGGGCGGGTGCGAACGAACTGTGGTGTTTGGTCGGCGGAGTGGCGTGAACGCCGCGCCTCCACCCCGCCGCCAGCATCCGATCTCGCCACATTTGAAATTCGAAATTTCAAATCTCAGATCACACCCGCCACACCCTCCTCGCGTCACGCCCGCGCCCCACCAATTACTAATCACTAATTACTCCCCTCCCCGCGGCCCCGATCGCCAATCGCCAAAACCGCCGTCGCGCCGCCAAACGCCCCTTGCATTCCCCCGCGCCGCCAGTGTCTGATCGCCCGATGAAAATTCCACACGCCCTCGCTCTCGTCAGCCTCGTCGCCAGTTTGCTCGCCATCGCCGGAAGCGGTGTGTTGGCCGCGGCGGCGGAACCCGACCCCGGCAGCTATCTGGTTTATGTCGGCACTTACACCGGGCCGAAGAGCAAGGGCATCTACGCCTTTCGCTTCAGCCCAGCCACCGGGACCGCCACGCCGATCGGCCTTGTCGGCGAGACGACCAGCCCGTCGTTCCTCGCGATTCATCCAAGCCAGAAGTTTCTCTACGCGGTGAACGAGGTGTCGAATTTCGGCGGCAAGAAGGCGGGCAGCATCACGGCCTTCGCGATCAACACCGAGTCGGGGAAACTCACGACCTTGAACCAGGCCTCCGCGGGCGGCGCGGGGCCGTGTCATCTCGTCGTGGACAAGGCGGGCAAGAACGTGCTCGTGGCCAATTACGGCGGCGGCAGCGTCGGCGCGGTGCCGGTCAATGCGGACGGCACGCTCGGCGAACCCAGCGCGTTCATCCAGCACACGGGCACGGGCATGAGCGCGGGCAAGGTGAAGCCGCCGCACGCCCACTCGATCAATCTCGATGCCGCGAACAAGATCGCGTTCGCCGCCGACGCGGGCCTCGACAAGATTTTCCTCTATGACTTCGATCCCGCGAAAGGCTCGCTCACGCCGCACGCGCCGCCGTTCGCCGCGGTGGCCTCGGGCAACGGGCCGCGGCATTTCGCGTTTCATCCGCAGGGCAAGTTCGCCTACGTGATCAATGAAACCGTGTGCTCGATGACCGCCTTCTCGTACGACGCCGTGCGCGGTGAATTGCAGGAAATCCAGACGCTCTCGACCCTGCTCGCCGGCGAGTCCGTCAAGCCCGGCTACAGCACGGCGGAGGTCGTGGCGCATCCGACGGGGCGGTTCCTCTACGGCTCCAATCGCGGGCACGACACGATCGTGGTCTTCGCGATTGATCCGGCGACGGGAAAACTCACGCATGTCGAGAACACGCCGACGGGCGGCAAGATTCCGCGCAACTTCAATGTCGATCCCACCGGCGGCTATCTCTTCGCCGCCAACTCCAACTCGGACAACATCGTGATCTTCCGCATCGACGCCCGCACCGGGCGGCTCACGCCGACGGGCCAGGTGCTCGCCGCGCCGTCGCCGGTGTGCGTGCGGTTTGTGAAGGTGCCGTAAGCCGCGCCGGCGGCGGGATGGCCGCGAAGGAACGCAAGGGAACGCAAAGAGGGCAGGGCAGGGCGGGGCGGCCCGCCCGCGAGCCCCGAGGCGTTCAGAAGCTGGAGGGGCGGGGATTTCCCGCAGATTCAGAGCGACCACAGATTGAAATTTCCCATCTGCGGTCTTCCTGAATCTGCGGGAAATCCTTTGCGGTTCACAGGCCGAACGCGTGTTCGGAATTGGAGATGGAAGGTTTCCAGAAACTGACCCGGGACGATGACCGGTGATTGCGGCCGACATCCGGATTCCCCCCATTCGGCTGCCAAAATCCGGTGGAACTCGGGACGGAGTGCGACTGGCGGACGAGTCATTGCGTGCGTGTTTGGAGCGCTCGCCGGCTAAAGGCGGAACTCCAAACTTTCTCCGCACCAACTGCGCGTACGCCGGTGGGACGCTGCTTCAGTTGTTTTCCAAATCTTCGGGCGAATCGGCGAGCAGGCGGAATTCCCAGCCTTTTTGCCGCAGGATCGAGGACCAGAGCGTCGCCGTGTCGGGGTTGAACACGAGGTCCAGCGACGCCGGATGCGTGACCCACGCGGCGCGTTTCATTTCGTCCTCGAGCTGGCCCGGCGACCAGCCGGCGTACCCGGCGAACACCTTGAGCCGTTGCGAGCCGGAGAAGGACGCGCCCAGTTCGAGTAGGTCATCGAGCGCATGGCCGAGGTTGAGATTGTCCATCACGTTGCCGAACGGCAGGAAATCATCCGAGTGAAGATAGCTGAGCGCGGGCGTCTGCACCGGGCCACCGAGGTAGAGCAGTTGCCCGCGCAGGGACGCCGGGGGATCGCCCAACAACACGTCGCCGACCTTCTTGTCCGTGGGCCGGTTCAGGACGAGGCCGAACGCGCCCTGCGGATCGTGCTGGCAGATGAGCACGACGCTGCGGTGAAACACCGAGCCGCCCAGCTTGCCGCCGTCCAGCAGCAACTTCCCCTTCAGTGATTTGAACGCGTCAGACATGGTGGCGAAACTCGGGCCGCGGGAAAAATTCACGGGCCATTCCCGGCATTGGTTGTCAGTCCTTCGACCGCGGAAAAGTGCAACAGGCTTGCCCATCTGACAACGCTGTTTAACTTGGCGGCATGAAATTTTTCCTCCTGCTCGTGCTCGCGGTGGGTCTGCTCGGCGTCGGCTGCAAAACCAAGGAAGGCAGCCGCGAATTCATCCCCGGCCGCGGCTGGGTGCCGAACTGAGGCGGGCCGGGCGTCCCGGCGCGCGGGCGGTCCCCGCCCGCAGCGGCCGCGTACCCGCGAAGCCGCGAGTAATTCCCAGCACCCCGGCTTCGACGGTGCCGCTGCGACCGGGGACCGGTCGCGCTCCGCTGTGGTTGCGGCTCGGCCGCGCTGTGAACACCCAAATGCTCACCCACACCTCCCGCCATCCGACGGCGACCAGTCGCCTCGGGAAATCGTTGACCAGTCACCGCACTCCACACCCCAAAAAAGCAAAAGCGGCGCCGTAGCGCCGCTTCGCCTGTCTCCCGTTCCGTCGCCGCGTTACTTCAGCAACTGCTCCGCCGCCTCGATCATCGTCGCGGTCGTGAGGCCGTGCTGCACATACAGCTCCTCGGCAAGGTAGGCGGACTGCCCGAACTCGCCGTCGATGCCCAGCGTTTTCATCCGGTGCGCAATGCCGGCCTGCGCCAGCGCGTGCGAAACCTGTGCGCCCATGCCGCCGATGATCTGGTGATCCTCGATCGTCACCACGCGCCCGCCGCACGCCGTTACGGCCGCGCCGATGGTCTCGAGGTCCACCTGATTGACGAACGGGTTGTTGATGACGGTCGCCTTGATGCCCTTCTCGGCGAGTTTCTTGCCCGCCTCGATGGCCTTGCTCAACAGCGGCCCGCAGCCGATTAGCACCACGTCGCTCCCGGTTTGCAGCACCTGCGCCTTGCCCCACGGGAATGTCGCGCCCGCGATCCAGGTCAGCGGATAATTCTCGCGCCCGACGAAGAAAATGTAGCTCTCGCCATCGCCGCCTTTGCCGCGCACGTCGGCGTAGCGCCGGATCGCCTCATACATCAGCGCCTCGGCTTCATCCGAGCAGGACGGCGCGATCACCACCGTGTGCGGCAGCGCCGAGGTCGCCGCGAAATAAGTCGTGGCCTGATGCGACGCGCCATCCGCGGCATCCTGAAACCCGACGTGCGAAAACATCGCGATCACCGGCGCCTGCGACAGCGCCGCCATGGTGAGCGGCAGATTGCCCTTGGTGACACCGAACTGGCCGAACGTATCGACAATCGGAATGAAGCCCACTTTGGCGAAGCCCGCGCCCACGCTGATCATGTTGGCCTCGGCGATGCCGACCTCGATGTAGCGATCCGGGAAGCTCTTCTGAAAACTGCTGATGCCGGTCGATCCCTGCACGTCCGCCGAGATCGAGTACACCGGGAAGCCCTCGGTCGCCGCGCGAATCGCCGCCTTGGCCAGGCCGCTCTGGACCTTGTCCTTCTTCACAGCCGGAGCCGCCGACGCCGGAGCCGCCGCGGCTTTGGCCTTCTTCGCGGCTTCCGCATTCTCCCAGTCGGCGCGCAACGCCTTCGCCCAGGTCGCAAATTCCTCCGGAGCCTGGCCGCCGAAAATTTCGTTCACGAACTCGACGATCTTCTCGCCATTGGCCAGCGGAAACCCGTGCCCACCGGAATCGCTCGTCTCGGTCGCTTTCACGCCGTAGCCCTTGATCGTCCGCACCCACAGGCAGACGGGCACGTTCGGATTGCGCCGCGCCTGCTCGATGCCCTTCTCGACCGAGAGATACACGGCCTGCAAATCGTGGCCGTTCGGCACGGAGATGACATTCCAGCCGAGCGAACCCATCGCCTGCAGCGAGCGCTGCATCGAGAAGGAATCCTTGGTGATGCGCCCTGAGAGCTTGGTGTCGTTGTCGGAAAGAATCAGCACGAAGGGATTGATGCGATCCTTCGCCGCCAGGCCGGGGATGGCCGAGAAAGATTCCTTCGCCTCGCCTTCCATCGCCGCGCCGTCGGACACGGTGCAGATGGTGACGCGATCAGACTTGGCCACCTTGTCGGCAATCGCCAGGCCCTGCGCCTGCGGCAGGCTCGAACCGAGCGGACCGTTGCTGATGAGCACGCCCTCGGGATTGAGATGCGCCTCGCCGTGCCCGGTCAGCTTGCTCTTGATGCTGCGGAAACCTTTGAGGCACTCGAAGGTCAGGCCGTCGAAACCGTAGTTGGCCCGCAGCGCGTAGATGCCGTTCTCCGTATGCCCGGCGTCGTTGATAAAATTGTACGCCTCGTGCCACGGGCGGCCTGCCGTCGCGAACATGAGGCCATGCACCGCCGACATGATTTCCGCGAACGCCGCCGGACCGCCCCAGTGACAGGCCGCACCGCCATTGACCGCGTGGACGTTCATCAAGGCGACCAGACCGCGGGTCACGCGCGGGCAGCCGAGGAGCACCTCCTGACCGGCGGCGTTTTTCACTTTCGCGGGGTATTTTGGCGCGCCGGGCGTGCCGGCGAGGCGGGACTTGAGTTTCAGCGGAGAAAGCGGGGGTGCTTCCACGGGTTTCACTACAGAGGTATCAGCAGCCATAAAAAATGTTCGAGTTCAGTTCCAAATTCGGCGCGGAACAGTAGGAACGACCCGCCAAAAAGGAAGAACCATTTCCGCCCGCCAACGCACCCCGCAAGCCGCGCGCCAGATAATGCAGCCCACGGGCCGTGATGCGCGATGCGTAATGCGCGCTCGGTGGTTACGAATCGCCGCCCACTAATCACTAATCACTCTTCCGCTGCCCCCTCCATCGGTTTGACAGGCTCCGCCGCCGCCGCGACGCTGCCGCGCCACTGTAAACCAACCCAACTCAGAACATGAAACTCCCCACGCTCTTCCTCGCCTTCGTCCTGCCCACCGCGACCACCACGCTCACCGCCGCCGATTTCCTCGGTGGCGTGCGCACGCTCCTCGGAACCAACGCTCCGGCCCTCGGCCTGCCCGCCGGCGTGCTGAACACCGACGAAATCACGCGCGGCCTGAAAGAAGCGCTCCACAAAGGTGCGCAGAAAGCCACCGCCAGTCTGGGACAGGAAAACGGCTTCCTCAAAAACCTCGATGTGAAAATCCCGCTGCCCGACAGCTTGAAGACCGCTGAAAACGCCGCCCGTCTGGCCGGGCAGGGCCAGCTCGCCGACAACTTCATCCTCGCGATGAACCGCGCCGCCGAGAAAGCGGTGCCGGAAGGCCTCACCGTTTTGGCCGACAGTATTTCCAAAATGAGCCTCGCCGACGCCCAGGCGATTCTCAAAGGCCCGGACGACGCCGCGACGCAGTTCTTCCGCCGCACCACCGAGCAGAGCCTCGAGGCCCGCTTCCTGCCGATCGTGAAATCCGCCACTGACCGCGTCGGCGTCACGCAACACTACAAAGCCCTCACCGGCACCGTCGCCGCCGCGAAGCCGTTTCTCGGCTTGTTCGGCCGCAAAACCGCCGCCGTCCCCGAGGCCTTGGACGTGGACAATTACGTGACCAAAAAGACCCTGGACGGCCTGTTCAAAATGGTCGCCGCCGAGGAGAAAAACATCCGCACCAACCCCGCCGCGCGCACGACCGAGCTGCTGCAGAAAATCTTCAGCCCGGCGGGCAAACCCAATTGAGGAGCCGCGCGCTAACTGCGTGGCAGCGACCGAGGGGAGGGCGTGGGGACAAAGCTCCAAGGCTAAAGCTCAAAGCTCAAGGGAAGCTCCCAGTGCCAACGCCCAAGCACCAAATCTCGACTCGATGACCGCCGCGGGATTGGCGTGGGCGGACCGAGAACTCAGTCCGATACGATTTCCAAAAACGCGGCGTGAGCCACCGGAGTTGGGGGCATCTCGAAGTTGCGGGCGCTCGATCACCAGCGGTTGCTCACCGGGCCGGTGCCGGCGTTCGGAAGCTGTGGGGGACCAGGTGGCGGGCGGCGAGCCCGGAGTGCGGTCGTCCTCGGCCGCAGCGAGGTCCGCTCGCACCGGAGTCAGGAATTCTTCAGCCTCACACCGTGCTCCACCCTGCTGCGCCCCGGGACGGGCGCACTCCGGTCGGATTCCCCGGCCTGCAGCACCTCTGGCAGGAACCAGCTCCCTTCTTCCAACACCCTCGCGATGCACCGCTGGGAACCCGGAGCTTGGGCCTTCCCTTGAGCTTTGAGCTTTATCCTTGGTGCTTGGCTCCGCCGTTCACGCGCTCACCATCGTCAGCGTCGTCGGCGTCTGCGTTTTTTTCAGGATCAGTTTGATCGAGTCGAGCAGGTACCGGATGTGCAGCGGTTTGTTCAGCATCAGGCCCTTCACCTTGCGGATGAAGCCGTCGATCTTCGGGTCGCCGTTGTAACCGGAGATGAAGATAAAGCGCCGGCACAGATGCGGTTTGATGCGCTCGACCGCGAGGTAAAACATGTCGCCCGGCAACGTCGGCATCAGCATGTCGCACAGGATCACATCGAAATCGCGGCCCATGATGTGTTTGAGACCCTCGACGCCGTTGCTCGCGGTGGTGACCTTGTAGTTGTTCGCCTCGAGAAACTCCTTCAGGCTCACCGTCTGCTCGGCGCTGTCCTCGAGCATGAGAATGCTCGCCGTCGGCTCAAGCGTGCTCTCGTCCGCGAGGCTGATGACCTTGGGCGCGTTGGGATCGAAACTCTTGTTACTCATGGCAGGGAATGACCGGGAGACTCCAAGCCAGCCCGACGCCCGCAGACCAAGCCCGGAGCGTTACGGCGGCGAACCGACGGAAAGAAAGAGGGGAAAAATCCGGAGAGGAATGGTGCGCACGGCGGGAGTCGAACCCACAACCTACGGCTTCGGAGACCGTCACTCTATCCAGTTGAGCTACGCGCGCGCCCTGCGGGGAACGACAGCCCGGACCGCGGCCAAATATTCCAGTGCTCATATCAGCTAGCAGGATGGCCACCCGTCAGGCCGCTGCCGCCGTTTGACCGGCGGTCATCGAACCCTTGCGCTGTCGCTTCCAGACGCGTGGCGACCCTAGGTTAAGTCGACTTCAACGCAAGCAAAAAGCCCCCCTGCCACGGCTCTCGCGCACTCGTGCGTGCCGCCAGCGGTCCGCGCCGCCGCCAGCCGGACCAACCTGGGTCCGTCCGTCACCGCGGCATGGGAAACCTTGCTCTGCCGCCGGACCCCGGAAAAAATCCGACGACCCGGCCTGCCTCAACATCGGCGGATTGGTCCGCGCGCTTTAGCCGGAACAAAGCCGTCCGGCCGTGCTCCGACTACATCTTTCCGGCTCGGGCTTGGGCCGTTGCCCTGCCGCTATTTCCCCGGCTTCGTCACTTTCACGCGCTCGATCTCCGCGCCGTCTTCGTCGATCTGCCGGAGCGTGAGCGTGTCGGCGTCCACCTCGACGCTGGTGAAGGAGTGACGGTCGGAGACGGTTTTGGCCGTGAAGGGCGCCCAGTTGTCTTTGTAAAAGTCGCGGGAGAGCGTGTAGTTCTCGAGCGGATAGTTGTAGAGATCGGCCCCGCCGCCGCCGCTGACGATGTAGATGATGCCGGCGGGCGTGGTTTTTTTCGCGCCGTCGAAGTCGTTGTCGATCGTGAATTTTCCATCCACCAATCCGCGCTCCGACCATTTGTCACCCGCGACCGGCTGGAAGCGCAGCGGCCGCGAGCGTTGGTAATTGTGGATGTGCCCGGAGAAAACCATGTCCACGCCGCCCGCCTCAAACACCGGCGCCAGCAGCCGCATTCGCTGATCCTCGTAGTGCATCGCGCTCGAGTGAAAGCCGGGATGATGGAAGAAAACGAATTTCCACCGGGCCTTGGTCTGTGTGAGGCGCTGGCGAATCCACGCGTGCAGCAGCGGGTCGGTGGGGTTGGTGTAGCTGTTGGCGTCGAGACAGAGGAACAGCGCGGGGCCGTTCTCGAACGAGTAAAAACAGAGGCCGGGATAAGTGCCGCCCGCGGCGAGCTTGAACGCCTCGACCTGCGCCGGCGGACCGGTGACCGGGAGAAAACCCGTGATGGTATTGGTCCAGGCCCGCGCGGACATCGAGAATTCGAGCGAGCGAAATTGCGAGAGGTAGGGCGAAAGTTTCTTCGGACCGTTGGCGGGCGCGTGGAAGAAATAGAACGCGGCCAGGCCGTCCGGTTGGTAGCTCAGGTTGTGCGACCATACGTCGTGATTGCCGAGCACCGCATACCACGGCACCGACGCCATGACCGGCGCGCCGCGGGCGGGGTCGGCGTTCTCGGTGTTGTTGTACTCGTTCCAGAAATGATGGAGGTATTCGCTGATCGTGCCCGAGGGATACACGATGTCGCCGACCACGAGCATGAGGTCCGGCTGCGCCTTGGCGATTTCGCAGGCGATCTTGCGCTGGTCGGGCTGTCCGTCCGCCATGTCGCCCGCGACGGTGAAACGTAGGGGGCGCGCCGGCGATTTGCGCGTGGCGAAGGAGTTGGTGCGGATGGTTTCGCCGCGCAGGGTGACCCGATAGCTCACGCGGGAATCGAGCGCCAGATTGGTCAGGGCCGCCGTGTATTTGAACAGTTTGTGGCCCGTGGGCGGCTCGCGAAAAAAGAACTGCGACGGCGGCGGTTCGGCGATGGCGAGTGCCGCGCGCGTCGGCGTGGCGCGCGACATCGCCGCAGTCGTGCCGGTGCGATACTCGACGGCGAATTCGCCGGGCACCTGATCGGTGAACCAGACGAGCTGTTTCTGATCGGTGGGGCCGGCGGTGCCGTCATCGGCGGGCTGCACATACGGTTTCACCAGCACGGTCTGTGCGTGCGCCGGGACCAGCGCGGACAGCCCGGCCAGCGCGAGAAGCAAATGGAACATCGCGGCGAGCATAGGGACCGGCGGCGCTTTGGCAAACCCGCGCGGAGGCAGCAGCTATTCCGCAAGGTACTCTGGATTCCGCCTGTGGCGGGGACCGCCACAGGCGGAATCCAGAGTACCTTGCGGAATAGCTGAAGCTGGCGGGCCGGCCTTGGTTTTTCGCTCCCGCTTCCGCTAGCCTCACCGCATGGCGAAGCAGTTGATTGCCCGCGTGGCCGACCTGGCGGAAGGGATCACGGTCAAGTTTGAGTACGTGCAGGACGGCGTGCCGCGCGAAGGCTTTCTGGCGCGGATCGGAGACCAGATCGTGGCCTACGAAAACGTCTGCCGGCATCTCCCGCTCACCCTCGATTTCGGGGACAACCACATCTTCACGCGGGATCGAAAATACTTCGCCTGCCAATCCCACGGTGCCGTGTACGATCCCCTCACCGGCCTGTGTCTCCACGGGCCGTGCGCCGGCGCGAGCCTGAAGCCCTTGCGCGTTGCGAGCCGGGGCGACGAGCTGTGGCTCGAAGTGGTGGACACCGTCGGCTGACGAGCCGGTGGCGACGGAAGCCCGCGCGCCTTCCGCTTTCCCATGCCGCGACGCGGCGGATGCGCTCCTCGTCGTTTACGCCTTCGCCGATCAAGGCAAAAAACATGCTGTTTTCGCACGCCCCGACTTCTGTCTCCGGCCCCGTGTCCCCTGCCTCCCGCCCCCAAAGCTTGCGCAGCGCCGCCGACCCGAAATACTCCGGGGCCATGAAAACCGTCGCCATTCTTGGAGCCTCCAACGACCGCAACAAATTCGGCAACAAAGCCGTCCGCGCCTTCCTTCAGCACGGCGACCGCGTGTGGCCGGTCAATCCCAAGGAGACCGTCGTCGAGGGTCTGCCGGCGTTCCCGACCATCACCGCCGT